>NZ_FOIH01000027.1:0-1223 GCF_900111535.1 Pseudomonas sp. NFR09
CATGCCGGTCGAAGATACCAGGCCGCTGCGACTGTTTATTAAAAACACAGCACTCTGCAAACACGAAAGTGGACGTATAGGGTGTGACGCCTGCCCGGTGCCGGAAGGTTAATTGATGGGGTTAGCTAACGCGAAGCTCTTGATCGAAGCCCCGGTAAACGGCGGCCGTAACTATAACGGTCCTAAGGTAGCGAAATTCCTTGTCGGGTAAGTTCCGACCTGCACGAATGGCGTAACGATGGCGGCGCTGTCTCCACCCGAGACTCAGTGAAATTGAAATCGCTGTGAAGATGCAGTGTATCCGCGGCTAGACGGAAAGACCCCGTGAACCTTTACTATAGCTTTGCACTGGACTTTGAATTTGCTTGTGTAGGATAGGTGGGAGGCTTTGAAGCGTGGACGCCAGTTCGCGTGGAGCCATCCTTGAAATACCACCCTGGCAACTTTGAGGTTCTAACTCAGGTCCGTTATCCGGATCGAGGACAGTGTATGGTGGGTAGTTTGACTGGGGCGGTCTCCTCCTAAAGAGTAACGGAGGAGTACGAAGGTGCGCTCAGACCGGTCGGAAATCGGTCGTAGAGTATAAAGGCAAAAGCGCGCTTGACTGCGAGACAGACACGTCGAGCAGGTACGAAAGTAGGTCTTAGTGATCCGGTGGTTCTGTATGGAAGGGCCATCGCTCAACGGATAAAAGGTACTCCGGGGATAACAGGCTGATACCGCCCAAGAGTTCATATCGACGGCGGTGTTTGGCACCTCGATGTCGGCTCATCACATCCTGGGGCTGAAGCCGGTCCCAAGGGTATGGCTGTTCGCCATTTAAAGTGGTACGCGAGCTGGGTTTAGAACGTCGTGAGACAGTTCGGTCCCTATCTGCCGTGGACGTTTGAGATTTGAGAGGGGCTGCTCCTAGTACGAGAGGACCGGAGTGGACGAACCTCTGGTGTTCCGGTTGTCACGCCAGTGGCATTGCCGGGTAGCTATGTTCGGAATAGATAACCGCTGAAAGCATCTAAGCGGGAAACTAGCCTCAAGATGAGATCTCACTGGAACCTTGAGTTCCCTGAAGGGCCGTCGAAGACTACGACGTTGATAGGTTGGGTGTGTAAGCGCTGTGAGGCGTTGAGCTAACCAATACTAATTGCCCGTGAGGCTTGACCATATAACACCCAAGCAATTTGACTACTCTAACGAGCATCAGATTGCGGTGTGTGAAGACGAAA
>NZ_FOIH01000026.1:0-1423 GCF_900111535.1 Pseudomonas sp. NFR09
TAATGCTGTTCACTTAAGCGGAGCAGCCTTACGGTCCACTGGGTACCGGGTTTTGGAAATCTTCACCGTCCTTGGCCTTCCTGGCCTTGGGCGGTGATCCAGAAACATTCCTCCTACTCCTCCCCTCAGCTCGCTTAGCCTCCTTCCTGTTGCTGATACCGGGTTCGCTGCTGCCATCACGATCAACTGTACCGCTATGTACTGGCAGGCTGGCTTGAACCGTATATCTGAAGGTGCGCGGCCGAATGCTACAGCGGCCTGGCTGGCCTCCCGACGAATAATGTTGTAAGCCAGCAAAAGCCCCCAGACCTCCTGATAAATCAGCTCGACCTTCTTACTGCGCAGCGTTACCGCGTTCTGTTGCATCGAGCTTTTGATATCCCTGAAGCCCAGCTCAATTTCCCACCGCTCCAGGTACAGCTCAGCTACAGCTGCTGTGTCATAGCCCTCGACAGGCAGAGAGGTAAGCAGCGACCTCACTTTCCCATGGCTTTCATAGCTAACTTCACGCACTTCCCAACTCAAGGGCAGCTCAGGATTTCGTTTGCGTGCCTGAGGAGAAACTTTCATCCGCACAAGACGATCATGCTCGCCGTAGCGCTCCACTTCCTCCATGACCAAATTCTTGCGAGCAGGTGTCAGCCAGTGTCGGTTCGCACCGCCGCCAACCACGCTTAGCAGTAGATCCGCGCCCCAGAAGCCTTTGTCGAACAAGGTGATTGAATTGTCTGGAATTTGCCCCAGAAACGTTTCGGCCAACCGCATTTCACTGCCCCGAAAAGGGCTGAGCTGCGCATCGAGGATGACATGCGAGCGGACATTCATCAGTGCAACGAGCCGCAGCATCGGAAACGGAGTCTGACGGTCGGTGCCGGTATTGCCGGAGCCAAAATGCTCTCTGAGCTCGGGTGAATCAGGGGTTCGCAGCAATGCACCGTCCACCGCGAAGACTTGTAGACCGTTCCAGTCATCTGCCTCATAGCGCTCGTTGCCCCAATGCTTACCGGTCTGACGGAACAGCGATTCGACGGGGTCAGCGCCTAGCCGTTTGCGAGCTTCAGTTACTCCGCTTCGAGCCAGCAACTGATCAGAAGCCAAGCCTTGCGCGCAGATATTCAAACGCCTGGCGACCTCGTGGACGGGCTCATCACGAAACAAAGCCATGCCCAGAACCAGCCAAAGAACTTGGTCACTCGGCAAGCGGCGCCGCCGTATGGTGGCTTGCACCGAAAGGTTCAGCGCACTCGCTACCCACTCGATTGGGATGTTCTGAGTGAAGGTGCTCAGGTCAGAAAAGTTGAAGAGATCGCCGAGGTCGAGCAACTGCTGCTGAATGGGCATAAAAAAATCCGATGCCAGGAGTCTGACATCGGATTCTCTATAAAGCCCGGCCGGGACTCAAATGCTTAAGTGAACAGCATTA
>NZ_FOIH01000023.1:0-2500 GCF_900111535.1 Pseudomonas sp. NFR09
CAAGGTGTTGAACAAGGCATTTTTCAGCGCGTCACTGACACTGCCGCCCTGCCCCAGGGCTTTGTTCAGTCCCTCAGGGTCTGACCCCGTTTACCCGAAACTCCTATTTCCCGTCCGGCAGCACCCTTAAGCTTGCAGTGTTATTAGTCTTGGAGCTGTGTACATGAACAAGATCGTAATTACCTCGAACGGTTGAACTGGGGATTAATGGGCTCACAGATGTAGCGATCTATAGAATTACCTTAACCATTGCCTTAGCCTGTTCTACACCAATCTTACTTGCCTCATAGGGTAAGCACCCCTCACCATTTTTTGATCCCAGATTTTTATTGAGGTTAGTCGATTGCAGTCCCTCAGGGTCTGACCCCGTTTACCTTTTTTAAAAAACTGATCGGCGTCACTCATAAATTTCGTTGGACCTGGAACTGCCTCTCTAGTTGAAACAAGCACTCCTTTAGCACCAACTAAAATGTCAATTTAATCCAAATAAAATCCGCCTGAGAGCACGTTGTTTTTCTAGGGTTGAACCATCAGAAAAAACCTTATCAGACGTTACAACTTTTAAAAACCTACCACACTCATAAACTTTAAATCCCTGGCTTTCCAACAACGAAATGCTGGCAAATCTATCCACACCAGCTCTCTCCCAGAAGAGGTTTCCTAGCCACATAGTGCTTCCAATCGCTTCAATATATCCTTGCCTGGGCACGTTACGGCCAGGATTCCCTGAGGTATCAATTTCCATTTGATCCAAGGGGGGAGGTAAACCATTTGACTTCATTGGAAGACCTGAAAGAGGGCGCCCCACGCATTCATACTCTAGAGGGTCTGTAGCGTTCTGCCAAAAATCATATTCGACATCAGAAACCCATGCCTGAATAAAACCTTCAACGCTGAGAAAAGGCCCTATTTCCTCTTTCAGCTTAGTATTACTATGACCCTCTGATTCTTCTAGTACCAAAAAGCAATAACCCAGTGCTGGAAGCAACCCGAATCGGAGCTCAAACCCGCTAGACATTAAACCACTCGGCCAAGATTTTTTTTTCAATATTTTCTTTTCAAGCGTTTTAATATCAATCTTAACCCCCTGCAGAAAAAACACCGTGGGGGAGGAAAACTTATTTAGAAGCTTCTCAACCAAGGCCAGCATCTGCAAACCACTGATCGACTCGACATCAAAAACAAACTTAAATCGCTTCATTTTTTCAGGTCTCACTTGAACTCTTTAACAACCACTTTGACATTATATTCACGTCCGAATTCGATAAGCGATTTAGCAGCAGCCGAACCGCCAGGCTGAACTCGCAGATCAAGCACCATATTTGCTGGTACACCATCGACTTTCGCGCCATTTTTTCCTAAGTCGATAATATGATCTTGCATTCGGCCTAACCACGTACTTCCTGCCGTATCTACAGATTTCAGACTAACGAGCGTATTACCATTCTGAAAATCAACAAGCGGGAAATATCCATTTCTTTCGGCTCCTACGTTATACCAGCCGCTCTGCGGTGAATACCTAGGGAAATCGGGGTCAGACCACCAATATACACATCACCGGACCTCAAAAATTCTTGAAAACAAGAAATAACGATATCTATATTTCTTGTGACAACACTCGCCGGATAGTAATCGCCCAAAACATCAACCAACTTTGCTCCAGCCGACGTATTGTTAAGAGTACGCACAACATGCTCACCATCATCAAGGTATTGGTTCAGCATCAGAATATAATTTCCGGATTCAGCATAAAGATTGATTTCGTAAGGTCCGGCTTCAGGTGCTGGGGAAATAGACAACGAAACGACACCGTCGACTTTACTATATTCAAATATAATGGACCTTACCTCTTCCATGGTCGGCTGATCAATTAGAGGGATTTGCGATCTGCCATGCTCAGGACTAAGGGTATACCCTCCGATGATCATCTATTTTTTCTCCTTAATAGACTTCATACCTGACTCCCAGTAATAGTTTTTCGGAAGTCCTGTTTTATCATCTATAGCTCTTACGGTTAAAGATTTCAACTCAGCCTTTTCTGCGGCAGCAGCTATGTCACCTTTGCAGAATCCGCAAACATCTTTCCCTGCGACTGTCATAGACATGTCCGCTCCGGCAGTTTTACCGGAGCTATATGCTTGCTGGATCACACCGATTTCAGCGTGGGCATCTTTCATATTTCCGTTTGGATAAAGTTTTCCAGGATTCTTAGCGGCTTTATCTGCAATCCTATCCGTGATCAACGAAGGTATTTTCGGGTCCGCCTCGTTGAGTGGATGAGCGGTTTGATTGACGTCTTGGAAGGTCTGACCTCCTACCTTTCCCTCTGCCGCCACTTTTGGTGCAGCGCCCTTAACCGTTCCTTCGATAACATTTTTTTCGGTTAATACCGCAGTCTCCGAATCTGTAGTCCCCTACCAGGTTGAAACTGGCCGCCGCCAAGGTGTTGAACAAGGCATTTTTCAGCGCGTCACTGACACTGCCGCCCTGCCCCAGGGCT
>NZ_FOIH01000006.1:0-222172 GCF_900111535.1 Pseudomonas sp. NFR09
CATTCTACAGCAGCCTCATTTGCTGTCAAGTGATTATTTTCAGAAGTTTTCGAAGATTTCTTCAACAACTTCAACCACTTGCGCTTCCGATCTCTCGTTAGCGGGAGGCGAATTCTACAGCGTTACACGCTGCTGTCAACACCTCTTTTTCTCCGCTTTCGACCGAGAAGATCGAAACATTAATAGAGCCAGACAACACTACCCTATCAACTCCTTCTGGGCTCCAATGAACTGAAGCAAGTCGCTGTCGAATTCTGCGTAACTCTTTGTTTACCAAGGAGTTTTCCGTTTCGACTGCGCCGGAAGTGGGGCGAATTATAGACTTCCAGAATCTGCCGTCAACCCTTAATTTGGTTTTTCTATCAAAGAGCCTGAAACACTCAAAGTCCGTCCTGTATAACGCATCAAAAAGGATAATTGAGCAATATATTGCTCATCACCAAACAGTTGCGCATCATAGCGCTCTTGCTTCTTTTATATGACTTCGGACGAATTCCCCAATGACCACCTCCCCCCGCAGCCTGGCCTCGACACTGTTCCCTGTCGGCCTGCTGTTGATCGCCATGGCCTCTATCCAGTCCGGCGCCTCGCTGGCCAAGAGCATGTTCCCTGTCGTTGGCGCACAAGGCACAACGGCACTGCGCCTGATTTTCGCCAGCATGATCATGCTGCTTTTGTTGCGCCCGTGGCGCGCCAAACTGACCTCCAAGTCCTTACGTACCGTCATCGTCTACGGGATGGCGTTGGGTGGCATGAACTTTCTCTTCTATATGTCATTGCGCAGCGTGCCCCTGGGGATTGCGGTCGCCCTGGAATTCACCGGCCCCCTCGCGGTGGCCATTTACGCCTCTCGGCGCGCAGTCGACTTCCTGTGGATTGCCCTCGCCATCATCGGCCTTCTCTTGTTGATCCCGATGGGCGAGGCCAGCAGCGGCATCGACTTGCTGGGGGCAGCCTACGCGCTGGGAGCAGGCGTCTGCTGGGCACTCTACATTCTGTATGGTCAGAAAGCAGGGAATGACAACGGCGTCCAGACCGCCGCCCTCGGGGTGATGATCGCCGCATTGTTTGTTGCACCTATCGGCATCGTCCACGCAGGCAGCGCATTGCTGACTCCCGCACTGATCCCGATCGCCATCGGCGTCGCCATTCTGTCCACCGCCCTGCCCTACACCTTGGAAATGGTTGCACTGACGCGCCTCCCTGCCCGAACCTTCGGCACCCTTATGAGCATTGAGCCCGCTTTCGGCGCGCTTTCCGGCCTGTTATTCCTGCACGAGCACTTGTCCTTCGCCCAGTGGCTGGCAATCACTTGCATCATTTTGGCCTCCGTAGGTGCCACGGTAACGATGCGCAGCGAACCAAAGCCACTGGTTGCCTCGGATTGAAGTCTGTTTGAATGTAGCTCTGGTATTTACCGCACATTTAGGCCATGTTTAAGCCGTAAACGAATGTCATTCATGGAGAATTTCGACAAGGACAGCGCGAACGCTACACCCGAAAGCGAGTAGAGCCGGCCTCTAGCGTTGCAAGGCGGCTATTAAGGATAGGAATGAAGCGAATTTTAATACTGTTAATGGTCATGGCCGTTGCTGGTTGTGCCGCGACCACCAAGACAGAAGTGAAACGTGGCAAAAAAGGGTTGCATATCAACTGTTCCGGCCTGTCCTCTTCCTGGGAGCAGTGCTACACCAGTGCGACCAACTCCTGTGGCGCCAAGGGCTACCGAGTAATCGCAAAGTCCGGTGACAATTCTGAGGAACCTGGGGACTACCCATTCGGCCTCAACCCTGCCGGCTACACCAGCCGCAGTATGATCGTCATCTGTAAGTAATCGAATGAGCAGTCATCTCTGACTGCTCCTATCAAATCCGGATACAAATCCGGCCCTTCGCGACACGGCGTCTAAACTCCTGCTCTACCATCGAGCCAACGGAGTTCCCATGACACACAACAAAAAAATCGTATTGGTAGTGGGCGCCGGTGATGCAACCGGCGGCGCCATTGCCAGACGCTTCGCCCGCGAAGGCTATGTGGCCTGCGTCAGCCGCCGCAGCGCCGATAAGTTACAGCCGCTGGTGGACAGTATTAACGCAGTGGGCGGCGAAGCCCATGGGTTTACCTGTGATGCGCGTAAAGAAGAAGACGTCATCGCGCTGATCGAACAGATCGAAACTGAGCTGGGTCCGATTGAAGCCTTTGTGTTCAATATCGGCGCCAATGTGCCGTGCAGCATCCTGGAAGAAACCGCGCGCAAGTATTTCAAGATCTGGGAGATGGCCTGCTTCTCCGGTTTTCTGAACGCACGCGAAGTGGCCAAGCGCATGGTCACGCGCAATCGAGGCACCATCCTGTTTACCGGCGCCACCGCCGGATTGCGCGGCGGCGCAGGTTTTGCCGCCTTCGCCGGGGCCAAGCACGGGATTCGGGCCCTCGCGCAAAGCATGGCGCGGGAACTGGGTCCCAGGAACATCCATGTCGCCCATGTCGTGATCGATGGCGCCATTGACACCGACTTCATTCGCGACAATTTCCCGCAGAAATACGCACTCAAAGACCAGGACGGCATCCTCAGCCCCGAGCATATCGCCGATAACTATTGGCACCTCCACAGCCAGCCACGCGATGCCTGGACCTTTGAACTGGACCTGCGCCCCTGGAATGAACCCTGGTAAGCACGCCCCCATAACAATAAGCAGCGAGCATCGACCATGCGTAAAACCCTGGAATTCTTCTTTGACCTGGGCAGCCCCGCCACCTACCTGGCCTACACCCAGCTACCGGCATTGTGCGAGGCAACCGATACACAGCTTGTGTATAAACCCATGTTATTGGGCGGCGTGTTCAAGGCCACCGGTAACGCCTCTCCAATCACCGTTCCTGCAAAGGGTCGCTACATGCTCGATGACCTGGCGCGTTACGCCCGGCGCTACAACGTACCGCTCCGGTTCAACCCGCACTTCCCCATCAATACGCTGGTGTTGATGCGAGCGGTCACCGGCATCCAATTGCACCAGCCTGAGCGTTTCCTGGACTTCGTTGATTGCCTGTTCCATGCCCTTTGGGTCGAAGGCCGTCACTTGGGAGACCCCGCCGTCGTGGCTGCCGTACTCACTGAATACGGATTTGCCGCCAATGAAATCCTGAATTTGGCCAATGACGAAACCGTTAAGGCTGCCTTGAAGGACAACACCGAACAGGCCGTTCAACGCGGCGTGTTCGGTGCCCCCAGTATGTTTGTAGGCAACCAGCTGTTCTTCGGTCAGGACCGTCTGGAATTTGTGCGCGAAGCGTTGAGTTAGAGCTTGATGGCCAAAACGCCCTGGCACGTTACTGCCTGGCAGGTAATCAGATAGCCGCAGTGCGTACCTGCAACCACTCCAGCGCGGCACCGCTGAGCAATGGGCTCAAACGCTTGCGCACCTCAGTGTGGTAAGCGTTGAACCACTCACGCTCGTCTGCCGTGAGCAACGATGGCAACAGGCAGCGCGTGTCGATCGGGCACAAGGTCAGGGTTTCGAACTTGAGAAACTCACCGAACTCGGTCTTGCCCGCTTCGCGGTTCAACACCAGATTCTCGATACGCACGCCCCAACGGCCTGGACGGTAAGTACCCGGTTCAATGGAGGTGATCATCCCCGCTTGCATCGCCGTTTGCGGCGCGGTAGCCGCCTGGTAGGCAATCACTTGTGGGCCCTCATGCACGTTGAGGAAATAGCCTACACCGTGGCCAGTACCGTGGCCGTAGTCCACGCCTTCCGCCCAGATCGGCGCGCGGGCAATCGCATCCAGCAGCGGCGACAGGATCCCTTTCGGAAAGTGGGCACGGGACAAGGCAATCACGCCCTTGAGCACCCGGGTGCAGTCCCGCTTCTGCTCGTCACTCGGCGTGCCGATCGGCACCATCCGCGTGATATCCGTGGTGCCGCCCAGATACTGGCCACCCGAATCAATCAGCAGCAGGCCATCGCCTTCGATCAGCGCGTGCTCTTCTTCAGTGGCGTGGTAATGCGGCATCGCGCCGTTGGCGTTGTAGGCCGCAATGGTGTTGAAACTCAACGACACATAACCAGGGCGGCGGCTGCGTGCAGCGGTCAGGTGTTCGTCGATGGTCAACTCGGTGATGCGTTCACGGCCCAGCGCACTGTCCAGCCAGGCGAAAAACTCGCACAGCGCTGCGCCATCCTGCTCCATGGCTTGGCGGATATGTTCTGCGTCGGCCAGGCTCTTGCGGGACTTGGCCAATGTGGTCGGGTTGAGGCCTTCGACCAGCTTGACGCCGGCATCGAGATTTTCCAGCAAACCCGCGGTAACGCGCGCCGGGTCGACCTGCAGACTGGCGCCCGCCGGCACCGCGCGCAATGCATCCGCCACTTCGCTGTAGTCGCGCAGCGTCACGCCATCCTGCTCCAGCACAGCCCGCAACTCGGCGTCGACTTTGCTCAGTGCCACAAACAGCGTGGCCTGGTGTTGATTGATCAACGCAAAGGACACAAACACCGGGTTGAACGAAACGTCACCACCACGCAGGTTGAACAGCCAGGCAATGTCATCCAGGGTCGCGATGAAATGCCAGTCGGCGCCCTTCTCTTTCAAGGCAGCACGCAGCGAAGCGAGTTTTTCAATACGGCTGACAGTAGCCTGCGGTGGCAGGTGTTGATAGATCGGCTGGTTCGGCAATGCCGGACGGTCATGCCAGACTTCATCAAGCAGGTCGATATCGGTACGCAAGCGCGCGCCGCGCTCCGCCAGCTTACCGCCCAGGGTACGCGCCGAAGCCACGGCCATGACCGCACCATCCACCGCCACCACACCACCTTCCGGCGTTTGCTCGGCCAGCCACTCCAGCGGCCCGGGTTGGCCCGGCTGCAGCTTCACCAATTCGATGCCGCTGCCCTTGAGTTCCTTGGTCGCCTGTTCCCAGTAACGGCTATCGGCCCACACACCGGCGAAATCCGCAGTGACAATCAGCGTTCCCACCGAGCCATGAAACCCCGACAGCCATTGCCGCCCCTGCCAGTAACCCGGCAAGTACTCGGACAAGTGCGGGTCGGCCGACGGCACCAGCAGGGCATGAATACCCTCGCGGCTCATCAGTTCACGGGTATGCGCCAGGCGCTGGGGAACCGTTCCATGGGTCAAGGGCTGCGTACTCATTGTGTCTCCTGCTAACCACGAATAATTGTTATGTGTCGCGATAAATGAATCAGACCGCCCAGAACGCCGGTGCGCTGGCGAGGGCCGCCTTGATCAGTTGCACCGCCTGGTCGATATCCTGTTCAGTGGTAAACCGGCCGAGGCTCAAGCGAATGGTGCGGCTGGCGCTGCGTGCATCATGGCCCAGGGCGAGCAGCACATGGGACGGTGCATTGCTGGCCGAGTTGCAGGCCGAGGTCGCAGAAAACGCGATCCCCGCGCTCAACGCCGCGGCGTTGAATTCGCCTTCACTGAACGTGAGGCTCAGGGTATGGGGAATACGCTGTGTAGCGCTGCCATTGAGGCGCACACCGGCCACCGACTCCAACTGGTCGAGCAGGCGCTGGCGCAGAGCCACAATCACCGCCTTTTCTTCAGAGAAAGACGCCGCCGCCAAGGCGAACGCGGTGCCCATGCCAGCAATCTGATGGGTCGCCAGGGTGCCGGAACGCAAGCCACCCTCGTGGCCGCCACCGTGAATCTGCGCCAGGACCTTCTGCTGCGCCCGCGGACCGACGTACAAAGCACCGATACCTTTGGGGCCATAGAGTTTGTGCGCGGAAAACGACATCAGATCCACCGGCCACTGCGCCAGATCGATCGCCACCTTACCCGCCCCTTGCGCCGCATCCACATGCAACAACGCGCCGTGTTCACGCACGCGGGCACCGATGGCAGGGATATCGTTGAGGGTGCCGAGCTCGTTGTTCACCAGCATTAACGACACCAGGAAGGTGTCCTCGCGCAAGGCTTCGCTGACGGCATCGGCGCTGATCAAGCCATCGGCGTCCGGCACCAGGTAGGTCACGGCCACGCCGGCTTCCTGCAATTGTCGCGCGGTATCCAGGGTGGCCTTGTGTTCGATCTGGCTGGTAATGATATGCCCACCCGCCACGCCCCGCGCCTGGGCCACGCCTTTGATCGCAAGGTTGTTGGATTCGGTGGCGCCGGAGGTCCAGACGATTTGGTCCGGGTTGGCACCGACCAGCCCGGCCACCTGACGACGCGCCTGTTCGACCGTCTGCCGGGCCGCCTGGCCGAACGCATGGGAACTGGACGCGGGGTTACCGAAATTGGCGTTGAAGCCCAGACACTCGACCATCACCTGGATGACCCGCTCGTCCACCGGGGTGGTGGCGGCATAGTCGAAATACAACGGACGTTTATTCATGACGTTAGAAACTCGCAGAGCAGGTTCCCGAGAGCAGCGTCTCAGGGGCACGGACCGGGACAGAGGTCGTCAGGTTTAACCGATCACACGCCATTAAAGAAGGACCACTTTATGTAAATGTGCGTAGGAACGCTCCTGAAATTCAGCTTAACAGGCTGAAGTCGCTCCATGGCAAACAAAAAGCCCGAGGATCCTTGTGGATAACCTCGGGCTTTTTGTCGCTGGGCGCGGGTTCAACTGGGACGACCATGCAGGGTCACGCTGCGTTCGGCATTCATTTCGCCCTTGCTATCAAAGTCGAAGGGTTTCTGTGGCTGGCCGGTCAGCGCGGCGCGCTGCTGTTGATATTCGTCAAACGACAAACCACGACGGCTCAATGCTTCAAGGGCCAACTGCTTGGTTTCTTCTGCGGTGTAAGGACGCAATTCAGGCGAAGGATGAGTCGCACATCCGGCAAGGACTGAGCTGACAATCAATAAGGAAACAGCGAGGAATCGGTTCATGGTGGTGGCCCTGCGAAGGAGGTTTCGAGTCAATGAACACAGGCTACTCCGGCCCCTTGATGGTGAAAAATCACCTGCCTTGATAGTTGCTATCAACCGCCAACGCACCTTCGATAGCAGAGCCTTTATATTTCCTTATGATCTATAAATATGGAAATACGTTAATTTACGGAATAAATACAACCCTCTATAAAGGGACTACACCGCCTGGCACTGTTGCCCACGCAACTGTTGCCCTGGCAACAGCCAATCAACAAATCACCAGGCAGCCAACACCGGCATTTTTCAGCAGTGAGCCTGCAACCCGCGTCGATCAAGGCTTGCACCCGTTGGTACAGCTCTTGCTCAAGCGGTTGCACTCCACCTGCTATGAACCACTGTTGAAAAAGGAACTGTTCATGACCCGTCCCCTGAATGTTGTTGCCCTCTCCGGCGGAACCTGGCGCCCGTCCCGTACCCTGGTGTTGACCCAGGCGGTGCTGGCTGAGCTGGCTACCTTGCTGCCGATCCAGGCCACCCTGATCGAGCTGGGCGATATCGCCCGGCCGCTGGGCGGTGCGCTGTCCCGTGATGAACTGCCCGCAGAAGTCGAAGCGCAACTGTTGGCCATCGAACAGGCCGACTTGCTGATCGTCGCCGCGCCGGTCTATCGCGGTTCCTACCCGGGCCTGCTCAAGCACCTGTTCGACCTGGTCGGCCTCAATGCGCTGATCAACACCCCCGTGCTCCTGGCGGCAACCGGCGGCAGCGAACGCCACGCGCTGGTCCTCGACCACCAACTGCGTCCGCTGTTCAGCTTTTTCCAGGCGCTGACCCTGCCGATCGGTGTGTACGCCACCGAGGCCGACTTCACCGACTACCAAATAACCAGCGAATTACTGAAAGCCCGTATTCAACTGGCGGCAGAACGCGCAGCGCCTTTGTTCGCCGCGCACTCCCCCTCTCTGCTGAAAATCGCTTAAGGATTGGTCATGGATGTTTTCTGGTTTCTGCCAACGCACGGCGACGGTCATTACCTGGGCACCACGCAGGGTGCACGGCCGGTCACCCTCAATTATCTGAAACAAGTCGCCCAGGCAGCTGACAGCCTGGGCTACCACGGCGTGCTGATTCCTACCGGGCGCTCGTGCGAAGACTCCTGGGTCATCGCCTCGGCCTTGGTGCCGCTGACCGAACGCCTGCGTTACCTGGTGGCGATTCGTCCGGGCATCATTTCGCCGACTGTCTCGGCGCGCATGGCGGCGACCCTCGATCGCCTGTCCAATGGCCGCCTGCTGATCAACGTGGTGACCGGCGGCGACCCCGACGAAAACCGTGGCGACGGCAGTTTCCTCGACCACGCCGAACGCTACGAAGTCTCCGACGAATTCCTACGTATCTGGCGCCGTGTGTTGCAGGGCGAATCGGTGAATTTCGAAGGCAAGCACCTGCGCGTGCAAAACGCCAAGGCCCTTTACCCGCCGGTGCAGAAGCCTTACCCGCCGCTGTACTTCGGTGGATCCTCCGACGCCGCCCACGACCTCGCCGCCGAGCAGGTGGACGTGTACCTGACCTGGGGCGAACCACCCGCCGCCGTTGCGGAAAAACTCGCGGATGTGCGTGAGCGCGCCGCACGCCACGGGCGCACCGTGAAGTTCGGCATCCGCCTGCATGTGATCGTGCGCGAGACCGCAGAAGACGCCTGGAAAGCCGCCGACAAGCTGATCGAGCACATCAGCGACGAAACCATCGCCGCCGCGCAAAAATCCTTTTCGCGCTTTGATTCCGAAGGCCAACGCCGCATGGCCGCCCTGCACGACGGGCGCCGTGACAACCTGGAAATCGCCCCCAACCTGTGGGCCGGCGTCGGCCTGGTGCGTGGCGGGGCCGGCACCGCGCTGGTGGGCAACCCGCAACAAGTGGCCGAACGCATCAAGGAATACGCGGACCTGGGGATCGAGAGCTTCATTTTCTCCGGCTACCCGCACCTGGAAGAAGCCTATCGCTTCGCCGAGCTGGTGTTCCCGTTGCTACCGGAACCCTATGCCAGCCTTGCCGGCCACGGCATCACCAACCTCACGGGCCCCTTTGGCGAAATGATTGCCAACGATGTGTTGCCGACCAAAGCTTGAGATCAATGAGGAACACCGTGTGACCGCCAAACCCCACAGCGTCCTGCCGTCCCCCTTGCAGACCGCCAGACTGCTGGCCGCCGACTTCGCCCTCACCGCCGTCGAACGTGACGAACGCGGCGGCACACCCAAGGCTGAACGCGACGCCCTGCGCCAGAGCGGCCTGCTGGCCCTGAGCATTCCCACCCAGTACGGTGGCCTCGGCGCACGCTGGAGCGACACCCTGGGTATCGTGCGTGAATTCGCCAAGGTCGACAGCTCCATCGCCCATGTCTTCGGTTTTCACCACCTGATGCTCGCCACCGTGCGCCTGTTTTCACGCCCGGACCAATGGCAACCCTGGTTCGAACAGACCGCGCGCAAAAACTGGTTCTGGGGCAACGCCCTCAACCCGCTGGACACGCGCACCGTGGTCAAGGATTTCGGCGGCTGGCGCGAGTTCTCCGGCAAAAAGAGCTTCTGCTCCGGCGCCAGCGACTCTGAAATGCTGATCGCTTCGGCGGTGGACGAATCCGCCGGTGGCAAACTGCTGATCGCAGCGATCCCCAGCGGGCGCAGCGGCATCACCTTGCACAATGATTGGAACAATATCGGCCAGCGCCAGACCGACAGCGGCAGCGCCAGCTTCGAACGGGTGCGCGTCGAAGAATCCGAGCTGCTGCTCGATCCGGGACCGCTGAGCACACCCTTCGCCTGCCTGCGCCCGTTGATCGCCCAACTGACGTTCACCCACATGTTTCTCGGCATTGCCGAAGGCGCCTTCGAGGAAGCGCGCAATTACACCCTCACCGAAACCCGCGCCTGGCATAAATCCTCGGCCGAAGATGTGCGCAGGGACCCTTACGTACTGCATCACTACGGCGAATTCTGGGTCGCACTGGAAGGCGTGCGCCTGCTGGTGGAGCGCGCTGCCGACCTGCTCGACCAAGCCTGGGCCAAAGGCCCGAACCTCAGCGAAACCGAACGCGGCCAGTTGGCCATTGCCATCGCCACCGCCAAGGTCGCCGCCACCCAGCAGGGCCTGGAGCTGTGCAGCCGCCTGTTCGAAGTCACCGGTGCGCGCTCTACCCACGCGTCGCTGCGCCTGGACCGTCACTGGCGCAACCTGCGCACCCAGACCCTGCACGACCCGGTGGACTACAAACTCCACGAACTGGGTGACTGGGTGCTGAACCACTCCCTGCCGATTCCAACGTTCTATTCCTAAGAGAGGTGCCCATGCAGCTGTTGACCCTACCGCCCTCGCCCGCCCTCGCGACCTCGATCCGCGCCACGGCCCAGGTCTTCGAAGACCCCAAATCCCAGGCGTTGCTCGACCACATCCAGCAAGTGGCGCCCAGCGAAGCCAGCGTGCTGATCATCGGCGAGACCGGCACCGGTAAAGAGCTGGTGGCACGCCACATCCACAACCTCAGCGCACGGCGCAACCGGCCATTCGTGGCGGTCAACTGCGGGGCGTTCTCCGAGTCCCTGGTGGAGGCCGAACTGTTCGGCCATGAAAAAGGCGCCTTCACCGGCGCCCTCAGCGCCAAGGCCGGCTGGTTCGAGGAGGCCGACGGCGGCACGTTGTTTCTCGATGAGATCGGCGATTTGCCGATGGCGATCCAGGTCAAACTGCTGCGGGTCCTGCAGGAACGAGAAGTCGTACGCCTGGGTTCGCGCAAGAGCATTCCGATTGATGTGCGCGTCTTGGCCGCAACCAACGTGCAGTTGGAAAAAGCCATCAACGCCGGGCATTTCCGCGAAGACCTCTATTACCGCCTCGATGTGGTCAGCCTGGAGCTCAGCCCGCTGCGCGAGCGCCCCGGCGATATCCTGCCGCTGACCCGACACTTTATCGAAGCCTACAGCCAGCGCCTGGGATATGGCCCCATCACCATCAGCCGCGAGGCCGAGCACAAGCTTAAAAGCTACAGTTGGCCGGGCAACATCCGCGAGTTGGAAAACGTAATCCACCACACCCTGCTGACCTGCCGGAACGGCGTGATCGAGCGCGACGACCTGCGCCTGTCTAACATGCGCATCGAGCGCCAGGACGACAGCCAGCACGGCAGCGACAACAGCGCTGAAGCATTGCTGGCGCGGGCCTTCCAGAAACTGTTCGAGGAACAGGCCGGCGCCCTGCATGAAAAGGTCGAAGATGCCCTGCTACGGGCCGCCTACCGTTTCAGCCATTACAACCAGGTCCACACCGCCAACCTGCTCGGCCTGAGCCGCAACGTCACACGTACGCGCCTGATCAAGATCGGCGAGCTGGCGGTGAACAAGCGCCGGCCCGGAGAAAACGTGCAAGGCGAGCGCATGCTGCACCTATCCATTTAGGCGGCAGTGCAACGCGTTGTCGTGGCTGCGCTCGAAACTGCGCAGCACCTGGAACGAACCAAAGGTCACGGCCGTGGCCTGGTGGGCGCGAATCAATGTCCAGAAATCTTCCTCGCCATGCTCAAAACACTGGAAGGCCGCCTCGCCGTCTTCACGCGAGTGCCATTGCAGGTAATTGAGCACCCGCCGTCCGTCATCGCTGACCAGCACACTCGCATTGATAAAGCCGCCATGGCCCTGGGCCAGGCGTTCGCTCTGAAGGGTCAGGGCGGCCACCAGGGCAGATTGTTGCCGGGGTTCGATCTGAAACTCGATCAATTGAGTGAAGCTGCGATTCTTCTCTGATACCTGCATGAACACTCCCCTTCCTCTGTAGGCAGAATCTTGCGATTCGATGCCATGCAGGGTAAAACCTCTAGTTAAGTCAAGGTCAAGCGCTTATCTGGAGTTTTTCATGCTCAACAAGGAACTCACTGTCGGCCAACTGGCCGCCCGCAGTGGTGTGGCGGTCACGGCGCTGCACTTCTACGAAACCAAGGGGCTGATCAAGAGCAATCGCAACGCCGGTAATCAACGGCGTTACCCCCGGGATGTACTGCGGCGCGTGGTGGTGATCAAGATCGCCCAGCGCCTGGGCATTCCGCTGGCAACGATTGGCGAAGCCTTGCAGACATTGCCGGAGGGGCGCACGCCCAACGCCCAGGATTGGGAGCGTTTGTCGGCGCTGTGGCGGCAAGACCTGGATGAGCGCATCAACAAGCTGACGCTGCTGCGCGACAAGCTCAATGGCTGTATTGGCTGCGGATGTTTGTCGATGGAGGCGTGTCCATTGCGCAATCAGGATGACCAGCTTGGTGAGCGCGGGCCGGGGGCACAGTTGCTGGAACCGACACCCCCTGCATGACCTGCGGCCCCAACACTTCGTCGACTGCCCACAGGCCACACGGAACGTGGCCTATAGTGAAGAGGCCGTTTCTCTACAACCACAATCAAGGAGAGCGATATGAGCGTTGAACCTATTCCGGAGGGCTACGCCAGCATCACGCCTTATATGGGCATCGACAAAGCCAGTGAAGCCATCGAGTTCTACAAAAAAGCCTTCGGCGCCACCCAGGTCATGCGTCTGGACATGCCGGATGGCAAAGTCGGCCATGCCGAGCTGCGCATCGGCGATTCGGCCATCATGCTGGGCACGCCCTGCGACGAAATGGCCCTGCGCAACCCGGCCGAACACACCAGTGTCGGCTTGCATCTGTATGTGAGCGATGTCGACGCGCAGTTCAAGCAAGCCGTTGCGGCTGGCGCCAGCGTCGTGTCCGAGCCCAAGGACCAGTTCTATGGCGACCGCTCCGCCAGTGTGAAGGATCCGTTCGGTCATCTGTGGTTCCTGGCGACCCACAAGGAGGACCTGACCGAAGCACAGATCCGCGAACGTGCCGAGGCCCTGTTCAAACAAGGCTGACCCTTTGCAGGAGCGAGCAAGCCCGCTCCTGCATCACACTTCATGAACACCCCCTCCACGTTTTTGCCCTTGCCCCGAATGCCGCGTGATTCCACGATGCAAGCATTCATCACAAGGAGTCATTCCATGTTCGCCGGATTCCAGAAAGACCAGTGCCACGTCAACGGCGTGGACATCAGCTACCGCAAAGGTGGTACAGGTCCCGGTCTGCTCCTGTTGCACGGGCATCCGCAAACCCACGTCATCTGGCACAAAGTCGCCGACCAACTGGCTGAACACTTCACCGTGGTGGCCGCCGACCTGCGCGGCTATGGCGACAGCAGCAAGCTGCCGGCCAATGACCATCACACCCATTATTCGAAACGGGAAATGGCCCGGGACAACGTCGAACTGATGCAGGCGCTGGGCTTCGACAGGTTCTCGGTGCTGGCCCACGACCGTGGTGCCCGCGTGGCCCACCGCCTGGCCCTGGACCACCCAGCGGCCGTGCAACGCATGGTGCTGCTGGACATTGCCCCGACCCTGTCGATGTACGCGCAGACCAACGAAGCCTTCGCCCGCGCCTACTGGCACTGGTTCTTCCTGATCCGTCCGGCGCCCTTGCCGGAAGCCTTGATCGAGGGCAACCCGGAGCTGTACCTGCGTAGCGTGATGGGCAGTCGCAGCGCCGGGCTCAAGCCGTTCACTCAGGAAGCCTTCGCCGAATACTTGCGTTGCCTGAAATTGCCGGGCGCCGCCACGGGCATCTGCGAGGACTACCGGGCTGCCGCCGGCATCGACCTTGAGCACGACCAGGCGGACATCGACGCCGGCCATCACCTGAGCCTGCCGTTACTGGTGATGTGGGGTGCCGAAGGCACTGTCGGGCGCTGCTTCGAGCCGCTCAAGGAATGGCAGAAAGTCGCCACCGACGTGCGTGGCAAGGCCCTGCCGGCCGGCCATTACATCGCCGAAGAAGCCCCTGAGTTGCTGCTGGGCGAAGTCCTGACCTTCCTTCGCTGAGCAGCGCTGTAACCCCGGTTCTTCCGCATCCTCGGCATTATCTGCCGGGAGGGCACCGATCGGCGCCTTCGCTGCTATCGCGTTCACCACCGGCAAGCAACCGGGCCTGCCGGAAGGTCTGCCCAACCGGTGCTATTCTGGCGGCTCATGCCGCCAGCCCCGTTTGTGATGACTAACAAGAAAGATACCGTGCCCCTACCCGAAGACCTGCGGGTGTTCCTGACCGTGATCCGCAAGGCCGGTTTCGCTGCGGCGGCCGATGAGCTGGGCTTGTCGCCAGCGTATGTCAGCAAGCGCATCCAGATTCTCGAAACCACCTTGGCCACCCGCCTGTTGCACCGCACCAGCCGGCGCATTGCCCTGACCGAAGACGGTGAACGGGTGCAGCGCTGGGCGGTGCGCATCCTTGAAGATTTCCAGCAACTGTCCGATGAACTCTCCGACGCCCATGACCGCCCGCGTGGCCACCTGCATCTGTGCAGCAGCTTCGGTTTCGGTCGCAACCATGTGGCCCCCGCCGTATCGTTGCTGGCTGAGCAGTACCCGGACCTGGAAATCCGTCTGGACCTGTTCGACCGCGTGGTGGATATCGTCAGCGAAGGCTTCGACCTGGAGATCCGCGTGGGCGACGACATCCCCGGCCAGCAGATCGGCCGTCGGCTGGTGAGCAACCGGCGCGTGCTGTGCGCCGCCCCGGCTTACCTGGAGCGGCGCGGCACACCGCAACAGTTGAGTGACCTGGAGCAGCACGACTGCCTGATACTCAAGGAGCGCGATAACGCGTTCGGCATCTGGAACCTGGAGCGCGACGGCACCCAGGAAAGCGTGCGCGTACGCGGGCCGCTGTCGTCGAACAATGGCGAAATTGTGCTGCAGTGGGCATTGGATGGGCGCGGTGTGCTGCTGCGCTCGATGTGGGATGTGAAGCCGCTGTTGGAGCAAGGCAAGCTCGTGCAGCTACTGCACGGTTATACCCAGAGCGCCAACGTGTGGGCGGTGTACCCGACACGGTTGGCGTATTCCGGGAAGCTGCGGGCCTGCGTGGAGTTTTTGCAGGAGCATTTCAAGGGATTGTCGATCTAGCTCAGCCAGGGGTTGGCTTGCAGGTGCCGGCGTTCGAAGGCCTTGATCTCCTCACTGCGCTGCAAGGTGCTGCCGATGGCATCCAGGCCCCGCAACAACGCAGTCTTGCGCAGGGTATCGATCTGGAACGGGATCACCTGGCCATCCGACAAATGGATCTGCTGGGCTTCAAGGTCGACACTGATCTGCGCCTGGTCCGCCTGGCTGACGGTCTTGCCCAGCTGCTGCAACACCGCCTCATCCAAGGTGATCAACAACACCCCGTTGCGCTGGCAATTGTCATAGAAAATCCCCGCGAAGCTGCTGCCGATCAGCGCGCGGATGCCCATCTGCTTCAAGCCCCATACCGCGTGTTCCCGGCTGGAACCGCAGCCGAAGTTCGGCCCGACCACCATGAAACATGCGCCCTGCCAGGCCGGCAGGTTCAGCACGAACTCGGGGTTGGGCTCGCCGGACGGCAAGAAGCGCAGGTCGAAGAACAGCCCGCGGTCCAGGCCGCTGCGGTCAATACCCTTGAGAAACTGTTTGGGCATGATCACATCGGTATCGATGTTGGCCGCCAGCATCGGCGCGGCCTTGCCGGTGACCAGGGTGAAGGGTTGCAGGCTCATGGGTGCGCTCCAAAGTGGCGGATATCAGTGAGGCGGCCGGTAATGGCAGCGGCGGCGACCATCGCCGGGCTCATCAGGTGGGTGCGTGCGCCCGCGCCCTGGCGGCCTTCGAAGTTGCGGTTGGTGCTGGACGCACAGCGGTCGCCGGGGGCGAGCACATCGTCGTTCATCGCCAGGCACATCGAGCAACCCGACTGACGCCATTCAAAGCCGGCGTCGATAAAAATCGCTGCAAGGCCTTCGGCTTCGGCCTGGTCGCGCACTTCGGTGGAGCCCGGCACGATCATCGCCCGCACGTGTTCAGCGACGCGCTTGCCACGCACCACGCTGGCGGCGTCGCGCAGGTCTTCGATGCGGGCGTTGGTGCAGGAGCCGATGAACGCATGGCTGATGACGATCTCGATCAACGGCATACCGGCTTCCAGGCCCATGTAGTTGAGGGCGCGGCGCATGTCCTGGCGCAGGATCGGGTCGCTGACGTCCTGCGGGTCGGGCACGCGGGCGCCGATGGGGGCGGCCTGGTCGGGGCTGGTGCCCCAGGTGACCATGGGTTCCAGGGTGCTGGCATCGAGGTGCACTTCCTGGTCGAACACCGCATCGGCATCCGAGTGCAGTTGGCGCCAGCCCACCAGTGCCTGGTCCCACAGCTCGCCTTTCGGCGCACGCGGCTTGCCCTTGAGGTAGGCGAAGACTTTTTCGTCCGGCGCCATGAACGCGCCGCGCGCGCCCGCTTCTACCGCCATGTTGCAGATGGTCATGCGCGCCTCGACGCTCAGCGCATCGATGGTGGAACCACGAAACTCAATGGCATAGCCCGTGGCACCGGAAGCGCCGATCTTGCCGATCAGCGCCATGATCACATCCTTGGACGTCAGGCCGGGTGCCAGGTCGCCCTCAACCGTGACCCGCAGGGTCTTCAGACGCTTGTAGACCAGCGTCTGAGAGGCCAGCAGGTGTTCGATCTCCGAGGTGCCGATGCCGAAACCGAAGGCACCGAGGGCGCCGTAGGTGGTGGTGTGGCTGTCACCGGCGGCGATCACCATGCCTGGCAGGATAAAGCCCTGCTCCGGGGCGATTACGTGTTCGATGCCCTGGCGCTTGTCGAGGATGTCCAGCAGCTCGATGCCGAAGTCCCGGCAGTTCTCCGCCAGGTAGGACACCTGCCGCGCCCCGCCTGCATCGGGCATCGCCGCGACGCGCTTGGGCGTGGTGGGGTTCACATGGTCGACCACGGCCAGCGCCGTGCCTGGGCGCCACACGTTGCGCCCGGCCTCGCGCAAGCCGCTGAAGGCCTGGGGGCTGGTGTATTCGTTGATCACCTGGCGGTCGATGTAAAGCAGCACATGGCCCTGGTCATCCAGGGGGCACACCGTGTGGGAATCGATGTGTTTGTCGTAGAGGGTTCGGGCAGTCATTTTTCTGGGCTCACTTTTGTCGGCGCTCAACGGTATGCGCCCATCCTACGCAGCCGCCTCGCCCCATCAATGGCGCCTGGGTGATGGCTTGGAACATGTTTCGTGTTCGATCAAGGCGATAAAACGCCCCGAATGTGAACCTGAAACATTTTCTTTCATATCCGCCTTAGGGATTTCTCATTCTCATCCGTCTTAACTTAGATACAGCCCGTCGCGTCAGCAAAAGCTACGACTGGCCTTTTCCGGGCCTCCATTGCCCTCCTCTGATCAAGACCCTCATTCACATGTCGAAGAAGTCACGCTCCAAACTCTGGTTTCTCGTACATAGCTGGCTGGCATTGCCTATCTGGTTCTTTGTACTGATCGTCTGCGTCACCGGCACCCTGGCGGTGGTCAGCCAGGAGATCGTCTGGCTGGCCAACCCGGATATCCGTGCGAGCAAGCCCTCGGACGATGCCGAACCGCTGAGCTATGACCAGGTGATCGCCGCCATCAAGCGCGATGAACCCCAGGTATATGTGCAGTCGATCAGCCGGCCCGACGAATCGCATTTTGCCTTGAGCGTCGACCTCAGCTACCCCGACGGACGCTCGGTGGAGGTCTACGTCAACCCGTACACCGGGGCGATCCAGGGCATCAGCCCCTCCTTCAACTTCCAGCAGTTCACCCGCGCCCTGCATGGCTGGTGGCTGGTGCCGTTCACCAATGGCTACAGCTGGGGCTGGTACCTGGTGTCGGCACTCGGCATCCCGCTGCTGGCGTCGCTGGTCACCGGGCTGGTGGTGTACAAGCGGTTCTGGAAAGGCTTCCTGCGCCCGACTCTGCGGATCCGCCACGGCGCGCGGATTTTCTGGGGGGACTTCCACCGCTTGAGCGGTATCTGGTCGATCTGGTTCATAGCAGTCATCTCCGTTACCGGCATCTGGTTCCTGATCCGGGCGATTTTGGGCGACAACCAGATTTCGATTTCCACCGAACCGGTCATCCCGGTGATTGCCCGGGAGAAGGTGCCGATGTCGGCGCCCGGCGTGCCGGCCCCCATGATTCCGGTGGACGAGGCGATCAAGATCGCCACCCAGCGCATCCCTGGCCTGGAGGCAAGTTTCATCAGCCTGCCGCTCAATGCCTACAGTCACCTGCAGATCGGCGGGCGGGGCTGGTACCCGTTGATGTTCCAGACCGCGCAGATCAACCCCTATGACGGTGAAGTGGCTGCGGCGCACCTGCTGTCCGACCGTTCGAAGCTGGAGTTCGTCACCGAATCCATGCGCCCCCTGCACACCGGCGACTTCGGCGGCATCTGGATCAAGCTGATCTGGGCCTTCTTCGGCCTGATCATGAGCATGATGGTGTTGAGCGGCCTGCTGATCTGGACCAAGCGCACCGCCCTGGCCACCCTCAATGCCTTCAAGCGTGAAGCCAAGGCACAGCACAAACCGGTTTCCCTCCCCGCCCGGCAGGCGCAAACCTCGGAGGCCAACTCATGAGCAAGGTCGCTGCGGTAAAACCATCGCCTCTGCGGACACTCTGGCTGAAATGGCGTTTCCATCTCAATGTGCTGCTGTTGCTGGTGCCGCTGGGCTTCATGCCCAAGTACTTCGCCGATGCAGCGCTGTTTCGCGGCGACACCGGCATCGGCGAACGGGTGGCCGGCGACGTACAGGTCGGACCCTGGAGCCTGAAGCTTGCCGAGTTTCGCAATGAAGGCCCGCGCCCCGACCCGGCCGGCCCGATGAAATTCTTCAACGCCGCCCTGTGCGACAGCTGTGCCAACCAGGTCAAGGCCACCTACCTGCGCATCGGCAAGCCGCGCAGCCTGCGCGCTGCCGGGGTGATCTTCTTCGGTACGCCCTACCGCATGGGCGCCGGCCTGCCGATCCCGGAACGCACGCCCGTCGACGCCGAACTGTGGGTGACCATGGAAGGCTGGGACGGCAGCATGCACCAGGGTTCCATCCCGTTGCGCCAGGCTTCGCCTGCCACGATTGCCTGGCTGAACAAGCAAGGAGTTAAACCATGACTTTGATGCGACTGACCCGCGCCTGCGGCGTCCTGTTGATGGGTGCGGGGTTCAGTACCGTCGCCCTCGCCCACAACCCGATGTGCGAGTGCAAGGAAATCCCCGGTGAGCAGATCCAGTGCAAGGGCGGCTTCTCCGACGGCAGCGGTGCACCCGGCGTGACCCTGGACGTGATCGGCTACGACGAAACCATCCTGGTGCCCGGCAAACTCGGCCAGGACTCGACCCTGACCTTCAAGAAACCGTCCGCCGAGTTCTACGTGCTGTTTGATGCCGGTCCCGGCCACGTGGTGGAAATCGACCAAGCGGATATCCAGCCGCAATGAGTACCACACAGGTTGTACGCCCGGCCGGTGCCGGTCACGAAACCCTCTACGTGCTGCTGTTGTGCCTGATCATCCTCGCGGTGGCCGGCTCGGTAATAGCGCTGCACGGTGAATCCCAGGAAGTCGCGGCGGTGCCCAGCCACCAATTGGACGCGCGCCGCGACCTGAGCGCCGCCGAGCAAGGCATTTACGCTGACCTGCGGGTGACCCTGGATGAAATCCAGCTGTTGCAGCAGGAACAAAGCGCGCTGCCCAGCCCGGCGCAACTGGCCGAAGAAGGCTTTGCGCCGTTTGCCCAGGACGCCAGTTCGGTCAGCCGCGGCGATCACCGCTGGCAACTGTTGGAACCCTCGGCCTACCTGGGCTTGAGCCAGGCGCCAGCGACCAGCGGTTCATTACTGATGCGCGTGCACGGTGCCGAGCCGGACATCTGGCTCAATCGCCAGGCCAACCTCGCCGCTCCCTCCGACCTCTCCGACCAGGCGCTGATCGCAGCCGGCTGGCGGCAGGTGGTCGCGCAATTCGATGCCGGCGTCACCCGCCAGCACCGTCACTGAACGAGAAGACCGATTGCCCATGTCTATTTCATCGCCCCTGTTGCGCCTGTTGCTGGTTGGCCTGTTCAGCCTGATGCTCGCTCCCCTGGCCAATGCCGAGGCAACCAAGCGCCTGCGTATCGGCATCACCCTGCACCCTTATTACAGCTACGTGGCCAATGTCGTCGGCGACAAGGCCGAGGTGGTGCCGCTGATTCCGGCCGGTTTCAACCCGCATGCCTACGAGCCACGCGCCGAAGACATCAAGCGCATCGGCACCCTGGACGTGATCGTGCTCAACGGCGTCGGCCACGATGATTTCGCCGACCGCATGATCGCTACCAGCGAGCGCCCGGACATCCCGGTGATCGAAGCCAACGCCAATGTGCCATTGCTGGCCGCCACCGGTAACGCCGCACGCGGTGCGGGCAAGGTGGTCAACCCGCATACCTTCCTGTCGATCAGCGCATCGATTGCCCAGGTCAACAACATTGCCCGCGAACTGGGCAAGCTCGACCCGGACAACGCCAAGACCTACACCCAGAACGCCCGCGCCTACGGCAAGCGCCTGCGCCAGATGCGTGCCGATGCCCTGGCCAAATTGACCAGCGCACCCAACCCGGACCTGCGCGTGGCCACCGTGCATGCGGCCTACGACTATCTGCTGCGCGAGTTCGGCCTGGAAGTCACCGCCGTGGTCGAACCGGCCCACGGCATCGAGCCAAGCCCCAGCCAGTTGAAGAAAACCATCGACGAACTGCGCGCCCTGGACGTGAAGGTGATCTTCTCGGAGATGGACTTCCCGTCCACCTACGTCGACACCATCCAGCGTGAATCCGGGGTCAAGCTGTACCCGCTGTCGCATATTTCCTACGGCGAATACAGCGCCGAGAAGTACGAAGTGGAAATGACCGGTAACCTCAACACGGTGGTCCGGGCAATTCAGGAGTCCGGAGCATGACGGCGGCGGAACAGCTGAAGGCGGTCAGCGTCGGCCCGACGCTCGAGTTCGACAAGGTATCGTTGACCCTGGGTCGCACCGCGATCCTCGATGCGGTGAGTTTCCAGGTACAGCCGGGCAGCATCCATGCGCTGGTCGGCCCCAACGGCGGCGGCAAAAGCTCGCTGATCAAGACCCTGCTCGGGCAAACACCCCATCAGGGTCGGCTGAGCCTGCATTGGCCGGCCGCACCCGGCACCATCGGTTATGTACCCCAGGCCCTGGAGTTTGACCGGGGCTTGCCGATGACCGTGGATGATTTCATGGCTGCCATGTGCCAACGGCGCCCGGCGTTCCTGGGCCTGTCCAGGCACTACGCCGGCGCGATCGGGGATGCACTGGAGCGCGTCGGCATGCAGGACAAACGCAAGCGGCGCATGGGCGCGCTGTCCGGCGGTGAACGCCAGCGTGTGCTGCTGGCCCAGGGGCTGATCCCGGCGCCGCACCTGCTGGTGCTGGATGAGCCGATGTCGGCCCTCGACGAAGCCGGTATCCAGGTGTTCGAGCGCCTGCTCAATGACTGGCGCCTGGCCGGGATCACCGTGCTGTGGATCGAGCATGACCTGGAAGCCGTGGGCCGCCTGGCCGACCGCGTCACCGGCCTGAACCGCCGCGTGCTGTTCGATGCCACGCCCAAGGAGGCGCTGACCCCGGATCGCCTGCTGACCCTGTTCTCCACCCACCCTCGGAGCCCGGCGCAATGAGTTATGAAGCCTTTCGCTTGATGGTCCAGGGCTGGGCCTCTGCCGGCTACCTGCCGGAGGCGCTGGCCTACGGTTTTGTGGTCAACGCCCTGCTCGCCGGTCTGCTGATCGGCCCGGTGCTGGGCGGCCTGGGCACGCTGGTGGTGGTCAAGCGCTTCGCATTTTTCTCCGAAGCGGTTGGCCATGCCGCGTTGACCGGCGTGGCAGTCGGGATCCTGCTGGGTGAACCCTACACCGGGCCGTATGGCGCACTGTTCGGCTACTGCCTGCTGTTCGGCATCCTGCTCAACTACCTGCGCAACCGCACGGGCCTGGCGCCGGACACCTTGATCGGGGTGTTCCTGTCGGTGTCCCTGGCGCTGGGGGCGAGCCTGTTGCTGATCCTGGCCGGCAAGATCAACGTGCATATCCTCGAGAACGTGCTGTTTGGCTCGGTGTTGACGGTCAACGGCAACGATCTGCTGGTGCTGGCGGTTGTCGGTGCGCTGGTAATGGCCCTGGCGCTGCCGCTGTACAACCGCATCATGCTGGCCAGCTTCAATCCGCAGTTGGCCGCTGTGCGCGGCGTCGCCGTGAAAACCCTGGACTACCTGTTCGTGATCCTGGTGACGCTGATCACCGTCGCGGCGGTCAAGGTCATCGGTGCGATCCTGGTGGGAGCGCTGCTGGTGATTCCGGCGGCTGCGGCGCGGCTGTTGAGCCAGTCGCTGAAGGGCTTCTTCTGGGTCTCGGTGGCGATTGCCACAGTCAGCACCCTGTGCGGGATCCTGCTGCCGATCATCTTCGACCTGCCCGTGCCGTCCGGCGCCGCCATCATCCTGGTCGCCGGTATCGCCTTCGCCCTGGCCGCCATCGCGCGCGGCACAGTGCCCAGCCTCAAAGGAAATCTTGGATAATGCGCCCTGTACTTCGTCCATTGGCTCTGGCCATCACGTGTTTCATCAGCACTTCGGCCCTGGCGGTCGACGGGGTAGAGCCCAAACCTCTCAAGATCCATCAGGGATTGGGCCACGTCGCACTGAGCAAGGCCACTTCGGTAAAACAGGTGAAGATCCTCGCTTCGCTGCCGATTACCTACGGCCTGGCCGAGGTGCTGCTCAAAGGCACCAACGTACAGCTTGAGCGCGCCGCGCCGGCCAACTTGCCAGGTTCACGCCAGGTGTCCTACTTCACCGGCCGTGGCGCGCCGGCCCTGAGCAAATTGGCGCTGGACGCCGACGCCGCCATCGGCCTGCGCTCATTGTGGGCCGATGACCCGCTGTACCCGGTGGCGCGGCGTAGCAATATCCGTATCGTCGAAGTCGACGCCGCCCGCCCGGTGGATGGTGGCTTGCCTGGCATCGCCGTACAGCCTGGCGTTGCCGATGGCCTGAACAGCCAGCCATGGCAGTCGAGCAACAATATGGGACGCATGGCCGATGTACTGGCTGCCGACCTGAGCCGCCTGGCCCCGGGCGCCAAGCCGAAGATCGACGCCAACCTCGCCGCCCTCAAGCAGCGCCTGCTCAAACTCACCGCCGACAGCGAAGCGCGCCTGGCCAAGGCGGATAACCTGAGTGTGGTCAGCCTGAGCGATCACTTTGCTTATCTGATCAGCAGTTTGAACCTCGAAGCGCTCAGCACCGATGCACGGCCGGATGCCGACTGGACGCCCGAGGCGCTACAGAAACTCACGGCCGAGCTGAAGGACAACGATGTGGCGGTGGTGCTGCATCATCGCCAGCCGAGTGAGGCGGTGACGGTAGCGGTAACGGCAAGTGGCGCCAGGCTGCTGGTGCTGAACGTGGACGGTGCGGAACCGGTGGCGGAGCTGGAGACCAATGTGGACCAGGTGATCAAGGCGCTGACCCCATGACATCCACACCGACATGAATCGCATCATGCCGCCAGAACTCCAGGTCGCAGTCGATCAACCGCTGGTGCTGGTCATAATTGACCCGGGCGATACGCAAGCCCGGGCTGCCCACCGATACGCGCAACGCCGCAGCAGCCTCCACCGGCAGTGACGTCGGCACGATCTCGAAACGCACCCGCCCGTAGTGCAGGTCGTACTTGCGTGCGTACAGCTCGGTCATCGACTGATTCAAATCACACGCCAGGATCCCCGGGAAATACTGCGGGTTCAGGTAGTGCTCCACATACAACACCAGGCGTCCATCGATGCGCCGACCCCGGCAGATCTGGATCACGCTCGACAGTGCCGGCAGCTGCAACCAGGCGCACACCGCCGCCGACGCCGGTTGCAGCCGCGCGGAGATGACCTCGGTGGACGCCACCCGCCCCTGGTCGCTGACCATCGCGTGAAAGTGGCTGCGTTGCATCAGGTTGTAGGCCAACCGTGGCGGCGAGACAAACCAGCCGCGTCGCTCCTCGCGATAAATCTGACCCTGCGCTTCCAGTTGTAACAAGGCTTCCCGCACGGTAATCCGGGTGGTACCGAACAACTCGCTGAGCTTGCGCTCGGCCGGCAGTTTGCTGGCAGGCGGCAACAGGCCGTGGTCGATCTGCTCTTGCAGCGCCAGGCCGATGGATGTCACCGCCTTGATTGCCTCATCACGCATCAACGTTACCTATCTGGACTAGACCAGCACCGACAAGGTGCACAAACCGCTCCGTAAATGGGCTTGCACGGTTGAGTGCCAGCCTAGGTAGTACAGATGACCGACAGATGACAGTCCGTGTGCAGCCGTCGCAGCACACCCTGCAATACGTCGGCCAAGTCCCTTCCCCACGGGCACTTGAGCATGGTCTACGCTGACTCTGCGACAAGCGACATCAGCATTTTAAAAACGACATCGACATGAAACTGTCATCCATCGAGCCTAGATTGGCTCAGGTATTGCTCTGACCTAGACCAACAACACCGCAGAAACAACCGCCGCGTTGAAAACGCCCAAAGGAGCTTCGGATGAAACAGCTTTTCCTGGCATCACTGTTAGGCTCGACCATTGCCATGTGCACCGCCGCCATGGCCGCTGATACCGATCTAAAAACCCTGGAAGCTGCCGCCAAGGCAGAAGGCGCTGTCAACAGCGTCGGCATGCCCGATGACTGGGCCAACTGGAAAGGCACCTGGGAAGACCTGGCCAAGACCTACGGCCTCAAGCACATCGACACGGACATGAGCTCGGCCCAGGAAATCGCCAAGTTCAAGGCTGAGAAAGACAACGCCAGCGCCGACATCGGCGACGTGGGCGCGGCGTTCGGGCCGATTGCGGTGAAGCAGGACGTGACCCAGCCGTACAAACCGTCCACCTGGGCCCAGGTCCCGGATTGGGCGAAAGACAAGGACGGTCACTGGGCCCTGGCCTACACCGGCACCATCGCGTTTATCGTCAACAAGAAGCTGCTGCACGGCTCTGAAGTGCCCACCAGTTGGGCTGACCTGCAAAACGGCAAATACAAGGTCTCCATCGGTGACGTAAGCACTGCGGCGCAAGCGGCCAACGGCGTACTGGCAGCCGCCATTGCCAATAAAGGCGACGAAAAGAACATCGCCCCCGGCCTGCAATTCTTCACCAAGATCGCCCAGCAAGGCCGCCTCTCACTGTCCAACCCGACTATCGCCACAATGGAAAAAGGTGAAGTCGAAGTGGGTGTGGTCTGGGACTTCAACGGCCTGAGCTACAAGGCCAAGATGGCCAACCCGGATGACTACGTGGTGTTGATCCCATCGGATGGCTCGGTGAAATCCGGCTACACCACCCTCATCAACAAATACGCCAAGCACCCGAACGCCGCCAAGCTGACCCGCGAGTACATTTTCAGCGACGCCGGCCAACTCAACCTGGCCAAAGGCAATGCGCGTCCGATCCGTGCTGAAACCGACCTGAAACTGCCGACCGAGATCGCCAAGAACCTGATCCCGGGCGAGCAGTACACCAAGGCCAACCCGCAGCCGATCAAGGATGCCGATGCCTGGGAAGCCACGTCCAAGAAGCTGCCTCAGCTGTGGAACGAGCAAGTCATCGTAGAGATGAAGTAAGCCTGCCACCCCACATTGGACTCCACTGGAGATCCAATGTGGGAGGGGGCTTGCCCCCGATGGCGGTGGATCAGTGACAGATATTCAAACTGACACACCGCTATCGGGGGCAACCCCCCTCCCACACTTGAACCCAGATGCATCAGGAATATCGAGCCAAGTCCATCGTTGCGGAGCGCCTCCCCCCATGAAGCACAATGTCATCCTTGTCGTGCTCGACGGCCTGAACTTCGAGGTTGCGCGGCACGCCATGGGGCACTTGCAGGCCTATGTCGGCGCAGGACGCGCAGCCCTGTACAAACTGGAATGTGAACTGCCCGCCCTGTCCCGCCCGTTGTACGAATGCATTCTCACCGGTGTACCGCCGATCGATAGCGGCATCGTGCACAACAACGTCTCGCGCCTGTCCAACCAGCGCAGCATCTTCCATTACGCCACCGACGCCGGCCTCACTACCGCGGCGGCGGCTTATCACTGGGTCAGCGAGTTGTATAACCGCACGCCCTTTCTCGCCGCCCGCGACCGTCATACCGACGACCCGGCGCTGGCGATCCAGCACGGGCATTTCTACTGGAATGACCACTACCCGGATTCCCACCTGTTCGCCGACGCCGAAAGCCTGCGCCTCAAGCACGCGCCGAACGTCCTGCTGGTGCACCCGATGAACATCGACGACGCCGGCCACAAGCACGGCCTCGACACCCCCCAGTACCGCAACAGCGCACGCTCGGCCGACATCATCCTGGCCGACTACCTGCACACCTGGCTCGACGCCGGCTACCAGGTGCTGGTGACCGCCGACCACGGCATGAACAACGACCGTTCCCACAACGGCCTGCTCCCCGAAGAACGCGAAGTGCCGCTGTTTGTGCTGGGGGCTGCGTTCAGCCTGGACAGCCGCGCCGCACCGAAACAGACCGAGCTGTGCGGCACCGTCTGTGAGCTGCTGGGCGTACCCCACGACAAACCTGTATGCCGGGAGCTGTTGAAATGATCCGAGGCAAATGGCTGGCGCTGCTGTGCCTGGTGCCTTTCGCACTGTTCTTTATCGTGTTCGAAATCGCCCCGTTGGTATGGGTGCTGATCAACAGCCTGCAAACCGAAGAGGCTGGCTGGGGCGTGGAAAACTTCACGCGCATCTTCAGCTCGAAGTTCTACCTGCAAGCCATCCAGTTCAGCCTGGAGATCAGCTTCTACTCCAGCGTGTTCGGCATCATCATCGCCACCCTCGGCAGTTACTCCCTGCGTCGGGTGGATTCGCCGCTGCGCAACTTCGTCACCGCCTTTGCCAACATGACCAGCAACTTTGCCGGCGTGCCCCTGGCCTTCGCCTTCATCATCCTGTTGGGCTTCAACGGCAGCATTACGATCATGCTCAAGCAGGCGGGGATCATTCAGGACTTCAACCTGTATTCGAAGACCGGGTTGATCATTCTCTACACCTATTTCCAGATTCCCCTCGGTGTACTGCTGCTGTACCCGGCCTTCGATGCGCTGCGCGAGGACTGGCGTGAGTCGGCGTCGCTGCTGGGTGCCAACGGTTGGCAGTTCTGGCGACACATCGGCTTGCCGGTGCTCACCCCGGCCCTGCTCGGCACCTTCGTGATCCTGCTGGCCAACGCCCTTGGGGCCTATGCCACGGTGTATGCGCTGACCACCGGCAACTTCAACGTGCTGCCGATCCGCATCGCGGGCCTGGTCTCCGGTGACGTGTCCCTCGACCCGAACCTGGCCAGTGCCTTGGCCGTGGTGCTGGTGGCGCTGATGACCGTGGTCACCGTGGTCCATCAACTGCTGCTCAAGAGGAGCTACCATGTCTCGCGCTGAAGCCGGCCCGGCCTCCCTCTACCACCGCGCGGTGGTGTGCCTGTTGTTTGCGATCCTGGTGCTGCCGCTGATCGGCACCTTCGTCTATTCCATCGCCAGCAGTTGGTCGGCAACGATCCTGCCCGCTGGTTTCACGGTGAAATGGTATGTGCAGCTGTGGAGCGACCCGCGCTTCCTGATGGCCTTCGGGCAATCGTTGCTGGTGTGCGTGGGCGCCTTGGTGCTGTCGGTGGTGCTGATTTTGCCGCTGCTGTTCGTGGTGCATTACCACTTTCCCAAACTCGACGCGCTGATGAACATCCTGATCCTGCTGCCCTTCGCGGTGCCGCCCGTGGTGTCGTCGGTGGGCCTGCTGCAATTGTATGGCTCAGGTCCCTTTGCGATGGTGGGCACGCCGTGGATTTTGATCGGCTGCTACTTCACCGTGGCACTGCCGTTCATGTACCGGGCGATCACCAACAACCTGCAGGCGATCAACCTGCGCGACCTGATGGACGCCTCCCAGCTGCTTGGCGCCAGCACCTGGCAGGCGGCGATCCTGGTGGTGCTGCCCAACCTGCGCAAAGGCTTGATGGTGGCACTGTTGCTGTCGTTCTCGTTCCTGTTCGGTGAGTTCGTGTTCGCCAATATCCTCGTGGGTACGCGCTACGAAACCCTGCAGGTCTACCTGAACAACATGCGCAACAGCAGCGGCCACTTCACCAGTGCCGTCGTGATTTCCTACTTCTTCTTTGTGCTGGTGCTGACCTGGGCCGCCAATATCTTGAACAAGGACAAAAGCCAATGAGCTTCGTCAGCGTCCAACACCTGCAAAAAAGCTACGCCGGCACCCCGGTGTTCAGTGACATCAACTGCGAAATCGCCAAGGGCGAGTTCGTCACCCTGCTCGGCCCGTCCGGTTGCGGCAAGTCCACGCTGCTGCGCTGCATCGCCGGGCTGACCTCGGTGGACAGTGGCAAACTCCTGCTGGATGGCCAGGACATCGTCCCGCTGAGCCCGCAGAAACGCCATATCGGCATGGTGTTCCAGAGCTATGCGCTGTTCCCCAACATGACCGTGGAACAGAACGTCGCCTTCGGCCTGCGCATGCAGAAGGTCAACGCCGACGACAGCCACAAGCGCGTGCAGGAAGTCCTGCAACTGGTAGAACTCAAGGACCTCGCCGGTCGCTACCCGCACCAGATGTCCGGCGGCCAGTGCCAGCGCGTGGCCCTCGCCCGCTCATTGGTCACGCGCCCGCGCCTGTTGCTGCTGGATGAGCCGCTGTCGGCACTGGATGCGCGGATTCGCAAGCACCTGCGCGAGCAGATCCGCCAGATCCAGCGCGAGCTGGGGCTGACCACGATCTTTGTGACCCATGACCAGGAAGAAGCCCTGACCATGTCCGACCGGATCTTCCTGATGAACCAGGGCAAGATCGTGCAGAGCGGTGATGCCGAGACCCTCTACACCGCGCCAGTGGACGTATTCGCCGCCGGTTTCATCGGCAACTACAATCTGCTGGATGCCGACAAGGCCACCCAATTGCTGCAACGCCCGATCAACAGCCGTATCGCCATCCGCCCGGAAGCCATCGAGCTGAGCCGCAATGGCGAGTTGGACGCCTTGGTTCGCAGCCACAGCCTGCTGGGCAACGTGATTCGCTACCGCATCGAAGCGCGCGGCGTGGAACTGGTGGTGGACGTGCTCAACCGCTCGGCCGACGACTTGCACCCGGATGGGCAACGCCTGGCACTTTCCATCGACCCCAGCGCCCTGTGTGAAGTAGCCTGAGCAGCGACGATTATTGAGAGAGCGTGACGGATGGCATTGGTAATTTTTGATCTGGACGACACCCTGATCCATGGCGACTGCGCCACCCTGTGGAGCGAGCAGATGGGCCGCCTGGGCTGGGTCGACCCTGAGTCGTTCATGCGCAGGAACAACGAATTGATGGCCGCCTACAGCCAGGGCCAGCTGAAGATGGAAGACTTCATGGACTTCAGCCTGGAGCCGATGATCGGCCGCACGCCGGAGGAAATCGAGCACTTGGTGGAGCCGTGGGTCGAGGATGTGATCGAGCCGCTGATCTACAGCGACGCCACCAAGACCATCGCCCGCCACCGTGCGAATGGCGACCGGATCCTGGTGATCTCCGCCTCGGGCACGCACCTGGTTACGCCGATTGCGGCGCGGATCGGCATTGATGAGGTGCTGGGGATTGAGCTTGAAGTAAAGCACGGCGTGTACAGCGGCCATACTCAGGGTGTATTGACCTACCGTGAAGGCAAGATCACGCGTTTACTGGAATGGCTGGCGCAGGAAGGTGAAACACTGGACGGCGCGTACTTCTATTCGGATTCGCGCAATGATTTGCCGTTGTTGCTGAAGGTGGAGCATCCACAAGTGGTCAATCCGGACCCGGTGCTGCGCGAGCATGCCGAAAAAGCCAGCTGGCCGATCCATCACTGGATCTGATTGAACCGAGATCAACATCTGGGAGGGGCGGTGCGACGATTCGACTTGCCCCGATGGCAGTGTGTCAGATGAAGAATTCTTCACTGTCCCAGCGCTATCGTCGCACCGCCCCTCCCACATTGACCGCATTCAGTTCAAACTTGCGTCGATCACCAACACCAGCTTCCCGGAAATCCGGTTCGTCGCAAGCTCGGCAAACGCCGCTTCGGCATCCCTGATCGCAAAGGTCCTGGCCAACTGCGGGCTCAGCCGCCCTTCAACAAACAGCGGCCATACATGCTGGCTCAAGTCGCTGAGCAGGTCGGCCTTGAACTGATCACTGCGGCTGCGCAAGGTCGAGCCCAGCAACTGAATGCGCTTGCCCAGCACCTGGGCCAGGTCCAGTTGCGCGTCACGCCCGCCCATCAAGCCGATCAACACCCAACGACCATCGAGGGCCAGCAGCTTGAGGTCCAGCGCCGCATAGTTGCCACCGACCGGGTCGAGGATCACATCGAACGGCCCGAAATCCCGCAACCCTTCGATGCCGTCGGTACGCACCACGCCGCCCTGTGCGCCGAGCTCCTCGCAATAGGTCAGGCGCTCTGCCGAGCCGACGCTGACCCAGCACGGATTGCCAAACGCCTTGCACAACTGGATCGCCGCCGAGCCCACGCCGCTGGCGCCGGCATGCAGCAGTACCTTTTCACCGGGCTTGAGGCCCGCCAAGTGGAACAGATTCAGCCACGCCGTGCTGTACACCTCGGGCAGCGCCGCCGCTTCGACCAGCGACAGGCCTTCCGGCACCGGCAGCACGTGGCGCGCATCCACCACCACTTCTTCGGCCATGCCGCCACCGGCGAGCAGTGCGCAAACCCGGTCACCGACTTGCCAGGACGAGCCGGCGCCCACTTCGCTGATCACCCCGGAACACTCCAGGCCCAGCACGTGGCTGGCACCCGATGGCGGCGGATAGAGCCCCGCACGCTGTAATAAATCGGCGCGATTGAGGCCCGCTGCCGCCACACGAATACGAACTTGCCCTACATCGCAAGTAGGACCGGGTTCTTCCAACCACTCCACATGACCGTCAACGCCTTGCAATGCTTTCACAGTGCCTCCATAGTGAGTCTGGACTGAGCCCGTAGCTGTATCGCCGGGCTTTTTGCATTATGCGACCGGACCATATGGAACCGGCTCCCTCAAAGACGGCCTAATATGCGTTATCAATTGCCCCCGCGTCGAATCAGCATGAAGCATCTGTTCCCCAGCACCGCCCTCGCTCTATTCATTGGTCTCGGCTTCGCGTCGATGTCGACCAATACGTTCGCAGCCAACAGCTGGGACAATCTTCAACCTGATCGCGATGAGGTGATTGCCAGCCTTAACGTCGTCGAGTTGCTCAAGCGCCATCACTACAGCAAGCCGCCGCTGGACGACGCTCGCTCGGTGATCATCTACGACAGCTACCTCAAGCTGCTGGACCCGTCGCGCAGCTACTTCCTGGCCAGCGATATCGCTGAGTTCGACAAGTGGAAGACCCAGTTCGACGACTTCCTCAAGAGCGGCGACCTGCAGCCCGCGTTCACCATCTACAAGCGTTACCTGGACCGCGTCAAAGCGCGTCTGGACTTCGCCCTGGGTGAGCTGGACAAAGGCGTCGACAAGCTCGACTTCACCCAGAAGGAAAACCTTCTGGTGGACCGCAAGGACGCACCTTGGCTGACCAGCACCGCCGCGCTTGACGACCTGTGGCGCAAACGCGTCAAGGACGAAGTGCTGCGCCTGAAGATCGCCGGCAAAGAGCCCAAGGCCATCCAGGAGCTGTTGACCAAGCGCTACAAGAATCAGTTGGCGCGCCTGGACCAGACCCGTGCCGAAGATATCTTCCAGGCCTACATCAACACCTTCGCGATGTCCTACGACCCGCACACCAATTATCTGTCGCCAGATAACGCGGAAAATTTTGATATCAACATGAGTCTATCGCTGGAAGGCATCGGTGCCGTCCTGCAAAGCGACAATGATCAGGTCAAGATCGTGCGCCTGGTACCGGCAGGCCCGGCCGACAAGACCAAGCAGGTCGCTCCGGCCGACAAGATCATCGGCGTGGCCCAGGGCGACAAAGAGATGGTCGACGTGGTCGGTTGGCGCCTGGACGAAGTGGTCAAGCTGATCCGTGGGCCGAAAGGCAGCGTGGTGCGCCTGGAAGTGATTCCGCACACCAATGCACCGAACGACCAGACCAGCAAGATCGTGTCCATCACCCGTGAAGCGGTGAAGCTCGAAGACCAGGCTGTGCAAAAGAAAATCCTCAACCTCAAGCAGGATGGCAAGGACTACAAGCTGGGCGTGATTGAGATCCCGGCCTTCTACCTGGACTTCAAGGCCTTCCGTGCCGGCGATCCGGACTACAAATCCACCACCCGCGACGTGAAGAAAATCCTCACCGAACTGCAGAAGGAAAAAGTCGACGGCGTGGTCATCGACCTGCGCAACAACGGCGGCGGCTCCCTGCAGGAAGCCACCGAGCTGACCAGCTTGTTTATCGACAAGGGCCCGACCGTGTTGGTACGCAACGCGGATGGCCGTGTCGACGTGCTGGAAGACGAGAACCCGGGCGCCTTCTACAAAGGCCCGATGGCCTTGCTGGTCAACCGCCTCTCGGCCTCGGCCTCGGAGATTTTCGCCGGCGCCATGCAGGACTACCACCGCGCCTTGATCATCGGCGGCCAGACCTTCGGCAAAGGCACCGTGCAGACCATCCAGCCGCTGAACCATGGCGAGCTGAAACTGACGCTGGCCAAGTTCTACCGGGTTTCCGGGCAGAGCACCCAGCACCAGGGCGTACTGCCGGACATCGATTTCCCGTCGATCATCGACACCAAGGAAATCGGCGAAAGCGCCCTGCCGGAAGCCATGCCGTGGGACACCATCCGCCCGGCGATCAAGCCGGCGTCGGATCCGTTCAAGCCGTTCCTGACGCAGTTGAAGGCTGACCACGACACCCGCTCCGCCAAGGATGCCGAGTTCGTGTTCATCCGCGACAAGCTGGCCCTGGCCAAGAAGTTGATGGAAGAAAAAACCGTCAGCCTCAACGAAGTGGACCGTCGCGCGCAGCATGCCGACATCGAAAACAAGCAACTCGTACTGGAAAACATCCGCCGCAAGGCCAAGGGTGAGGATCCACTCAAGGAGCTGAAGAAAGAAGACGAAGATGCGCTGCCGACCGAAGCGGAAAAAACCAAGCCGGAAGACGACGCCTACCTGGCCGAGACCGGCCGGATCCTGCTGGACTACCTGAAGATCAGCAAGCAGGTGGCCAAGCAGTAAATGATGGCGATTTAATGTGATCGCTCCTTGGAGTGTCATCATATAGACATCATTCTGTCGTGAAATGAAGGACCGCAGGTTTCAAGCCTGCGGTCCTTTTTTTTCGATCGAGATCGCCATGACCATGACCGAACAGCTGAATGCATTGGGCTCTATCTTGGCTCAAGGCAGTTTGCACAGCCTGTTCCAACCGATCATCTGCCTGTCTGAACGGCGCATTCTCGGCTACGAAGCCCTCAGCCGCGGCCCGTCCAACAGCCCGCTGCACTCCCCCGTCGCCCTGTTCTCCGTGGCCAGCCAGGCCGGACGCCTGAGTGAACTGGAGATCGCCTGCCGCGAAAGCGCGTGCCGGCGCTTCAGCGAGCAGAAGCTACCGGGCAAGCTGTTCCTCAACGTCTCGCCTCAATCCCTGATGGAAACCGCGCACCAACCGGGACGCACCCTGCAACTGCTGCATGACTACGGCATTCCACCGAGCCAGGTGGTGATCGAACTCACCGAACAAACCCCCACCAACGATATCGACCTGTTGCAAACCGCCCTGCATCACTACCGCAACATGGGCTTCTCGATTGCCCTGGATGACCTGGGCGCCGGTTATTCCAGCCTGCGCTTGTGGTCGGAGCTGCGTCCGGATTACGTGAAGATCGACCGGCACTTTATCGACGGTATCCATCAGGATGCGCTCAAGCGCGAGTTTGTCGGCTCCATCCTGCAGATCGCCAAGGCGTCGCGCGCCCAGGTGATTGCCGAAGGCATTGAGTTGCACGAGGAGTTGGCGGTGCTGACGGAAATGGGTGTGGACCTGGTCCAGGGCTACCTGCTGTGCCGACCGCAGGAGCAACCGCCGCAGGAAGCCCGCCTCATGCTGCCCAAGCCCGACAGTTCCAATGTGGCACTGAACGATGAAGGCAGCGACCTCAGCGCCCTGCTGAGCGAACAGCCGGCGGTGGACCAGGACACCGCCACCGCCCAGGTACTCGAAGCGTTCCGCCGCCAGGCCAACCTCAATTCCCTGGCGGTGCTGGACGGGCGTGGGCACCCGATCGGTATCGTGCACCGGCATTCGCTGTCGGATGCGCTGCTCAAGCCGTTCGCCACCGACCTGTTTGCACGCAAGCCCATCAGCCGCTTGATGAGCACCGACTTCCTGGCGGTGGAGTTGAGCCAGTCGCTGCAACAGGTCAGCCGCCTGCTCACCAGCCGTGCGCGGCAACGTATCGAAGAAGACTTCATCATCACCCTCAATGGCGATTATCTGGGTCTGGGCCGGGTGATCGATGTGCTCAAGCTGATCACCGAACGGAAAATCCAGCAGGCGCGCTACGCCAATCCACTGACCCTGCTACCCGGCAACGTGCCGATCCAGCAGTGCCTCACACGTCTTCTGCAACAGCAGCGCGAGTCGGTGATCTGCTACGTGGATATCGACAGTTTCAAGCCGTTCAACGACATCTACGGCTATGGGCGTGGGGATGAGGTGTTGCTGTGCCTGGCGCAGTGCCTGAACGACCGCGTCGATCCCAGCCGCGACTTTGTCGGGCATATCGGCGGTGATGACTTTTTGCTGGTGCTCGGCCCGCAGGACTGGCGCAAGCGGCTCAACCAGCTGCTGGATGACTTCCACACCCAATGCCGGCGCTTCTACCGCGCCGAGCATCTGGAGGCCGGCTGTTTCGTGGCGTTGAACCGCCAGGGCGTGCGCCAGGAGTTTGCACTGCTGTCGCTGTCCATCGGGGTGGTGCATTTGTATCCACAGGCCTGTGGACAACTCGATGCCAGCCAGTTGGCGGAGTTGGCGTCGCAAGCCAAACACCATGCCAAGGATATGGCCGGCTACAGCATCCATGTGATCGACAGCATGGACGCACTGCCCCAGGCGCTTTAAGCCTCGGCGGACTCGGGATACTCGTATTCAAACACCCGCACCACTTCCGAAGCGTGCCAGGAGGCGGCGGCCACGCCATCGGACGGCCCGCTGAAACGCCCCAGGCGCTCTACGCACTCGAAGAAACCGGTACGCGGCAAACGGCTGGCACCCTGGCTGATCACCAGCGAGCTGCGCAATGGCTGCTCGGCCTTGGCGTCCAGCGCTGCCAGGTGTTCCAGGGCAGCGGCCAGGGTTTGCATGGCCGGAGTGGGAAATTGCAGGCGCTCCAACAGCGCGCGGTAGGTCAGCAAATGGCGCTGGCGGCGCGCCTGGTCCAGTTCGTTGAGTAACCCATCCCAGTGTTGACGGCTGATACGTAGGCTCAAGATTCATCCCTCCAACCTGCAACGCCCAATTCCCAGGCCAGGCTGCGGCGGATCGCGGCATCCGGCTGGCGTTCACCACTTTCAATCAATCCAAGATATGACGGGCTGATGCCCACGGTGCGGGCCAGGGTCTCGATCGCCAGGCCTTTGGCTTCGCGCAAGCAGCGCAGGTCGGCGAGCAGGCGCAGATCCTGCGCAGGGGCGGCTTGGGCAGTCGATACGGAAGGAGGTGGCGTAGGCTGTTGCTGACCGGCCGCTTTTAGCAGCGCCTGGTACTGATCCCATGGCAACACCGCGTATTCGGGTTCGCCATTGCGTGAAATTATCTGAATATCCATGACTGCCCCGTAGGATAACTGCACTTACTAAGTAAGCTCTTTCCTTAGGAGTGTAATCCTAACAGCCACAAAGGTCGCAGGGGATAGCCAGGTCATGGGTTTTTTTGCGGGTTTTCCTGGGCCAGCAGCGCGGGCGTCGCAGGCAGCCGCTCAACCACGGCGAGCTTTTCCGGACGCTGGGCGTCGCGCCAGGCGCGAAACGCGTTCAGTTCGCCGTCCAGGGTCTTCATGACCCATGCCAGCACGGCAATGTCGTCGAGCATGCCGAACATGGGGATAAAGTCGGGGATCGCATCAATCGGGCTGAGGAAATACATCAGCCCCGCCACCACCGAGATCAGCGCCTTGGGGCTGATGGCCCGGTACTCACCGCGCCAGTAAGCCAGGCACAGGGCCTGGAGCAACCTGAGATCATCCTTGAGCTTGCCCAGGCGATTGCCTTGGTTCGAGCCCTTGGCAGCGACCGCGAACAATAGCGTAGGCAAGCGCCCGCGACCCAGAAGGCGTGCGGCCATGGGCAGGAAACGGGTGAAATTGAACGGTGGTTTCATTCGTCACTCCAGTTCCATATGACATAAAAGGTTATCCACACAAATTGTGGATAACCTTGTGAACAGAGCCTGTTTTCCGGGCTGAAAGCCACGTAGTACAAGGCTTGCAGTCAGATCGGGCGTTTTTTGCGCACTGAAAAAAAACCCAAGATTTCATTGACTTGGCGTTGATGTGCGGCTACCCGTACTCGAGTCTTATATCAGACTGTTGCAGGTTGCAGACGTTCGTTTGAATTCGCCAGGCTCTGATGTGGGAGAGGGCTTGCTGACCACAGAAACAACAACGCCCCGTCGAGACGGGGCGTTGTATGTTCAGGCGCCGATTACTTCTTGGCGGCTGGTGCAGCAGGCGCGTCAGCCTTGGCTGGGTCCTTGATGGCCAGCAGTTCCAGGTCGAAGACCAGCACGGAGTTGGCTGGAATCGCCGGGCTCGGGCTCTGTGCGCCGTAGGCCAGGTCGGAAGGAATGTACAACTCGACCTTCTCGCCCACGTGCATCAGTTGCAGGCCTTCGACCCAACCCGGGATCACACCGCTGACCGGCAGGTCAATCGGGCTGCCGCGATCCACGGAGCTGTCAAAGGTGGTGCCGTTGGTGAGCTTGCCGGTGTAGTGAACAGTCACCACGTCGGTCGGCTTGGGCTGGGCGCCATCGCCCTTCTTCACGATCTTGTACTGCAGACCGGAAGCGGTGGTGACGACGCCGTCTTTCTTGGCGTTGTCTTCGAGGAATTTCTTGCCGGCGGCTGCCGACTCTTCGCTCATCTTGGTCATGCGTTCTTCGGCACGCTTCTGCAGTGCGGCAAACGCTTCAACCAGTTCGTCGTCTTTGAGCTTCTGCTCTTTTTTGCCGACCGCATCTTCGATGCCCTGGGCTACCGCTTTGGAATCCAGGTCATCCATGCCTTCTTGGGCAAGGCTCTTGCCCATGTTCAGGCCGATACCGTAGGAAGCTTTCTGCGCCGGGGTTTTCAGCTCTACGCTGGTCTGCGAATCACAACCCGCAAGTACCAGGCTAACCAGGGCCACCGCCGCCGCCAACCGATGCTGTTTCATGCTATTTCCTTGTTCATGCGCCAAAAGGGCATTCGAATAAAGTCGCGAGCTTATCAGGCGGCCACGACCAATGGCTACCGGCATGTGAGCAGGAAACTTCCGATAAGTTCACGTGTTTAAAAGCATTTTCATTCATGATGCAGGGCCGCGACGCATCGTGGAGCCACCTACTACCAGGCTCATGGCCACTTGCCGCCCTTGTGGCGTAGTGGCATAACAACGCGACCACTCGACAAGGCCGAGACAAGGATAGCCATCTTGCGCATTTTTTCCCGTGTTTTACTCCTGATATTCGCCATGTTGGCCCTGGTGCTGGCCGTGGTGCTCTATTACACCGTCAACCCCAAGCTGCCGGACTACGTGCCTGTGGAGCAGGTCCACTACCAGGACCAATGGAGTGCCGCCGACCGCCAGACCTATTACTTCACGCCCCAGGGCACACAAGTGAAAGGCCTGCACTACGACTGGTTCACCGCCCTCGAACTGCCGTTTTCCGAGCGACGTTTTGCCACGCCCGACTACCTGGCGCGCTTCGGTTTCCTGGTCGACCCCAGGCAGGTGCCCACCGTGCAAAACCCCGGCAACTTGCCCGTGGGTTTCGCCCGGCATAAAAACGCCGGCAGCAACGTTGAATACCTGGATATCACCTGCGCCGCCTGCCATACCGGCGAGCTGCACTTCAAAGGCCAGGCCCTGCGCATCGACGGCGGCTCGGCCCAGCATGTACTGCCCTCCAGCGTTCCGACCCTGCGCGGCGGCAGTTTCGGCCAGGCGTTGGTCGCCAGCCTCGCCGCCACCTACTACAACCCGTGGAAGTTCGAGCGTTTTGCCCGCCAAGTGCTCGGCGATCGCTACGACGCCGAACACAAACAACTGCGCCAGGACTTCAAGCAATCGCTGAACCAGTTCCTCAAGGTGGCCTGGAATGACACCCATCGCGGCCTCTACCCCACCGAGGAAGGCCCGGGCCGCACCGACGCGTTTGGCCGTATCGCCAACGCCAGCTTTGGCGATGCGATTTCCCCCGACAATTATCGCGTCGCCAACGCGCCGGTGGACTACCCGCAGTTGTGGGACATCTGGACTTTCGATTGGGTGCAATGGAACGGTTCGGCCCAGCAACCCATGGCGCGCAATATCGGTGAGGCCCTGGGTGTCGGCGCCACGCTGAGCTTTTTCGACGCCGCCGGCCAGCCACTCCAGGGCGATGCGCGTTACCCGTCCAGCGTCCGCGTGCGTGACCTCAACCTCATCGAAGAAACCCTGCAGCGCCTCAAGCCGCCGACCTGGCCCGAGGAGCTGTTCGGCGCCATCGACAAGCCCCTCGCCGCCCAGGGCCGTGCACTGTTCGCGGAAAACTGCGCCGGCTGCCATGTGCCCAGCGTCACCCAGGAACACGGCCGCCCGGTGCAGGCGCTTAAAATGCTGCCGGTGGACTACATCGGCACCGACCCCGGTACTGCCAGCAACATTGCCGACCAACGCTACGATCTCAGCGCCCTGCAATGGGACCCGGCGGAACTGGCCACACTCAACGTCGAGCTGCACCCGACGCCGACCGAACCGCTGGACCTGAAAAAGATGTCCGTGGCCAAGGGACTCGCCTACGTCACCGCGTTTGTCGAAGAGCATGCCTACCGTGCCGCCGGCGTGACCCCGGCCGAGCGTCCGCGCCTGGATGGCTACGGCTTGCCCATCGGCGTGCGCGAGCTGCGGGCCTATAAGGCGCGGCCATTGGCTGGCGTATGGGCTACGCCGCCGTTCCTGCACAACGGTTCGGTGCCGACGATCTACCAATTGCTCTCGCCTCAGGACGAGCGCAGCACCACCTTCTATAAAGGCACCTTCAACTACGATCCGCGTCATCTGGGCTTCGAAACCGGTGCGTTCAAGAACGCCTTCCTGTTCGATACCAAAATCACCGGCAACCACAACAGCGGCCACGAATTCCGTGCCGGGCAACGTGGCAATGGCGTGATCGGCCGTTACCTGCAACCGCAGGAACGCTGGGCGCTGCTGGAATACCTCAAAGTGCTGGGCGGCCCGCTGGAGCAACAACTGCCATGATGATTCGATCCCCCTACGACCGACCTTCCCTGCTCGCCCGCCTGTGGCTGCGCATGGGTGCGTTTCTCGGCAAGACCTTAGTCTGGCTGGTGGGCCTCGGCCTGCTCGGCTGGCTGGCCGCCACCGCCTGGTATGCCTGGCAGCACAGCGGGCCGGTGTCGCCGAATGAGCAGGTTCCGCCCGGCGAAGCGGCGATGACCCAGGGCATCATCCAGACGGCGGTGCGCATCGTCGACCAGCACCGCGAAGGGACGCGCTACCTGCGCGACGCCCACGCCAAGGCCCATGGCTGCGTGAAGGCCGAAGTCAGCGTAATGGCCGACCTCGATCCGGCGCTGCGCCAGGGCGTGTTTGCCGAGCCGGGCAAGACCTGGCAGGCGCTGATGCGGCTGTCCAACGGCAACGCCTACCCGCAGTTCGACAGCATCCGCGATGCACGGGGCATGGCGCTCAAGCTGTTGGACGTGCCGGGCAAGCAACTGCTGGCCGACCAGCAGACCCGCACCGAACAGGACTTCGTGATGTTCAGCCACCCGAACTTCTTTGTCAGTGATGTCGCGGAGTACGCACAGAACATCGGCGCCCAGGCGGATGGCAAGAAAGTCCTGGCGTTCTTCCCCAAGGTCGACCCGCGTACCTGGCAGGTCCGTCACCTGTTCATCGCCCTCGCCACCCTGGCGCCGGCACCGGCGAGCCCGACACAGACCACGTACTTTTCGGTCTCGCCCTACAAGTTCGGCGCGGCCAACGCCAAGTTCCGCGTGGCCCCCGACCCACAGAGTTGCCCGGAATACGCACTGCCCAAACAGAATCAGGACCTGCCGAATTTCCTGCGCAGCGCCTTGAGCCAGCAGTTGTCTACCGATCGCGTGCCGGCGTGTTTCGTGCTGCAGATCCAGCGGCAGAACCCGCAGAAATTCATGCCCATCGAAGACACCAGCATCGAGTGGAAGGAAAGTGACGCGCCGTATGAGACGGTGGCCAAGGTGCGGATCCCGGCGCAGGACTTCGATACCCCCGAGCAGAACCTGGCGTGCGACAACCAGTCGTTCAACCCCTGGTTCGGCGTAGCAGAGCATCGCCCCATCGGCGGCATCAACCGCTTGCGCAAGGCGGTGTATGAAGCGGTCAGCGATTACCGCCACAGCCGCAACGCCCCGTAAAAAGTGCGTAACAATAGGCCCGCCCGCATAAGGATTGCGTCGGGTCTATTGAGCCGCTTTCGCCCCGCCTCTACCGTGAAGACCTACTCCATCACCTGTAGGAAACCACCGTGGAAAGCTCAACCCTCGGCATGCTCGTACTCACCCTGATTGCAGTGTTCGGCACCGCGTCTTTTTGTTTCGAGCACTTGGCGACGCGTCAGACCCGCAAGAAAAAAACCGGCCAACGTTGACCTTCAGCCAAATCACTCGACCTCGGCAGCCTTGGCCAGTAACCATTGACGAAAACTGCGCGCAGCCGACGGCGGGTTGCGGTGGTGGGGTTGCATCAGATGCAGGCGGCCCCGGCTGTGCATGGTATGAGGCAAGGCCATTTGCAGGCGCCCGGACGCCAGATCGTCTTCCAGCAGACTCTTCCAGCCCAGTGCGACGCCGTGGCCCATCACCGCCGACTGCATCAGCAGTTGATAGCTGTTGGTCCGCAACGCGTGGCGCGGGGTGTAATAGTCGGCACCGGCATCGGTGAACCAATCGGCCCAGGTCAGCCAATCGTGGTAGTGGTCCTCCACGATCAGCAAGGTGTGGGCATGCAGCAAATGGTGTATATCGCGAATCGGGCCGTGGTGTTCGAGGTAGACCGGGCTGCACACGGTGATGACCTGCTCGCTGTCGAACACCGGCGATAGCTCGAGGCCATGGGGCGCGGCCAGTTCATCCAAGTGATAGAACAGGCCCAGGTCATATTCACTGACGTCCAGATGGCTGGGGCTTTCGCTGCACAGGATGCGAATGTCCAGGTCCGGGTGTTCGCGCTGGAATTGCGGTAACAGGCCGGCGAGCCAGATCGTACTGATGGTGGGGGTGCTGGCCAGGGTCAACTGGCGGTCGGCGCCACGCCGACGCAACTCGGCGGACTCGCGATCGAGCTCGCGCAACAGACGCTGGATGGTACGGAAGTAACGCACACCGGCGGGCGTCAGGCTCAGGCCCTGGGCCAGTCGATAAAACAGCGGGCGGGCCAGGTCCTCTTCAAGGCGCTTGACCTGACGGCTGACCGCGCTCTGGGTCAGGTTCAGTTCATGGGCGGCCTGGGTAAAGCTCAAATGGCGGGCAGCCGCTTCGAACGTCTGCAAGCAGTTGAGCGGTGGAAGATCGACGTTTCGGCGCGACATGAACAGTTCCATTGGCAATGGCGAGCCCGAGTTGCCCCAGGCCCGCAGCGATCACGATGGCAAGCATCCTGCCAGTTGCCCGCTTACAGCGCGACCCTCGCCACGCGTTTGCTCCATTGCCGACGGTGTTCCAACTGGCCCTGTTCCCAGGCGGTCTGCTCCGCTTCGATGTAGAACCACTCGGCATCGGCGTGCACGCTCAAATGGCTTTCCACCTCCACGGCCCACTGGTCACGGCCGACGCGGTAGTGCCATTCGATATCCGCCCGCGTCGACAGCGGGTCCCAAGGCAAGGTGCGATATTGCTCGGTGCAACGCTGGTCCACCGACAAGCCGTGATCGGTAAACCGTACCGCGCCCAGGTCGTCTTCGATCTTCACGCAGACTTCGCCACTGCCCACATCTTCGATCAGGGTGCGTTTCGGCGCAGCGGCGCGTAGGACTTCCATCGCCACCGGCGTCGCCGATTGCGGCGCCTCGAACGGGCAGTCCACCGCCGCACCGGTGAACACCGGCAGTTGCAGGCTTTGCAGGGCCGGCAGCAAGGTCAACGTCGTGAGCTCGCGACTCGGCCACAGCAAGGGGAAGCTCGCAGTGCTCAGGGCCAGGCGCAGACGGTAACCGGCCGGCAGGCGCATGCCGATGTGATCGAGGTTTAGATGCACATCCATCGGTTCACCCGGGACTACAGGTGTTACGCGGGAGAAGTCTTCACGCAGCGTGAGATTAAGCACGCCATAACTGATCTGCGTCACCTGCCCGTCCGGTGCCACGGCATTCAGCCGGGCGACCAATTGGCCGCAGGCCGTGTCACTCGCCAGGCGCAGCTTGAGGCGAGCATCGCCCAGCAACGCCAATGGCTCGGTCAGCGGTTGGGAATCGAAGCACAGCGAGTGGGCGTCATCACGGCGCTGATCCGTCGGGCCGTCCGGGCCAAACCAGATGGCGCAGTATTCGCCCTGGTGCAGGCCCGTGGTCAGCGGCGAGCAAATGCTGCGCGTCGTGACCAAAGGCTGTGCTCCAGGATTCAGGCCATGTTCGCCCAGGCTGAAATCGGCCCATTGCACCTGAGGGTCCGGCCAGCCGGCGGTCTGTACCCAGACGCCCGGCCGTTCGGCATAACTGCCCTTCGGCGGCAGAATATCCTGTAGGTAAAAGGTGCACGCCGCGTCATCCATCACGCCGTTATCCACACCTTTGAGCCAGTGATCCCACCAACGCTTGGCCTCCTGCAGAAAGCCGATGGCCGGATTGGGCACCGCGAAATGCGGGTATTTATGAATCCACGGGCCGAGCATGGCCTTCTTCGGCCCCGGCAGGTTTTCCATCAGGCGCGACACGGTATTGCGGTAGGCATCGCCCCAGCCGCCCACCGCATACACCGCAGCCTTGATTTGCGCATAGCCCTCGCACACCGAGCCATGGCGCCAGTAGTCATCGCGGGTCTGGTGCTGCAGCCAGGTTTCGGCGAGCAACGGCATGGCGTCCAGGCGTTGGTGCCAGAGGCTTTTCCAGTCCTCGACCAACAGCGGATCGGGCACCGCCGCGCTGAAGTTGAGCATGGTGGCGGCCCAACCGAAGTTCTCCATCAGCAGGTTGCCGCCCTTGTAGTGGATGTCGTCGGCAAAGCGGTCATCGGTGGAACACAGCGTGATGATCGCCTTCAGCGCCTCGGGTTGGCGTGCCGCGACTTGCAGGCCGTTGAAGCCGCCCCAGGAGATGCCCATCATGCCGACGTTGCCATCGCACCAAGGCTGCCGGCACAGCCAATCGATCACTTCAAGGGCGTCTTCCTGTTCCTGCAACAGATATTCATCGGCCATCAGGCCCTGGGACTCACCATTGCCGCGCATATCGACGCGTACACACACATAGCCCTGCCCCGCCATCCACGGGTGGGTCAACGCATCACGCACGGCGGTGCCATCGCGCTTGCGATATGGCAGGTATTCCAGGATCGCCGGGAAGGTCTGCGGGTCGGCGACTTCTGGCAGCCAGATGCGTGCGGCCAGTTGGGTGCCGTCCCTCAAGGGGATCAGGCAGTGCTCGATTTCTCGCACGGTGTAAGCAAATTCAGTAACGATTTCCATCAGTAACTCCAACAGCAGTTCAATCGATCAGCGGGCGAAATCGGGCACAGGGCCGGCGCCACGCAGTTCCGTTTCAGGTGTCCGCTGAAGGCGTTTCACGTCCAGCAAGGCGGGGTTTTTCAACCAGAAGATCAGCGAGGTACTGGCCAGCAACACCAGGATCATGCCCGGCAAACCGCCGAGGTTAGAGAGCATCTTCACCCCGTCCACCCCGACAAACGCGACCATCACCCACGACACCGTCCCGATGATCAGGCCCCAGACAATCTTCAACAGCGGGTTGCCGTCGAGGTCGGAATCGGCAGTCACGCCCTTGCTGCACAGGTTGGCAATCACGTCGGTGCTGGAGTCTGCCGCGGTCACAAAGGAGATGAACGCCACGAACAGCAGGAACGCGATCATCAGGCCACTGGCCGGCAATTGCTGGAACATCTGGTACAGCACGTGTTCCACGCCCTGTTCGTTGAGCACACGGTTGAGGCTGCCGTCGCCCAGCGCATCGAAATACAGGCTGGTGCCGGAGAAGATGCAGATCCACACCGCCGTGAACAACGCCGGGTAGAGCATGTTGATATGGATGAATTCACGCACGGTATAGCCACGGCCGATCTTGCCGAGGAACAGCGCGCTCACCGGCGCCCAGGCAAACCACACCGACCAGTAGAACACCGTCCAACTGTGCGGCCAGGTGTCGCCACTGGCAGCACCGGTGAACAGGCTGCGGCTGAAGAAGGTGTCGAGGTAGACGCCGAGGGATTCGACGCCGAGGCTGAACATGTACAAGGTCGGCCCGCACAACAGCACGAACAGTCCCAGGGCCAGCATGATCCAGGTATTGAACGAAGACAGCATCACAATGCCTTTTTGCAAGCCACTGGCGGCCGAGGCGACAAAGGTGATGACGATGATTGCAATGATGATGGCCAGGCGGAACGGCGTGGTTTCACCGCCGATGTATTGGGCCAGGCCACCGGCCAGGGTCAGCGCGCCTGTGCCCAGGGACGAGGCCATACCGGCGACCAGGGCGAACATCGCCAGGGTGTCGATCAGCCCGGCATAGCGCCGAACACGCACTTCGCCGAGCAACGGCTCAAGCATGGCGCCGATGGAGAAACGGCTGCGGCGGTTGTAGAACACCAGGGCAAACACCAGCGAGGGCACCAGGTAGATCGCGTAGGGCGTAATGGTCCAGTGCAGGAACATCGTCGACATGGCAAAGCTCTTCGCCGCCGCGCTGCCGGGCTCAATCGGCAGGCTGGTGGGTGGGCCGTACAAGTGGTAGAGCGGTTCGGCGGTGGTCCAGAACAGCACACCCACCGCCAGCGTGGTGCACAACGCCACCATGAACCAGCGCCATTTGCTCAGCAAAGGCTGCGCATCTTCACCGCCGATACGCACCTTGCCCAGCGCGGAGAAGTAGACGATGGCGGTCAGCACCACCATGGCAAAGGAGCCGGCGCTGAACAGCCAGGAAAAGTTTTTGAGGATCAGGTTGTTGAGCTGTTTGCTGATCGCCAGGAACGCATTCAGGTCAATGTAGCTGGCGATCACCGCCGCCAGCAGGATCAGGAAAGTTGGCCAGAACACCAACGGACGCAGTGGATATTTCATCTAGAGCCATTCCCCTTGCAGACTATTTTTATGTTGGAGAGCGGGCACCGCAGCCTCCTGCTGCCGATGACTCGCCTGGAAGTCTTCGCGTGGCTATAGATAAACGTTTAAGCCGCAAGGGACGCAATCGACCAATGTGCATGGGGGTATTCCCTCACGTCATGACGCACCAGCACAGTTCAGGGCGAATAGGCAGTGCACAACGTCAAGGCAAGGGAGGTCAAATCGCGGACGAAAAAAAGCCCGCTCAATGAGCGGGCTTCCTGGGGTGACCTGGCGTTCAGTGTTCCAGGTGACCGAATATGGCGCAGCGGACGGGACTCGAACCCGCGACCCCCGGCGTGACAGGCCGGTATTCTAACCGACTGAACTACCGCTGCGCGTAACACTTGAAGCGAATGGTGGGTGATGACGGGATCGAACCGCCGACATTCTGCTTGTAAGGCAGACGCTCTCCCAGCTGAGCTAATCACCCTTCGTTTCGGTGTGGGCGCATCATACACCAAAAAATCGTAATGTCTTGATTTAAATGCAATTTATTTAAAAAAAGTTCTGCTTGCGATTTTTTGCCATATTCCGGGCAAAGAAAAGCCCGCTCAATGAGCGGGCTTCCTGGGGTGACCTGGCGTTCAGTGTTCCAGGTGACCGAATATGGCGCAGCGGACGGGACTCGAACCCGCGACCCCCGGCGTGACAGGCCGGTATTCTAACCGACTGAACTACCGCTGCGCGTAACACATGAAGCGAATGGTGGGTGATGACGGGATCGAACCGCCGACATTCTGCTTGTAAGGCAGACGCTCTCCCAGCTGAGCTAATCACCCTTCGTTTCGGTGTGGGCGCATCATACACCAAAAAATCGTAATGTCTTGATTTAAATGCAATTTATTTAAAAAAAGTTCTGCTTGCGATTTTTTGCCATATTCCGGGCAAAGAAAAGCCCGCTCAATGAGCGGGCTTCCTGTGGTGACCTGGCGTTCAGCGTTCCAGGTGACCGAATATGGCGCAGCGGACGGGATCATAACTCATCCTCTAACTCATTGAAAAGCTTTAGCCTTCTAAAATCAGCATCTCCGTGATGGACTTGATTGTGTACTTATTACACGCCGCTGCCAATACCAATTATCGTCTGCGATGACGCATGGCCTGTTCCCAGATGAGAAAGACTCAGTGCCATCCTGCGTTAACCGGACGCCGCCAGCAACGCTAAGCACCAATTCGGAAGCAGCTATAGAGGAGGCAATTGAAGACGGAGGGAATCACGCCTGTGGTTAGCGAAATACTCGCCACCCAGATCAGACTGACGTGCAAACCAGCGATGAGCTAGACGATTACGCAAGTTGACAAACGCTGCTAGCACGCCACCCACCTACCGGCTGGTTTTCCGCTGGTGTGTCTGCCGAGGCAAGCCGTCCGTTAGACGACAGTACAGCCTCACGGGAGGCACCACCAAAGATACTGACAGTTCCACCATTATTATCAAAATAGCGATCAGTCACACTGACTTAGAAAGCGCCAATACTGCTAGCTCTCTACACGTTGAGAGCAGTTCGGTTAAGATGAGTGAAGGACTCGAATGTGGTGGGAAAGCGCGTAAACGTTGTCGTTTATATTCATTCAGATGCTACGCGGACAACCTCCTTTCATATTCCGAGTCTACGAACATGCATGTGCATGAGACTCTATATGGCATTCAGCATAGTTATCAAGCTACAGATATCCAGGCTAATAATTAGGCGGAAACCTTGAACGCACCGTTCAATAGCACAAATACACCCTTTTATCAGCGCTACAGTGTCATATTCCAGCCGCTCCGCCTACTCTACCAACCGAAAAATAACGAACCGGTCGAACCCGAAGAAAATGGCAAAAACGTTCGAATTAGACGCAAAATAAAACCTCTGCCAGACCGCGCCAAAAGCCCCCTTCAAAATTTTCAACACCCTACTTCCTAACATATGTATTCACCATCAGGAACCTATTCGTAAACGGATAGTTGTTGCCTGAAAGTTTCGCCATTTCTTAATCACTCAAATCGAACCGGATTAAGATTTGGAAAGCCGGGTGCGACTAGGCATCAATATACCATCGATCTAGCTGAGCTTTCGGACGTAGCTTTTTGCGCACATTTGTGCCGGGAATGTATAGCGGACGTCCGGAAATGTAGATCACTGTCTTAGGCCACATCTAATAATCGATACATGCCGAGCACCGACAGGAGGATTGACCTATGGCTTCAGCAAAAAACACCCGCTCGTCTCATCGTAAGAGCACGGTGAGGAGCACTTGGCCAAGCGCCACCCTCGAAAACTTTCACGAAGCGCCAGCTGAAGACGAAACTGCCCCTGCAGCATGGTGTTATACCGATAGCCTTTCATATTTCCCAGGCGAAATGGTGAGTATTCATACATGCACCACGATGGATCGTTATAACCTCTGCATTTACCGAGACGGGCTGAAGCAACACGAAGTTTATCGCGTTAACGGAGTAAAAGGCGTATACCATCTAACACCAAATGATTGCTCGGTAAATGGTTGTAACTGGCCTGTCAGCCAAAGTTTCCGCATTCCCGCAAACATTAGGAGTGGCGGCTATATTCTTTGTATTGAGGGATATGAAGACGATGAAATTCGGATCGAACATCATTTCCCATTCATAATTAAAGCCCATTCACCATCGACGCCTGACGCATTGTTGCTGGTAGCTTGCACTGCGACTTGGGTGGCGTACAACGACTGGGGTGGATCTAATTACTACGAAGGTACCTGCGGGCCTAATGAGGATCAGCCAAGCCCAATCGTCAGTACTCAACGTCCATTCAGCAGGGGTTTCGCGTGGCTGCCAGAAGGAGCACCGCGGATTCCGCTTCGCGATCCGCCTAAACTTGGAGCAGCGCCGAGATATATTCACGCAGAATGGGCATATGCCAACGGTTTTAGTAAAAAATATGCATCGGCTGGGTGGGCGAGCTATGAGCGGCACTTCGTTCAATGGGCTGAACGTGAAGGCTATACAGTCGACGTAATCACTCAACATGATTTGGAAGCAGGTTCAGCTGTATTGAAAGAATACAAATGCGTGGTTTTTGTCGGACACGATGAGTATTGGTCATGGAACATGAGAGACACCGTCGATGACTATGTCAACGGCGGAGGACACGTAGCAAGATTTGCCGGGAATTTCATGTGGCAAGTACGCGTGGAAGCGGAAGGCAAACAACAAATTTGTTTCAAGGCTAATGCGGAGTTTATGGATCCCGTAAGGGATAGCGAACGCAAACATTTGCTTACCACGTCTTGGGACGATTGCTGCATTGATCGGCCTGGTACATATACTTTTGGCCTAAAGGGCACGACTGGGATTTACGCTGGCTGGGGTGCATGCGTTCCAAGAGGTCCCGGAGGTTTCACTGTTTACCGTCCAGAACACTGGATATTCGAAGGAACAGATTTGTATTACGGAGACCTATTAGGGGCGCAGTCGAAAATATTCGGATACGAGGTTGACGGCTGCGACTACACCTTTCGCCATGGACTTCCCTATGCTACAGGGTCCGACGGAGCTCCTTCCAACTTGGAAATTCTGGCGATGGGCCTAGCTACGACACAAGAGGCGGATCACAAAAATCCCGGCTCTGTGTTGTTTATCGCTCATCACGATTTGGAACTCGTAGCAAATCTGCACGAGCGCAAAACAGATGAAAAAACCCTCGATAACTATCGCAGGGGTGCAGGAATGATCGCTTATTTTGAACGTGGGAACGGTGCTGTTCTCAATGCCGCTAGTTGCGAATGGGTATCTGGCCTAATCGACAATGACCCTTTTGTGATACGAACTACAAAAAATGTTCTTGATCGTTTTATCAAAAAGCAACCTCAAAAAACCAAAGCTACACCAGAGGGGATAGTATAAATATGACTTCAAATGCAACTGCCGGAAGCTTGGCCGGCGTAACGGTTATTGATTTTGGACATTATATCGCTGGCCCTGGTGCTGCGATGATGTTGGCGGATCATGGCGCCGATGTAATAAAAATCACACAGCCTGGGGTTGACACCAGCAAGGATGGCGCCCAAGCCGTGCTAAATAGGGGGAAGCGGAAGATCGCACTAGATCTCAAGTCTCCAGAAGGAATCTCGGCAGCTATTGACCTGATAACTACCGCAGACGTTGTGATCGAAAACTTTCGCCCAGGTGTAATGGAACGGTTGGGCTTGGGTCAAAATGCAATGTTGGCTATCAACCCCGGATTAATCTATCTCTCTCTTCCGGGTTTTTCCGCAGTGGATGAGGAATTCGCAGGGCTGCCCGCATGGGAAGGAATCGTCGCAGCATCGATGGGGCAGTTCACCGACATGGGCTTGAACAGGGTATTGATGGGAATAGAGGCATCCTATTCGCCACTTTCACTCGCATCTGCGTACGCATCGGTCATCGGCGCACTTTCAGTGACTTTGGCGTTGAGGGCCCGTTTGAAAACCGGGTTGGGTGATCACATCGAAGTACCTCTGGCCGCTGCGCTGATGGAGGGTCTCGTCTATAACTCGCTAAGCATCGAGAACCTTCCTGAACGCTATAAATCCTTACGTGAATTGGAAATTGAGCGCAGACGTTCAAACCAGCTTCCAATGAACTTGAAATATGAAGATCTCCAAGAGTTTCTTGATCCATTCTATCGCTCTTACAAATGCAAGGATGGCCGGCCATTTTATGTAGTCAGCGAAGCACACGCTACCCACTCCATTCGTGCACTGCAGGTGCTAGGGCTCTGGGAGGAAATGAAGGCTGCTGGCGTTCCGGTTGCAGACCCGTACCTCTCAACCAGCGAATGGCCAGAGGGCGTGAACTGTACGCTCAAGGCGTATCCAATTGCGGAGCCTTGGGCGGGTTATCTCTCTCGCAGAATGGCTGAGAGATTCCTGACAAAGGACAGCTTTGAATGGGAGACATTATTTGGCGAAGCCGGCGCTCCAGCCGCCGCTCACCGCACCACCAAAGAATGGTTGCATTCAGAACATGCACATTTATCGGGATTAGTGATGCCGGTCGACGATTCCGAATTGGGCGACATGCTTCAACCCTGCCCGGTTGCATGGCTTGAGAGCGAAGGAGGCGAGTTTTTGATTAACACCTGCAAGCAGCAGTCGCATCGCAACTTGGACTCCCACTACGACCTATCCTCATCCAGCCAACCCGAGGAGTCGCCAATTGCAAATGCGCCATGGTTGTCGGGTATCACAGTTCTGGACATGACCAATGTGATCGCGGGACCTACCATCGCAGGCACCATGACCCGGTTCGGTGCCAGGGTTATAAAGCTGGATTCCGCTCGACCTACGTTTGATCCGTGGAATACTGTGGCTTGCGGGCTCTACGCTAACCTTGGTAAGGAAAGCATACTGGTAGACGTTAAGACGGCTGCAGGCAAGGAAATATTACTGCAGCTAATTCGTGCGGTAGATGTCATTACGATCAATGCTACTGGACTGCAACTTGAGTCTTTAGGCCTCACGAAACAGGAACTTGAAGAGGTCAATGAACGGGTCATCCTCTGCCATTTAGATGCCTTTGGGGGGCCAAAACGAGGGCCGCGCAGTAACTATCCAGGATATGACGACTTGGTGCAGGCATCTACTGGCGTGATGGAGAGATTCGGCGGGTCGATGGACACTGTAGAAGAACATGCCCACTTCGGCACTATTGATGTCTTGGCAGGATTCTGCGGTGTTTTCGCTACTGCTATGGCTCTGCTACAACGCGAAAAAACCGGCAAAGGCGATATTGCTAGGACCTCATTGGCGGCCGCTGGACAATGGTTACAGTCTCGCTTTATGTATGATTATGAAGGGCGGCCACCTTTCAACGAAGCTCGCGGTCGGGATGTCAAAGGTGAGGGAGCATGGTACCGGTGTTACAAAGCCGCTGATGGATGGTTTTTCCTCGCTGCGCTAGGCTTGGACCCGCAAAGCCTTACTTCATCAAAACTGCTAGCTCCAGCTTCGAAAATTGATAAGGATAAAATAGAGCCGTGGTTGGAAATTCTTTTCTCCACACAAACTGTTGAGTACTGGAAAGAACATCTCCGCGAGTTGGATATTGCTGTTCAGCCACTGGAGTCAATGGCCAACATCAGGGATTCGAGTATCGGGAACTCTCCTGCTCTCAATACCGTGTGCTTCCACAAGGACAGTGATCATCCGAGTGGTCGAGACATCGTTCATGTAGCGGCAACTGCGGTGCGCTCGGCCCGAGCTAGACTGGTATCACTTCCAGCAGCGGAAAAGTACGGTATGAGCACTGGAACCATCTTGCGAGAGCTCGGCTATTCGCAAGATCAGATTAACGAGCTACTCCACAATGGGGTCGTCGCCGAAAGCTGGTCCAAGCAATACCTTCCAGACTAGATTTTACGGCTGAGCAATAATTTGGCGAATCGTGCCCCGCGGTGATTCGCCTATTAACAAATTCTGGAGTTTCCAATGAAAAACCTGACGAAGATTTTGTGTATTGCGACGATCTTTGCAAGCAATGTGGCTTTTTCCGCTGAATCAACATCCTGTAAAACGGTTAAGCTGGGCGCAGTTAACTGGACCGATGTCGTTGCAACCACTGCTATAACGCAAGTGCTCCTCGAATCACTGGGTTATCAGGTTAAGCTGACAAGCGCCTCGCAGCAGATTGTATTGGGAAGTATGGCTGATAAAAAACTAGATATTTTTATGGGTTATTGGCAGCCCACTATGCAAGCAGTGGCAAACCCATATTTGGAGAGAAAGCAGCTGGCAGTGCTCGAGCCGCCGGTTCTTCCTGACGCACAAGCAACATTAGCGGTACCAGATTATGTTTATGACGGCGGCCTCAAATCGTTCGCGGACATCGCGAAATTCAAAGAAAAACTTAATAACAAGATTTACGGTATTGAACCAGGAGCGGGCGCGAACCGTATTACTGGCGCCATGATCAAAGAAGATATGTTTGACTTGAAAGGCTTCCAATTAGTTGAGTCGAGCGAGGCTGCAATGCTCGCTGCGGTGAAACGTGCGGTTTCCCGCAAGGAGTGGGTGGTGTTCGTGGGATGGAAGCCCCATCCTATGAATCTACAGATCGATGGAATGAAGTACCTCACAGGCAGCCAGGATACCTTCGGCCCTAACGATGGTGCGTCGACGGTTTCGGCCATGACTGCCATTGGATATTCTGATCAGTGTCCAAACGTTGGCAAACTATTGCACAACTTAAAGTTCACTAGCGACCAGGTCAGCGAGGTGATGGCACCGATTCTTGAGCGTACGAAGCCAGATGACGCTGCAACGACATGGCTTAAAGCCCATCCGACTGTCTACGAATCATGGCTGGCAGGGGTGACTACCGCTGACGGTAAAGATGGTTTGGAGGCGGTTAAGACTAAACTCAACTAACTATATCGAAGGCATGCGGGGGCTGTCTTTAGCTCTATTCCTCCTACCGCTGAAAAGCCCTTCGGGACATGGAATGTCCGTGAACCGCGCCGGAGTTGGGAGCAACGCTTGATACGTTGCTTCCAACAGCGGAAGGTCTCATTATCTATATAATGGTTAGCTGACCAGTGGATGAGTCTTGATAAGGCTCTGGGGGGAATAGTTCTACCGGCAGCAATAGCGTCTTTATACCAAGAGCGAACGCGAGGGTCGTACTCAGATGGAGTGTCGTCCGGAGGCCGCGTTGCGAATGCCTCGTCTTGCTGACCTAGGTAAGCAGACATGAATGTGGCTAATAAGCTTTTTGCTTCAGCAGTGACTCTATTTTTCCGAGCGATGATCTAGACTAATATTTTCTGCTAGATTCCTAATTAACAAGATCCGCCCGGACAACCAATTCTGAAGATTGCTGGCTGTACTTTTACCTGTACCTGAAGATTATTCTCCAGTGCGTCGCGGATCAGGCCGCGTTATAAGTAATCAGAGTAGGCGGTGAACAGGGCAAATACCGCTATCACAATCAGTGAGGTAGTAGTCAATATTTTATGTCTAAATTTCAAATTTCTTTTCATGATGCGCTATCATGAAGCCGAATGTGAGGATATACATTACAAACCGGTGATTATCCATGCAGCGCTATTTTCGACGTGCCTCTTTGATTTTTTCTTTGCTGGTATCTCACTCTATAGTTAAGTAAGACGAGTCCAGTAGCGCTACGCAACTCAAGCGAGAGCTGAATATTTTCTGCTTACGAGGTATTATTCGCCAGCACTCTAATTGGTTATTAATCGCCAGATTTAACTCGATCGAGCAAGACATCTGCTCGTAAAAAAAATCGAAATTACTCACTGGGACTTGTTGATGTGCACACCCAGATTAATACCGCCTCCGCTTGGCCTGGGTTGCCGTACCGATAGAATCCTTGAGCGGTGAAGCTCACGCTATCGCCAGGTTCAAGTTTGAAGTACCGCCCCCCCACCCATAACTCAAAGCGCCCAGAAAGCAGGTGGCAGGCCTGCTCTCCCTCGAATCCGGCACTTTGTGTTCTGTACACACTTGGTGGGAAGCGCAGCCGTTGCATTTCGATTTGGCGATTTGGTCGGAAGCTGAGGAGCTCATCTACGATCCCATCTTCATATCGGATGCTCGGGTAAAGGCTCTCACGACCTACGCAACAGTTGTCCTCCGGTAGGGCACAAGGCGTGCTGACGAAAAACCATTGATTTGTGACCCCCAAACAGCGGGCGATATTCGACAGTGTTGGGATTGATGGATATGCCAAGCCCCGCTCAAGCTGGCTGATGTGGCTCGCCGGCAATTTGCTTGTAAGCGCCAACTCAGCCTGAGTCATGTGGCGGCGCTTTCGCAAAGCACGAATCCGCTGGCCGAGGAAATGGGCTACTGCCGTTGAGCCATCAACATGAAGCAGTCTGCTAACGGGCTGAACGGCTTTATTCATCATTTATAACCAGCAGTGCCCATCGCCAAAACCTTTCTATTTTTTTGTGGGTAACGAGATCACCCTGCCAATATACTCAGGAGTCGGTAACTCGAGCTGACCAGCGATGAGGGTTTGTAATTTGTCCAATATAACCTCGCCGAAAGGAGCGGAGCGCGGCCCGGCGAGGTCAACGTGGAGCAGCATTTGTTCGTTGCCTGCTAACTCTCTGGGATCACAGACCTCGTGCAGGCTGTGATATATGTGGAGACGCTTGGAGTCGTGCGCGATGATCTGTGTATGAACCTCAACGTCCGCACCAAGTTTCACCTCATGCAGGTAGTTAAGATGCAACTCCAGTGTAAAGAGAGAATTGCCGCTAGCTTCGCGGTTGTCAGTATTCATGCCCAAGCGGTTCATCAGTGCATCGGTGGCGTAGCTAAATATCAGCAAGTAGAAAGCATCACGGAGATGACCGTTATAGTCGACCCAGTCAGGGCTGATTTTGGTCTGATAAGTAATCAGGGCAGGCATGCGAGTGATCCGGTATATGTACAGTAGATGGATTGCGTTGATAGCGACAAACGTTGGGGCCAGATATTCCGGCCCCAACGGATTGCGCCTTACTCCCGAAATGACATTCCATGCATCTCTTTGGTGGTTTTGACTGCCTCAAGTACGGCTAAAAGACAGTCATCCCGATATCGCTCAAGGGCCGGAATACTATTCTTGCCCAATTGCTCGCTTGTGCCATCTACCACATCGTCGATCAATTTTTCTGTCAATTCAGGGGCTGGCAAATAAGTCCACGGCAGCTGTAATGCAGGGCCAAACTGCGCCATGAAGTGCCGCATACCGGCATCGCCGCCCGCCAGCGTGTAGGTCAAGAAGGTACCCATAAAGGACCAACGCAAGCCGGCACCAAAACGGATCGCGTCATCAATCTCGCCTGTCGTAGCGACGCCGTCGTTGACCAAATGCAGGGCCTCACGCCACAGGGCTTCGAGCAAGCGGTCTGCAATGAAGCCTGGCACTTCCTTACGAACATGGAGAGGTCGCATACCGAGGGATTCGTACACCTTCATCGCTGCCTGTACCGCTTCGGGTGCAGTTTTTTTGCCACCAACTACTTCAACCAGTGGAAGGAGATAAACCGGATTGAATGGGTGTCCAACGACGCAACGCTCCGGGTGAGTTGCCCCCTCGTAAAATTCACTCGGCAACAGCCCTGAGGTACTCGAGCCGATTAGCGCGTTGGGCTTGGCCGCAGCGCTGATTTTACTGTGCAACTCCAATTTCAGATCTAGCCGTTCAGGAGCACTCTCCTGAACGAAGTCGGCGTCACGAACGCACTCCTCAATCGTCGCGACGAATCGCAAGCGATCCTGAGACGCACCTGATGCCAACCCTTGCTTCTCCAGTGCCCCCCAAGCATTAGCGACTCGCTTGCGCAACGCCGCTTCGGCTCCTGGAGCAGGATCCCAAGCCACGACGTCCAAACCATGAGCCAAGGCCCGTGAAACCCAACCGCTTCCAATAACACCACTGCCCAGAGCAGCGAAAATTTTGATATCTGTGATAAATGTCATCGCAAAATCCTGGAATAATTATGAGACTGAAGAGTGCTTTGAGAGTTAAGCCGATGGCTTAAACGATTTGCCTAGTAGGCCTCAAGTAATCGGTTCGAGGTCAGCCAAAACTAGGCGTTGAAGGGCATCGCAGTCAGGTGCGTTTTTTGAGACCCATCTTCTCTCGCCCTTCAGCTGGGGTAAGAACACGAGCCCCCATCCGGCTGAGAATTTCCGAAGCACGCTCTACCAATGCGCCGTTGGAAGCCAGCACCCCCCGATCAAGCCAAATATTGTCTTCAAGTCCAACCCGCACGTTGCCACCAAGCAGAGCGGCCTGGGCAGCCATTGGCATTTGCATCCGGCCGATGCCGAAGCCTGCCCAGACAGCATCAGCAGGGAGGTTATCGACCATCGCTTTCATTGTGGTAGTGTCCGCTGGCGCGCCCCAAGGAATACCCAGGCAAAGTTGAAATAGAGGATTATCAAGCAAGCCTTCCTTGATCATCTGCTTTGCGAACCACAGGTGGCCGGTGTCAAAAATTTCCAGTTCAGCTTTTACACCCAGCTCTTGAATGCGTTTGGCACCGGCCCTTAACTGAGCCGGCGTTGAGACATAAATAGTATCGCCGTCGCCGAAATTTAGGCTGCCGCAGTCGAGAGTGCAGATTTCCGGCAGCAACGCTTCAACGTGCGCCAGACGAGCGAGAGGGCCAACAAGGTCAGTGTTAGGGCCGAACTCCATCGGGCGCTCGCCTGCTCCAATCTCCAAATCTCCGCCCATGCCAGCGGTGAGGTTGACGATGATGTCGACGTCTGCTTCGCGAATACGGTCCATAACTTCTCGGTAAAGCTCGACGTTGCGGCTAAACCGTCCAGTCTCAGGATTACGCACATGGCAATGAACCACTGTCGCACCGGCCTTAGCAGCCTCTACAGCGGCGGCCGCAATTTGTTTCGGCGTAATCGGTACCAAGTGGCTTTTCTTTGTCGTATCGCCAGCACCGGTAAGTGCGCAAGTTACGATGACGTCGTGATTCATTATTTGGCTCCTAACAAACGTAATGGTACCGTCCACAGCCGTATGAGGCTGCGAGATGAATTTTCAGCTTGATGATCTACTAATCAACTACTGGTATTAGCGAAAACGTTAACAACTCCTGCAGGTTCGGACCAAAAGGTGGCGACATGAATAGAGCTCTGGCTCGACCGAGAACTTCCTTAGTTAGCTTGGCTGGAAGCCACGATTGCCCCAATCAGGCAAAGGAGGCCAGGAATGTCCAACGTGTCACTAAGCCCCGCCATTGCTGTCACCCCGCTGAGAAGCGCCCCTTAAGGTTTGGTTGAGTCCTTTTGGCTCTATACAATCGTTAACGGTTTGCAGGGCCATTATTAGGTGTCATTTAGATGTCGACCCTACATTTCCGGAATACTTCCATACATTTTCGGACCAAATATTATCGTGGGCACCGATTTGAGGATCCCTGCACCATTCTGCGAGCTATGGACTTGAAGCCGACTGTCGGGTGTGAATGAACAAACCACCCTTATACTTAGAACGAAAGTAAATATTGAGTTAATACCCAGAACAAATCGAAATTTTTCTTGTGGTCTTCAACTTTTATTGCGTCTTAAACTCGCAATCAACTCTCTCAGCCTGATATATTTAGAGATTTAACATCTGCCCAAAGAATGAGAGTAACGACAAAGCACATCGGCTAGAAATTCAGACAAGTTTGAGGTGGCCATTCTCCGAGCGAACTCGGCCACCGAATTGACAGACTCTAATTACTCCAGAGATGTGCTTCACTCTTCGACGCTTGCTCTGCTGGCCGCTCAAGATAATATATTTCCCGGCGATCAGCCGCTGGCTGCTGACCAAACTCCCGCCTGAAAGCCCTCGAGAAGTCGGAGCTAGAAGAGAATCCGCAGCAAATTGCGACCTCTGTAACACTGATGCTCGTTTGACGTAACAGCAGGCGCGCTCTCTGCAGGCGCAGGCCTCGGTGATACGCCTGCGGCGTGACGTTCAAGTACATACTGAATAATCGCCTAACTTCGCGATCAGTGACCCCTTCTGATCTGGACATTTCCGCCACATCTAAATGCTTATCGAGGTTGAGATCGAGAAATTTGAGAATTCGAATCAGCCTAGGATGCGTCACATTCAGTCGCCCAGAGGAATCGAGCCGCTGAGGATTTTCACCTTGCCTAACCTTACTGTAGACAAATCCATCCGCCACTGCTGAGGAGACAGAACTACCCTGATGAAGGGCAATTAAATGAAGCATCATGTCTAAGGCCGCGGAAGCGCCGGACGCGGAAAATCGCCCCCTATCCACTACGAAGATACTGGTAGATATCTTGACCAACGGAAAGGTCTCCACAAACCCCTCCATATTTTCCCAGTGTATGGTTGCTTTATATCCATCGAGCAAGCCGGCACGGGCGAGCACATATGCTCCTGTTTCAACACCACCGACTTTCGCACCTTGCCTAGCCATCTTTTTCAGCCAGCTGCAAATCTTGGGAGAGGTGTAGAGATGCGGATCCCAGCTGCTGCATACGATGACCAAAGAGCTGGCGGAAACGCTGTCCATGGATCCATCAACGTTGATAGAGATGCCATTGCTAGCTCTCACGGGATTCCCATCATGTGAGACCACCTTTATCTGATAAACCTTTCGTCCGACGACCCAATTAGCCTCTCGAAAAGGCTCAATCGTTGAGGCGAAGGTTATCATCGCAAACTGTTCCAAAATCAGAACCGTTATGAGGTATGGCTCCGGTTGCTGCATCTCAATAGTCATGACCGCTACCTAATTTGACACTGGTGAAGGCTGACCGGGAGCGAAGCAATATTTGTTCCGAAAATGTATGAACCCGTTCCGAAAATGTAGAGTACACAAATGATTAGGACCTAATAATCGACCTATCGGGCCGCAGAACCCGTCGTCGAGAGTGCAATGAAATCAGCGAAAGACACACGCAAGCCGCACCATACATGCTCGGGTAACTGTTCCTGGCCAAATATTGTGCTGAAGTCATTTTTAAATTGGCTCCCGGCGGTAGGTCGATGGCTACGGTGCGATCTTCTATCGATCGGGCGCCGATGCTGCGCGCCAAGCGTTGCAGCATGCGTTCCGAGCCATGCAATTGCACCAAAATGGTGCGATAGCTCGATAGCGCTAGGATACGTGTTCGATGGTAACAAACCATTGTGCATCGTTACGAAAACACCTAATGCAGCGGAACTAATGCCAACGGCATCGGTTTGGGGAAGCAATGCAAAAGTCAAACTTAGATTAATCAAAACAAGAAATCGATCATTTGTGGAAAACTAGTTATGTCCGAAACATGATCAAAGCAATACTTATCTGATTGACACTGCCACGTTCCCTAAATATTCACCCGTCCTCGGAGAAGAATAAAATGAAAGATCGTATTTTAGGCGCAATGTTGGATAGACGTACGTTCCTTATTAGCTCGGGCGTTGCTGGAGCTGCTCTAGGGCTTCCTAGAGGATTGATGGCACAGGAAAACCCGGTGAAAGGGGGCCGGCTTGTTTTAGGGTTGGCGGGAGGGGCTACAACCGACAGTCTCGACCCAGCTCTGGCCAGTGCCCAGGTCATATACGCCGTAATCGCTCAGTTTGCCGAGCGTTTGGTTATGATTGCAGACAACGGCCGGGATTTAGAGCCCAGGTTGGCTGAAAGCTGGAGTAGCTCACCTGATTTCATGACTTGGAATTTTAAGGTACGTAAAGGAGTTACGTTCCATAATGGCAAACCGCTTACAGCTAAGGATGCCGTATTTAGTCTAAATCGCCATCGTGGACCGAACTCAAAATCGGGCGCCTCAGAAGTTTTTAAAGTTGTCAACGATGTGAAGGTTGTCGATGAATTTGAGTTTTCAGTGTTGTTAAATGAGCCCAACTCAGAGTTCCCATTCCTGATCGCGGACTACCATATTGTTGTTCAGCCAGACGGTGACAATGGCAAGTCTGGCATCGGTACTGGTCCGTACGTCTTAGTGCAAAGTGAGATGAGGCACGGAGTTCGTTACATTGCAGAAAAATATAAAGACTATTGGCAACCCAATGTTGGTCATGTTGCCTCAATTGAGACATTGGTAATAAATGACAACAGTGCTCGTGTTTCAGCATTTCTAAACGGCCAAGTTCACATAATTAACCGTGTGGAACCGAAAGTCGTCAGCTTGATTTCTCGCGCTCCTACTGTAAAAGTGGTACCAACAAAAGGGCGCGGTCACTATGTATTCGCAATGCGCTGTGATGTGGCGCCATTTGATAACCCGGACCTGCGGATGGCACTAAAACTCGCCATAAATCGCGAAGAGATGGTGAAACAAATTGTGCGTGGCTACGGATCAGTAGGTAATGACACACCGGTGAATGATACTTATCCGTTCTCCTCCCCGCTGCCACAACGCGCCTATGACCCTGAAGAAGCCGCTCGGTACTACAAAAAATCGGGGCACTCTGGTCCAATCGTTTTACACACTTCTGACGTTGCTTTCGCTGGAGCCGTAGACGCTTCTGTTCTGTTCCAAGAGCAAGCACGGCGCGCGGGCATCCAGATTGAAGTGAAGCGTGAGCCAGGCGACGGCTACTGGGATAACATTTGGAACAAAGCGCCTTTCTGCGCTACTTACTGGGACGGACGGCCCACTCAGGATCAGATGCTGGCATTGGCATACGCAACGGGGGCAGCGTGGAATGAAACAGCGTGGAGTAATCCCGAATTCGACAAGCTGTTGACCGACGCACGTAAAGAACCGGACCCATCAAAGAAGACTGAAATTTATAAGCAAGCGAATCTATTGATCCGTGATAATGGCGGAGCGATTATTCCAATGTTCACGCAGTACCTCGATGGCGTTAGCAATAAAGTCAAGGGATACATTCCTGATATCAATAACGAGCTTTCCAACGCGCGCTTTGCCGAACGTTGCTGGCTGGCCTCCTGAGGCTTATGATGAAAAATAAAGTGTCTGTACTAGTAGGCCAAAGGGTAGTCCTCGGCTTACTGACTTTAATGGTGATTGCGGTCCTGATCTTCTTTGGCACACAATTGCTGCCTGGTGATTTGGCACACACAATCTTAGGTCACCAAGCCTCACCCGAGGCGGTGGCGGCACTGAACCGAGAGTTGAACCTCGACAGGCCTGCTACCGAGCGGTTTGCAGGATGGGTGATGGATCTATTCCATGGCGATTTGGGGAAGTCTCTGGCCAATGGAACCCCAATTATTGATCTTATTGGAGAGCGACTAGGAAACACGTTCTTTCTCGCAGGTCTAGCTGCGATGATATCCGTACCAATCTCTGTTGTATTGGGAGTAACGTCGGTTATCAATAAGGGGGGTTGGCTTGATCGTGGGATTTCCTGGTTAACTTTAAGTCTAATCTCACTCCCGGATTTTTTTCTGGGGTATACATTAATCTTCGTCTTCTCCGTGACTCTTGGATGGCTTCCAAACCTATCCTCTGTCTACACGGGTATGGATTTTTGGAGCAGGATCACAGCAGTAGCATTACCCTGCGCTGCGTTAGTACTAATCGTATCTCCACACATGATAAGGATGACAAGAGTTGCCATCTTAAATGTCCTCGGCAGTCCTTATGTCGAGATGGGATATTTAAAAGGTCTCTCTTCATCCAGAGTCGTGGGGATCCACGCTCTAGCTAACGCAATTTCTCCGATTATTACAGTGATTGTGCTAAACATGGCCTATCTGGTTGTGGGCGTAGTGATTATCGAGGTTGTTTTCGTGTACCCCGGAATCGGACAGTTGATGGTCGATAGCGTCAGTAAACGAGACGTGCCGGTGGTCCAGGCCTGCGCTTTAATTTTCGGCACCACTTATATTGTGATGAACATCATTGCAGATACCTTAGCAATGATTGGTAACCCTCGCATTAGGTACTCAAGATGAAATGGCTTCTTCCTATTTGGCAATCGCCATGGGCTACGCGTATCGCGTTCCTCACAATAATACTGTTTATCGCTATTGCTTTGTCGGCTCCATGGATAGCGCCCTACGGATTAAACGACAGTGTGGGTGATGTGTGGGAGCCCCTATCCGCTCTTCATCCTTTCGGGACAGATAGCCTAGGGCGAGATATATTGAGTCGCCTAATGTTCGGCGGCCGTATTACGCTGTTGGTGGCAGGTTCAGCAACGCTCTTGGCGTTCATTATCGGCATTACATTTGGGTTTATCGCGAGCGTCTCCAAAGGCGTTCTAGATCAGATTTTGTCGCGCATTAATGATCTTGTTATGTCCGTACCGACACTGATCCTTGCTCTCGTGATATTAGCTATCGTTCCAATTAACCTATTCACACTCATAATACTCATGGCTATACTCGATTCGACCAGAGTATTTAGACTTGCCAAATCTCTATCCGCAGATATTGCTGTGATGGAGTACGTTGAGATGGCACGTCTTCGTGGAGAGCGAACGTTCTGGATTGTCACCCACGAAATTTTGCCTAATGCTATAGCGCCTTTGATATCGGAGTTTGCGCTGCGATTTGCATTTGCTGTTCTATTCCTCAGCGCGCTTAGCTTTCTAGGACTTGGAGTCCAGCCCCCTTACGCAGACTGGGGCAGCTTGGTACGTGAAAATAAGGACGGAATCATATTTGGTGTTCCTGCTGCATTGATTCCAGGGGTCGCGATCGCTTTGTTGGCATTTTCTGTCAATGCGTTTGCCGATCGATTTATCAATCAGTCGTCTCGTTTTCGTAAGGAGTGAGCTATGAGTCAGTTAACGAGCAATCTCCTTGAAGTGCGAAATTTATCCATCGAAGTTGCCTCAAGACAGCGCACTAAAAGTCCGACAGTGTTGGTGGACGATGTCAGTTTCAATGTCATGCCAGGTAAGGTGTTAGGACTTATCGGTGAATCTGGCGCAGGCAAGTCAACTATAGGTCTTGCTGCACTTGGGTACCTCCGTCCTGGATGCCAAGTCAACGGTGGAAGCATTACGATTGACGGACAATCAGTTTTCACTAACAAGAAGCTTCGGGGGGAATCCATTACCTACGTGCCGCAGTCTGCGGCTGCCTCTTTCAACCCCGCCTTTAGGTTGGTGAAGCAGGTGGTCGAGACAGCTGTGACGAGGGGGGTATTATCGCGTGACGAAGCCAAGACAGCGGCGGGTGCGCTTTTCAACTCGCTAGGCTTAAATGCAGCTGATTTCGGCGATCGATTTCCTCACCAGGTTTCGGGTGGACAATTGCAGCGTGCGGCCACAGCCATGGCACTTTGCACCAACCCAAAAATAGTGGTGTTTGATGAGCCGACCACCGCGTTAGACGTTACCGTTCAAGTCGAAGTATTGAAGTTGATTCAGGAGGTTATTCGAGGGTCCGATCTGGCCGCCATCTATATTTCTCATGACCTTGCTGTAGTTGCGCAGGTCGCTGACGAAATCATGGTCCTTCGCCATGGGAAAATGGTGGAGCATGCACCTGCCAGGGCCCTTATTACTTCCCCAGAGATGGAATACACCAAACAGCTTCTCTCAGTTCAAATGGCGAAAAGACTTGCATGCAACACCGCAGGTGAGAAGCTGTTATCGGTGAACCGAATCACCGCTGGGTACGGTGAGTTGGACGTCGTTAAAGACGTATCATTCGATTTGAGCGCAGGTCAAACGCTTGCTATTGTCGGTGAATCAGGTTCTGGAAAGTCGAGCATGGCCCGTGTCATTACCGGCCTATTAGCTCCCCGCCTAGGCACGATTGATTTCAACCAAGATAAAATGTCTGCTACTTTGCAAGGCAGAACGCTCAAGCTACGTAAAGATCTACAACTGATTTATCAAAGTCCTGATGTGGCGCTGAACCCACGTCAAACAATTGAAAAAATACTCTCTAGACCTTTACAACTATATTTCAACCTGCGGGGGACTGAACTTCGAGACCGCGTCATCGCTTTGCTTGAGCAAATGGAACTCAACAGCTCATTTTTAAATCGGTTGCCAGGCGAACTGTCTGGCGGTCAAAAGCAACGTGTCTGCATTGCTCGGGCTTTAGCAGCATCGCCCAAGCTGATCATCTGCGATGAGGTGACATCTGCGCTCGACCCTTTAGTCGCGGACAGTATTGTAAAACTATTAATGAAAATTCAACGGGAGACTCATGTTGCATATATATTTATCACGCATGATATTGCATTGGTTAGAGCAGTAGCTGATCAAGTTATCGTGATGAGTAATGGAATCTGCGTAGAAAAAGGGGACGCTACCTCAATCTTGGATTCTCCTATCAATACCTATACCAAAACCCTAATTGAATCCGTCCCCAAAATGGAACTTGACTGGCTCAAAAATCTGCAACTCTCGCGCTTGCAATCTGCGACTGCTCCTTTGCAGGAACTAGCAATATTGCAGTCCCGTCAAAGTGTTTGATTTTCATTGATTCAAATTTGTTGAATCTTTGCAACTATGCCCAGTCCGACAGGCCTGGGCACGTACTCCAGGAAGCAGGACGACCCAACCGGCTAAGCTGATCACTTATAAATTTAAGGAAATTATCTAACGTTAAAATTATTATAGGGAGAGTCGCCGCACGGAAGCCAGCTGTTAGATGCTATTAAGTGTACTGAGCGGGTCTGCTCCCTCAAATATGAGGCAGATCCTGTGTACGAATCCGATAGCTACAACGCGTTGGAAAAAATTTTTTATCGACCCATCGACGCAGCTATACGCTGGTGTAACCTAATGGCTTACGAAACTCAAATACTTAGGTCTGCTTGGGATTCCCCTGCGCTGCTGTCAAAGAACTTCCCCCAATGGCCCTGTCTACATGCTACTAACGAAAAAATCCTCGACGCAGTACGCAATCGTGAGCTCCCATTTGGTTATTTTGGGGTAACGGTACCACCACAAACACCTATTGATTACCGGCTACTCACTGTCAGGCATACAGAGCTCAAATGGTGGATGATTCATCATTATCCCGATCAGCGGCCGGCGTTTCTATTTGGAAAGCAGCCCGCTGAGAATGAACACATCAGCTTCGGTACTTACCTGACGTTGCGAGCTGACCGAGAGGCGCTGGAGGTGGAGCTCAAAGCGAGTGACGCCGCCCTTCGTGAGCTCCTTGAAGAACTCAAGGCTATCGGCTTGGAACGGGAAAGCTTACGCGCACTCGTTAAAGCACAAGGTAAGCTCAGCGAGCGCAGCGAAACTGGATATCAGCATGTAATCGGCGCCTTGCTCGAAACCCTCCTCGGATCCTCACCCGCCGGAAAACCCAACTCCGTATTCGATAGCCAAGCCGCTATCGTTGACTCAATAACTGCGCACTATGAAGGCACTCCAGGTTTGAGCAAACGTTCTCTCGACGAGAAATTCGCCGCCGCCCGGCGGAGCCTTTCCCGAACGTGAGTCCGACAGTCATTGCACTGCAATAGGTACGATTGCAGTGCAATGACTGTCGGACTTTTCTGTTTTTGAATTCAGGTCTCTTCCCAATTTGCGCTATCCGGCGCCAAGGAATGACGACCATGCAATCCCAAACAACCACCGACACATCTCAGCCTCAGTCATCACCCGAACGCTACATCATGCGGCGCGAAGAAGTCGAACGAAAAACCGGCTTCAAGCGGGCTCACATCTACAACCTGATGAAGGATGGTAAATTCCCTCAAGCTAAACGCATTGGATTGCGTGCAGTCGGCTGGGACTCGCTGGAAATTGAGCAGTGGGTCGCTGAACGCTTAGGCCAGCAGGCCTGATGTCATGCGTGTGGTATCGGTGGTTTCCACTAAAGGTGGCGTGGGCAAGACCACGGTGACCGCCAACCTCGGCGGCCTTTTGGCTGACGCAGGCCTACGCGTCCTGCTACTGGATCTGGATAGCCAACCCACCCTCTCCAGCTATTACGGCTTGAGCCAGAAGGCTGATGCCGGTGCGTACGAGCTCATCGCACTCAACCTAACTACGCCTGCACAGATTGTTTCCAAGACAGTTATCACGCGACTCGACCTGATCCTCTCCAACGATGATCAAGGCCGGTTGAGCACCTTGTTGCTGCATGCCCCTGACGGGCGATTACGGCTGTGCAATCTGCTCGACAACTTCCGTCCCCGTTACGATCTGCTTTTGATCGACACCCAAGGTGCGCGTAGCGTGCTGCTGGAGATGGCCATCCTGGCCTCCGACCTCGCCCTCTCCCCCATCACGCCGGAAATGCTCGCCGCCCGCGAATTGCAGCGTGGCACCTTGAAGTTACTCAGCGAACTCGAACCATTCCGCCACCTGGGCATTTCACCGCCCCCTTTGCGACTGCTACTGAATCAGGTAAATGCCATTCGAGTGGACACCCGGATGATCATCCGTGGCCTGCACGAGACCTTCGCTGGAACTACCCACATATCGGTTTTAGACACTGTAGTTCCAGACCGAGTGGCGTATCTCAAGGCCGCCTCCCTCGGCCTACCGGCCCACCGAATCGAGACGCGTCAGTCACGCAAACGACGCTCGCCATCAGCGCTGGAAACCATGCAAGCGCTGGCCATTGAGCTGTTCCCCGAATGGCGCGAGGCGATCTCCACGGTGAGCAGATGTGCGGAGGTTCAATGAGCCGTACCACCAAACCGGCATTTCTCGCCAAGTCATTTTTATCGATCTTGATGCCAACAGCGTTTGGCAAGGAGTCTTTTGATGTTGCACAAGCTTCCCATCATCGTTCAACCGTCCATTCGCCCACATCATCCACCTTGCAAGGAATACTGCACCGTGGTCTTTCGCCTGCAGGGTGGGCGCTCGGCCATGGGGTGGTTCCTCGCAGAACTTTCCCGACACCTCGAAGGTTCGGGGACTGCCGAGATCGTGAAGTTCGAGGTCGGGGACCATTTGCACAACCAACGTTAACGGAGGTTGTTCAGATGAAAAAGCTGAGTCAGGAGGAGATCACCGACAAGCTGCACCAGGACCCCTTCCCTCAAGGTCCAGAACTAGAGCGACTGTCTGACCCACTAACTGACACGCCGATGCTGGTCACTCTGGAGCAGTTGCGACCCTACGAACACAACCCGCGTTTCATCCGTAATTCGCTGTATGACGATATTAAGGCCTCGATCCGTGAACGAGGGCTGGATCAACCACCACCAATTACCCGCCGTCCGGGTGAAACCTCTTTCATCATCCGCAACGGCGGTAATACGCGCTTGGCGATTCTCGGCGAGCTGTGGCAGGAAACCCGCGACGAGCGCTTCTTTCGCATTCATTGCCTGTTCCGACCTTGGAGCAATGAAATCACTGTCCTGCTCGGCCATCTGGCCGAAAGCGATCTGCACGGCCAACTCACCTTCATCGAACGGGCTCTGGCGGTGGCCAAACTCAAAACCATGCTAGAAGCAGATGGCGCTGTACTCTCGCAACGTGAACTGGCGCGACATCTTGCCGCTGGGGGTTACCCTATTTCACAGTCGCACATCAGCCGGATGCTCGACACCCTAGAACACTTATTGCCCGCCATTCCACAAACCCTGTATGCCGGTTTGGGCAAGCCCCAGATTGAACGCCTGATAGCTCTACGTAGTCAGGCAGAGCGAACCTGGAACCGTTTTCCAACCGCCACCATTACGTTTGCCGAATTTTGGCTCGATACTCTGGTCTACTTCGATGCCGACCCGGAGTCCTTCGACCTTGGGCAGCTCCAAGATGAACTGCTCGAACGCATGAGTCGCTTGCTCGGACAGTCCTACCGTATGTTGGCCCTGGAGCTGAGCGATACCCAACGGGTCATTTCGAAGTCTGGCGTTGCCCTCACCGCGCCCTCGGGAAATATCCATCAGCCGAGCATTGACGAAGCCTCTGCAGGACTTCCCTCCTCCGAGTTCCATCCCAAATCAACTGAAGCTAGACCCCAGACCGAACCAACGCGAGAAGAACCGCTCACACCGCCAGAAACGAAGGTCGTATCAGCGGTCAGTCCTCCGTCACGCGTTCAACAGATTCGTGAACAGATTGATCGCGAGACCGCCACCGACGCAGTATCTTCTGTCGACACCTATGCGATCGACGGTATCTGGACCATCGCACCAGCACTGGATAGCCCCGAACAACTGCGATCTGCCATTGCCACACTGGCGCGGGAAATGGCGGCCTATGCCGGACATCCCGAGAGCATCGTCGATCAGCCGCTTGGCTTGGGCTTCGCTCTGAACATTGAGCGAGTTGATCGTGCAGCGCCTCGCGCAACCAGCGTTCACCTACTGCTCATGGCCCTGCTTCGCGCTCAAGACGACGTCAACTGGGAGGACCGCAAGCAACTGCCCTCGGCCCTGTTCGGTCAGCTGTTGCTGGGTGTCTATCAACTCCCGCTACCAGATCTTCCCGCTGTGGATGTTGGACTGGAACGACTGCCCGACGGTCTGCTCATCAAGCTGTATCGGCTAATTCGTTTGGCCCGGCGTCTGATCGACTTAACGCTTACCCCTGAAGATGAGTCACCGAAGGAGCTGCCATGAACCTGTCCTTCAATGTGCTCAATCAGGCCATGCTGACCCAGGTGTTGCATGAGCTGCGCCTGGGTAACCTGCAGCGCTGCAAGGCACTCGGACTGAGTGAAAACGACATCTACCTATTGCAATCCCTACCGCCAACCACCCTGTCGCGCCTGGCCCATGCCACAGTACCCTGGGTTGAGGTCAAGATTGACTCACCGGTGCTGCATCGGTTGATCGAGCAAGCCGAACGCGACGAGCAGAACGAGCGATTGATCAACCGCGCGCTCAAGCTCGGCGCCAGCAGCACCATCATGTATCAGTACTTCGGCTTGGGGCATTCGGAAACCGCGCTGCGTCGACGTCTGCTCAAGATAGAGACCCGTAAGGGTCGTCCTCAGCATTTGAGCGAAGCACAGGAACATGCGCTCTGGCAGCGTTGGTGTCAGCTACGCACTCGAGACGGTACCGAGGATCAGCTCGACGCGATGATGATGCTGGCCGAAGAACAGCAGATCAGTTTGACCATCGTCTGGCAGCAGATCGACCAGTACAGCAACGGAACATGAACGCTGCCCCTTCCAGTCGCTGGCAGCGCGTCCTGCAGCAATGCACCCAGCAGTTGAGTGAGCGCTGGCCGGCACGCCCTACCACTGAACAACCCTCCAACCAGGCGCTGCAGGCTGGCTTTCTATTCAGTGGCCTATCACACGAAGTCGTGCCACGTAGGCTGCTGTTGGATAATCGGCTAACGCCATTGGAGCGCAATGCCTGGCAGGTGTTTCGACTCATGCTGCAAGGTCAGGGCGTGGTCACACCGCGCTATGAGGATTTGCAGCCTTACCTGTCTAGCGTGCCCTACGGTGCTTCAGCCTCCCGTGAAACCATTGCTCGAGTATTAACGATGCTCAGGTTGACGCGTTGGCTCAGTTTGGTGAGTCGCGGACGCGATCAGCTCAGCGGACGTCTTCAAGGTTCTCTGTACGTCCTGCACGATGAGCCGTTAACCCCCGCCGAAGCCATGGAACTGGATCAGGATTACCTGGCGCTGGTCGGACATGCACTCGGTCATGCAACGAAGGCGGTTCGTACTGTTGCGCAGCACATTGTGGAAGAAATCCGCCAGGATACGAATATCGATCAGGGTCGACTACCGACACGGCTCGACAGTTGGGGCGAACACTGGACGCAGCAAGAATTGGATCATGCAACCGATGCCGTATTACACGATTCCGAACGAGGGGAGGATGCCCTCGTTCGGAATCGTGCAGGCACTCGTTCGGATTCCGAACTGGGCCTGAACGCCAGTGTTTCCTTGACCGTTCGGAATCCGAACGCTGCCTGTACTGTATTAAAAGAAAGTAAATGTACAGTACCGCGCGCGACCGCAGCGGTGGATAACCTGCACTGGCCAACTTCGCTGCACCTGAGCCCAAGCGAACGTCAGGCCATCGCCGTGGCGCTGAACAAGCTCAAACCTGCGGATCAGCAGGCGGTGCTCAACGAAGCGGGGGCACGCTGTACGGCCGGCGGGATCCGCAAGCCAGCGGCCTATTTGATGGGCCTGATCCAGCGTGCGCTGAAAGGCGACTTTCGTCCTTGGGCCAGTCAGGCCGAACCGTCAAATATTGCAGAGCCGGCCCCACCCGCCCCCTCACGGCCGTCTCGAAAAAAGGGCGAACCTGCATCAGACCTCGCCCTAGCGTGCCTGAATGAGCTGCGCAAACTGCGTGGAGGAAGTGGACGTCAGTAGATTTGATGCCACTGGCATCAAATCCATGGAGTTCCACTGTGCGAACACGTCGGACCAAACTATGAAACTTAGGGAAAAGTCGGCCTACCCTTCCCTCAGACCTCTCCTTAGTTAGCCCTCTTAAACCAAACCGAACAAACCGCCCTCAGCTTTTTGGCTGCCCTTAATCCTCATCTGTCGCAACGTTTCCGTCCAAGCCTATGCGAGGACAACACCGTGGCCGATCACTATCAACTCAACCTGGGTTCCCTGCGCAGCAGCATCACCCTGACCCTGCACACCCATCACGCCGCACGTATCTGGCAAGGTCGGGCCGCACGTGAAGGCGTCCACTCGATCATGGGCATGGCCGGCTACATAAGCGTCACCAACCTGATCAAACAAACCGCGGCCCAGGACGATCCCTATGCCGACTGGGCCATCGTACAACTCGAAGAAAAACTGATGCAGGCCAAGGCTGGGATGCTGGAACTGACCCAACAGCTGGATCGGATCAGACAGGACCTGCCGACACAGATCGACATGGGCGACAACCTCAACATCCACCCCGTCACCTTACCGTTGTACATCGGCAGCCAGCTGGGTTTTTTGGCGGTCTACCTGCTGACCGACTACGACACCCTAGTGCGCCGTACCCTATTGGCCCATCACACGGCTTTGATCGGCCGAAGAGACATGGAAGCCTGGATCGACGACGGCGCCCATCTGCTGCGCAGCCTGTTCGGCCAGGCGCAGCGCTATCGCCACGCTGGCGTCACGCGCGATGACATGGCGGCGAACAATGCCCGTGCGATTGCCGCAATCGACAAATTCGACTTGCCACCGATAGACATTCTTGAGGGACATCGCAGATCACAGTTTGCGCCACCTATCATTCGTCGTGGTGCTGTAGCGGTGGATGACGCTGACGCTTTGGCAGAGGACGTTGACGGTCCGTCTGCGAACGTAGATGAGCCGGAGGCTGATGCATGAATCCCATGATCCCGATTCAACCAATGCCCTTCGAAGCGTTGACACCGGATGCCTATCGGCAGCTCGAACACGCTGCCTCCCTAAAAGGCCTTTTAAAACCTTTTAAGGGTAAGGGGGAGTTGGAGCACCTGGCGCAGGTGGCGAGGGAAATCGAGGCGCAGTTATGTCGCCTGATGGAGGCTGTCGTGCAGCAAGCCGGGCAGCCGCCGTATTCGCTACTGGAGATACGATTGGTGCTGCAGAACACCAGTGCTGGCAGCACATTTTTGCGTTGGCGCACGCGTGATTTTTCTCGCATGGGTGTGGCGGTTTGGGAACGTCAGATCTCCAACAAAGCATTGCCGCAGATCGTACGAGAGGAATTGCACCGTTTCGAATGCGCGCGTATCGCACTAAACCTTCAGATGAGTGTGGTGCATTCGCTCTACCGCCAGGCTACGACCTGCGCGATCAAAATGGCCAGTGCCGAACAGTTGCTGCGCCAGTTCACACCCGCAGTGGAGAAAACACGATGAGTACTTTTTTCGTCGGCGAAGGCAATATCGGCAGTGCGCCAGAATTCCAAGAGTTCGCCTCTGGCAATGATGAACCACGGCGTTTGCTACGGCTGAATGTCTACTTCGACAACCCTATCCCACGTGAGGGCAGCTATGAAGATCGGGGCGGCTATTGGGCGCCGGTTGAGCTCTGGCACCGCGAGGCTGAACACTGGAGCACGCTGTATCAGAAAGGCATGCGCGTGCTGGTCGAAGGTCGTACGGTTCGCGATGAGTGGGAGGACAGCGAAGACAATGCACGAGTGACCTTCAAGATCGAAGCCCGTCGAGTCGGCATCCTGCCTCACCGGGTGTACAGTGTGGTCATGCGGGAACGCCCCAGTGAACCGACGGCCTCTCAAAATACTGAGCAGGCCAGTTCACCGACGTCGAACCCCAAGAAGCGCAGAGGACAACCACCTACGGCCTGAGCGACTTCAGGCATAAAAATTGAGCGTTTGCGCGAAGTTCCTGGCCTGTCATTGCTCGCTGCTCGTGAAGCCCTACCTAGTTACGCACGCTCCAATAAGGTAGCAGCTTCAGCCCATTCAAGGCCGCCCTCACCGATTAATATGAGGAACCTGCCATTCAGGTTTCTCATATCTCGCCCCTGCTACTTCGAACAACGCTGCTCCGAACTCAATCCGGAGTAGTTATATGCGCCTCTTCCTCTGCGAAAAACCTTCCCAGGGTCGTGACATCGCCAAGGTTCTCGGAACCACTCGGCGTGGCGATGGCTGCCTGATCGGCCCCGAGACAACTGTTACCTGGTGTATCGGGCACCTACTGGAGACGGCCCCGCCTGAAGCCTACGGCACTCAGTACAAGAACTGGTCGTTGGATCATCTACCGATCATTCCGGCGCAGTGGCAAGTGGAGGTCAAACCCAAAACTGCCGCGCAGTTCAAAATCATCAAACGCCTGCTCAGCGAAGCCACCATCGTTGTCATCGCAACCGACGCCGACCGCGAAGGTGAGATGATTGCCCGCGAATTATTGGAGCTCTGCCAGTACCAAGGCACTGTTCAGCGCCTCTGGCTGTCCGCACTCAACGAAGCATCGATTCGCAGGGCATTGACCTCGCTGAAGTCTGGTCAGGAAACCTTCCCGCTCTATCACTCGGCCCTCGCCCGCAGCCGTGCCGACTGGCTGATCGGCATGAACCTCAGTCGTTTGTTTACCCTTCTTGGTCGGCGGGCAGGCTACGACGGCGTTTTGTCAGTGGGGCGCGTCCAGACACCCACCTTACGTCTGGTGGTCGTTCGGGATCGTGCTATTGAGGGCTTCGTCCCGGTGCCTTACTGGAACATTGAGGTACACCTATCGTCGATGGGCCAGCGATTCATCGCGTCGTGGTTACCGCCATGCTCAGGACGGGACGAGGCGGGGCGTTGCCTACAACAAGTGCTTGCCCATCACGCGGTCCAAACAATCACCGACGAAAAGTCCGCTACGGTACTCTCGTTACATACTGAGCATTTCCGAGAACCGCCGCCCCTGCCCTACGACCTAAGCACGTTGCAGGAAGTCTGCTCGCGTAAGCTGGGGCTCGGCGTCCAGGAAACCCTGAACATCGCCCAAGCCCTGTATGAAACCCACAAAGCCACCACCTACCCGCGCAGCGATTGCCGCTATTTGCCAGAGAATATGTTCAACGAGGCTCCCGCGGTACTCGACGCCCTGCTCAAAACGGATCCTGCACTCAGACCTGCATTCGAGGACCTCGATCAATCATTGCGCTCCCGCGCATGGAACAATGCCAAGGTCACTGCTCACCACGGCATCATTCCCACCACCGAACCGGCAAACCTGGTGCGGATGTCCGAACAAGAACGCCATGTCTACGAACTGATCCGTAGCCACTACCTAGCGCAGTTTCTTCCGCATCATGAGTTTGATCGGACCCAGGTCGAACTGGCCTGTGGCGAAGAACGATTGACCGCCGTGGGCAAACTGATCTTGGTCCAGGGCTGGAAAAGCTCGCTCTCCGAAAACACCGAGGAGGACGAGCCCAGTCACAAATCCCAAGTCTTACCCATCTTGCAACAGGGCACGCAGTGCGCAGTGGACAATGTTGAACTCAAATCCATGCGAACTGCCGCTCCTAAACCGCTCACCGAGGGTGATCTGATCAAGGCGATGAAAAACATCGCCAAGCTTGTCAACGACCCACGCCTGAAACAGAAACTTCGGAACACCACCGGTATCGGAACCGAAGCCACACGAGCCGGCATTATCAAAGCATTAATTGATCGCGGTTATTTGCTGAAGAAAAAACGCGCGTTAATAGCTACGGCGGCGGCCCATACCCTGATCGAGGCGGTACCCGCTGCAGTTGCGGATCCTGGCATGACCGCGATCTGGGAGCAGGCGCTTGACGAAATCGAAGCGGGACGCCTGACCTTGGAGGCGTTCGTCGCGAAGCAGGCGAACTGGATTGCTAAGTTGGTCAAACACTATGGAGCGCTCAACTTGTCGATACCGGTCGAAGCCGGCCCGGCCTGCCCCATTTGCAATGCCTCAATGATCAAGCGGAAGAGCAAATCTGGGCCGTTCTGGTCATGCTCGCAGTATCCGAACTGCAAAGGCACTACGCAGTTCAGAAAAGAGACGCGCCGCCCATGACAGTTCGATGAGATCAACATGAAGTTAGGGTGGTGCACAGCTCAGTGCATCATCAGCGGCGCCTGATCCTGCTCCAAGTCGATCAAAGGTTGTCCGACCTCACGGGCCAAAGCGATGCCTGTCGAAATCCATATCTGCCCCAGTTCGTTGAAGGCTTTTAGGTGGGCAGGATCTTCGTTGAGCCAATGAACAAGGCGTTCGAAGTATTCGGGATTATCCGGGCAATCATGAATCTTGATGAACAGCTCCAGTGTTCGATCCCAAATCAGATCCATGACGTCCTTTCTCTCATCTTCCATGTTCAACCATCCCTCAACATGGTCCCTTCAGACCGTCGCTCTTACTAATCACTCTGGACTCTGATCCCTGGAGGGGCAGAAACCACGTCGCGATACTCAGCTGTTTCAGTCACTATAACAACCCAATGAGTCGATACTCAACCCTTAAGGATGTTCATGTCAACGGGTCTTTGCTCAACCATTCGGGTTGAACTGGAGAACTCATCACTTGGCACATAAACATCCAACCCAAGCCCAAATCGGGCGCATGATCGCGAAGCACCGCAGCGAGCGTAATTTGACTCAGGAAGAGGTGGCTGAACGTTTAGGGATCGGTAGTGAAGCCATCTCGCGCCTGGAACGAGGTGTAGTGGAACTTTCCGTGGTCAAACTGATGCAACTGGCGGACATTTTCGATTGCCGGATGGATGAACTGCTGACGGAGTCGAGCAATCGCCCCAATGACCAGGGCCAGATGATCGCGGGGCTGCTGAGTGGACTGAAAGAAAGCGACCGTGCCTTTATCTTGGCAACTGTCGAACAATTAGCCGCACATCTCGGCAGTAAGTAACTTCTTTCATCGTGCTCAACATGGCGTCTTATGAAGGGGGCCTGTAGGCTTGACGTCGTGTTGACCTCTCTGCTGTAGTAGCTTCGGATAATCGCCAACGGCGACCCAAGACCGATTAGCTTCGCGCAGTTCGGTCAAACTCTTCGAGTCCGGAGCCTCCTATTCTGCGGAATTTAATTCCCGTTTTTTGCTCGACATGATTGTGGTGGCGGATGACCACTGTTGCCTCTACCCGGCAATAGCGGTCATCCGCTTCGGCGATCGTATTCAGTCCCGGAGCCCACCGGGGAAACACAGGGCACCCTTTGTGCGCGGATGCGTGCCAGCATATTCCGACCCAGGCCACGACAAGGGCCGGTTGGCGAATCATTGCGCAGTTCAACCAAGTTTTGCGAGGAGCTTGTCGACTGCGTAAGACCGCCAAAGGTGGTTTTTCTCTTCCTCGCCTGGCACACCGCCAGGCCCACTCTTCTTTTTTTCATTTTCTTAATTCCAGTGACTACCACCGTATTCCGGCCCTAAAAAATCGGGTTGTAACGTCTTGACGCTCCCCGGTGACAGGCTTATACAAAGGGCGTGGTTCGCTGTCGTTGACAGCCCAACCCAGATAGCCAAAACCTTCAAGGCTACGCCACGTTCGTGGTGGTTTACCCAAGTGCGATCAGCGTTCGGAAGCTCGCACGGTTGCCGCTTAAGCGGTGATGAATGCCGACTACTCCATGCCTGCGGGTTACCACTGCAGACTCTCCTCTGCTGCACAGCTACTCACCCAGAAGCTTCATTCTGATGGTCATCGGCTTGCCGGTGGCGAGTCGTTCATCGCTCGACTTCATCTTACCCACCCTGACGGGGGCTCACGTTCCCGTCAGGGGCTGTGCGTCGCCGTTTTCCCTTGAAACAGGAGAACCACCATGGCCTACGCCAACCAATCCCAAGAAGCGACCTCTTACTTCAACCTGCACACCGTCGGTATCGGCTACCTCAACCGTGTTCGTGAAGTACAGGTCCGCCGCGGTCAGCCATTCATGGCCTGCGATATTGCAGCCTTGCATGGTGCCACTGATGCAGTGGAGTACACCCGCTTTGATTGCAAAGTCGCTGGTGGCGAAGCTGACCGTTTGATTCGTCTCTATATGGACGCCGTCAAGGCCGAGAAAAAGGTCTTGCTGTCGTTCCGTATTGGTGACCTGTGGATCGACCCATTTCTCTATGAGAAAGGCGATAAACAAGGCCAACCTGGCGCCAGCCTGAAAGGTCGTTTGCTGTTCATCGACTGGATCAAGGTCAATGGTAAGTTTGAATACAAATCGCCCGCCAGGCAGGAAGCAACAGCACCTGCTGAGCCAGCGCCGATCAATGAACCCTCTCCAACGTCGGCTGATGCCGAAGCTGAGGATACCGACAACCCTACAGAGTCCAGGATTGAACCTGAATCTCCACCTACTCACCGCACGGCTCGCCGTGTCGCCACGCGCACTGTTCAGTCCGCCTGAACAATCCATGATGTTTTACATCAAGGCGCTCAATCGAGCGCCTTTTCCTCAACCAGCACAGGAGAACCAATATGGAATGCTTCTGGCTTTGCGACGACTGCTTGTTCGGTGCGGCTTACCAGGACTACAGCACGCTATCGCTGTATCACTCGCCGGAGGAGATCGAACAACGCATCGCCACGATACATCGCGGGCTGGTTCGCTTAATGCCCATCAGTGCCGACTTCGATCCCGAAACCAGTTTGGGCATAAGAGCCTTTTCTTCCTTGCCTTGTGACGGTTGTGGTTCACCCCTGCACGGTCAACGCCACCGATACACTCGGCTATAAACCCTACATCACCTGCAAACGCCGGCAACTCCACACCCACCTGGGGATACCACTCCCCTCGGGCGTGTACCCCTGATCATTCCCTTCGGAGGTAGCGCCATGAGTTCCCCACTCACACTGATTGAGACCTCGGATTTCGAGGCTGATCGCATTGTTCAAGAAAACCAGCTGATCGACGAAGCGCTGCATATTCTGGATCGTCGACTGTTCAGTCGCGGTCCTAAACCAACGTCACCTGACACCGTGACCTCTTACCTAAAACTGCAGCTTACACAACAAGAACATGAAGTCTTTGGTGTAATTTTTTTTGACGCTCAGCACCGGGTGCTGGCGTTCGAAATCCTCTTTCACGGCAGCATTGATGGAGCCAGCGTTACGCGCGCAAACCAGTTGTTGTCTAGGTGCGAAGCCATGCAACAATGCGGCTCAGATTGTTCGCAAGCTGCGAAGGTTTACCGCTAGCAGTCAACGTCTGCCGAACACCTTCGCTGCTTTGGAGCGTAAAGTATCGGATGCTTACCAACGCCCTATCAACTTCCCGTGCTAAATTAGATTACTCTTCCGATGCTGCTGCGATTTGCTGATTACTATCATCTGTACGACCTCTGTGATGATTGCAACGGCCGCCCAGCCTCATCGGCGGTATCTTGAGTCTTATGGACTTATTGCGTACGGCCTATCACCGGATCCATGACCTCGGAATGAAGTTCCTTACACGGTGCCTTGGGGTGGGCAAACCAAATTTTCGGCTTTCTCAAGCTGCTCTAAATCGAGGGATAGGCACGTCAACCAGAAGTTCGCTCCCTGCGAAATAGCTTCACTCTCGGCCTGTCGCAACACGTTATAGGCAAGCACGCCACGGCCTTCTTGAGCTAGTATTTGCGCTTTAATCTGAAATAGTTTCGGGATAAGCCAACGCTCCTGCCGCCCGATAGCAGTTTTCAGCGTTTCGTCAACCATCTCTAGCGCGCGATTCGTCAAGCCTAGCAGGGCAAGCCCCCGTGCGTACTCGCACCGAAACAGACTGTCCAGCGGGCTGCCACCTTGATCGCGTAGCTTCTCCAGCACTTCTCCTAAAGACGGCAATGCCTCTTCAGCAGCACCTTGATGTATCAGCAGGATCTGTTCGAACGCGCGGGCAATATGTCGCCACAAATACAGGTCATGACCTTCCATGCTTTCTTGCAGCATCGACAGACAGTGCCTGGTCTTTTGAAGCCGCCCCGATAGCAAGGTGAACGGAATGGCACTCAGGCTCAAGGTGTACCACAACGTGGCGGGGTGATTAAGGTTGATAGCCTGACTGACGTTCTGCTCAAGGGCCAACAGAGCCGCATCGACATCGCCCTGCAGCAGTTGGATCTGTGACTTGATCGAACATGCCGCGATGCGCTGGTTGAAATGAAGATCGATCAGGTCAGGTTTCGTTGAAGACGGCGCGCTCAGCGCCTCGACCACCGAGCGGTAAGCATCATCAAGACGTCCCATATAAAACTGCGTATTGGCTCGCATTCGTAACCCCAGCAATTGACGCTCGCTGCACCGGCTGTCCTTGCTGAGCTCGACGTATTGGTCGGCGAGCTCTAGGGCGCGCAGGTATTGATTACCGCAGCAATAAACACTCCAAAGCCCCCACAGTGCACGCAGTTGACTATTGGTATCGCCCAGAGCGCGCGCATCGGCGCCCACCTGCCGCCACGCCTGACGGATTTTGTTGCCGCTGCCATAGGCCAGTGTCATGACGCTGGCTGAGATGGTAAGCAGCCGCATGCGCTGGTGCTCGTCAACCGGTGCGTGATCGCCGAACGATTGCAGGCCACGACTGACCCAGTCATAGCATTCGGCGGTCAACGATAAGCGCAACCAAAGAGGCGCGCTTACCAATGTCAACTCGACCGCCAGCTCCCGATCACCATCTGGTGAATAAGCCCATTCCAGCGCGGCGCGAACATTGTCAACATCTGCCCGATAGCGCGCAAGCCACGCCTGAGGCGACTGCTTGACTAGGTCCTGCACCGCATTCTGGAGCTCATTGAGTATCCAGTCCGCGTGACGCAATGCCAAGGAGCCAGTCTCGCCATGCTCTGCAAGTTTCTGGGCAGCATACAATCGCGTTGTTTCCAGCAGCCGATACCGTTTGATTGACAGTTCTTCGCGCGACATGATCAGCGACTTGTCCAGCAGACTTTCCATGATCTGTGCCCGATCCCCGGCTTGGACTTTGGTTACAGCCTCCACGGCGTTTAATGTGAATAGTCCGGAGAAAACCGATAATTGCCGCAGCAATGCTTGTTCCTGTGCAGACAGCATTGCGTAGGTCCAGTCCAGCGCGGCTCCCAAGGTACGGTGTCGTGGGAAGGCTGTACGACGGCCTGTCATCTGCAATCGAAACACACCGTCGAGCATGTCCGGCAGATGACCGATGCCGAACGCCTTGACCCGCGCAGCAGCGAGCTCGATGGCCAACGCGTTGCCTTCCAGCTTGCGGCAGATGGCTGCGGCGGATTGAACATCCCTTTCGTTAAGCACATACCCAAGGTCGTGCGCGGCGATGCGTTCGACCAATAGCTCAATGGCGGGGTATTTCATCGCCTGTTCCAGGGTCAAGTCCGGCGTTTCAGGGGGAAAAGGCAGTGGCGGTAGATCATGTACACATTCGCCTTGCACCCGCAGCGGCTCGCGACTGGTGACCAGTATCGAACACTGCCAGGCATCGCACAGGATGGCCTCGACGGCGGTAGCTACTTCGTCCAGCACATGTTCGCAGTTGTCTAGAATCAGCAGCGCTCTGCTCGCGGCCAGTCGTCTGGCAATACCTGACAAAGGGTCGTCGGTGTCGCACTCGATTTTAAGCGCGGCGGCAATGACCACGTGCACGAGTTGGCCGCGACTTACTGGCGCCAGATCGATGAAAATCACACCTTGCGGATAGAAGGGGTGGAGTCGGTCGGCCAAGGCCTGTGCAACGGTGGTCTTGCCGGCCCCTGCATGGCCAGAGAGGGTCACGAAACGTCGCGTTTCCAACTGCTCGCACAGTATATTCAAAAGCTTGTCTCGACCGAACACCTTACAGGCGTTGTGCTGTAACGGCGCTGAAGGAGCTGATAACGGCGCTTCGTCAAGCGATATGGAAGTGGTGACGGCGTCAAATCGGTAGCCGCGCCCCGATACGGTAACGATGCGGGCAGAATTGGCGTCATCGGCCAGCGCACGGCGCAACGTAAGGATCTGTGCACGCAGGTTACATTCCTCGACCACCACTTTTGGCCAGGCCAAACTTAGCAGCTCGGCTTTTTCGAGCAGTTCGCCGGGGCGAGTGGCCAATGCAATCAGCAGCAACATAGCCCGGTTGCCCAAGGGCACAGGTTCGCCGTTTTTCAGCAATTGATAATACTGGGGGATGAGCACAAACGGGCCAAAGCTAATGGCTGATTGCTTCGGTCGCGGCGAGTTGAAATTCATCGTGCTCCCTCAAGATGATTACGCGCGGTACCACTTCGTTGCACATGCCTCATTATTGATTCAATCCAGCGAAAATCCGAACGGCATCCACCGCCTCTTCGGTACGGCTGCTGATCTGTACGATTGCCGATCCCGCCTGGTCTGCGAGACTCACCCCCTTAACGGCGTTATTGCGAGTATTGTCAATGCTGACGATTGCCTGCCGAACCTCGGTCTGAATCAGCTCGATCATATCGGAGATTTCTTGAGTAGAACGGGTGGTACGGCTGGCCAACTGCCGAACTTCATCGGCCACTACGGCGAAGCCTCTTCCCTGATCCCCGGCGCGCGCTGCTTCGATAGCTGCGTTGAGAGCCAGCAGGTTGGTTTGACTCGCAATGCTGTGGATAGTGTTGACGATGGTGGTGATCTGCTCCGAACGCGCGCCCAGTTGGCCGATGATTCGAGCTGAGTCTTCGATGCTGCATGAAATTTCACGCATCTCACTGGCAGCTTGTTGAATCACCTGTGTGCCTTGCTCGGCCATTTTCTGGGTTTGCGTCGAGATGTGATATGCCTGCGCGGCACTTCGGGAGTCCCGTTCATGCTTCTCGATGCGCGCGGTTATGTCGGAAGCGTACTTCACCACTTTGCTCAGTTTGCCGCAGGCGTCATACACCGGGTTGTACGACGCTTCCAGCCAAATCGTTTGACCGCGCTTGCCGACACGTTTGAATTGTCCACTAAAAAAAGCACCGTTTTTCAGACGCGTCCAGAATTCGCTGTAGTCAGGACTGCTGGTCAGTTCGGCAGAGCAGAGCAGTCTGTGGTGTTTCCCTATTAGTTCGTCGCGGCTATAACCTAGCAGACGTAGCAAGTTGTCGTTAGCAGCGATGACACGCCCTTCCAGATCGAATTCGATCACCGCCATGGCGCGGTCGATGGCCTGTAGCTTGTTGCGGGCTTCACTTTCGGCTTGCAGCTTTGCTGTGACATCCGTCGCATATTTGACTACTTTGATGACTTTACCGTCTGTGTCGCGTACAGCGTTATAGCTGGCCTCAAGCCACACCGTACTGCCGTCGCCTGCAACTCGTCGAAACGTTCCCGAAACGAACTCGCCACTGCGCAGGCGGGACCAAAGCTGCGTGTACTCGCTACTGCGAACATACTGATCTGTGCAGAATATTTGGTGTTCCTTGCCAATGATGTGCTCGGGCAGATAGCGCATGGTCTTGGAAAAGTTTTCATTAGCGCTAAGCACGATCCCCTCCAGATCGAATTCGATACAAGCCATGGAGCGATTGATGGCCTCCAACAGTCTGGCCTGATGAGCAATGGTCAGCTGAAGGTGCTGTATTACTTTTTTCTTGGACGAGTCGAAAAGCATTGGTGGCAGCCCGATAATTGGAAGACGGAATTGCCACTCCGTGGCTTCAACAGCAATGGTTATAAACGGTGCGATAACGAAATAATCACACACGTAACGCTATAAAGTAACGAAATACCTGTGCAACTCGTCGGATTTGCACAAGTTTTCAAGGCTCAACGCGATTCTCTCGTGCCTATCCCCTCGTTCCTTTACCGGCCGGACGGCGCTTCCTACCGCCCGCCCCAAGGTGGTTCTCGTTCTCAAAAGCAATTCGGGGGTGGGCATAACGCTCGGCAACAACTGAGTTTGGGAGACAGTGGTACAACCTCCACATACTTCACCACCGGGACGTAAGCGATCAATGTTGATAGAGGGGTTCATTAAAACTTGGGATTTCCGAGGACGTAATTTGACCGCGTCGAGCTCAGCTTTTTTGGCAGTGGCCAGCTCAGCGAGTTTTACCAAGGTTTCAATAACCATTTTGAGTGACTTCCATTTTCATAATTACATTACCACAGCTCCGCCTGAACTTGCAGTAGGGACCTCTGCTTTAACTTAATGAAAAGTAATGAGTCCCAAAACGGCACACTGCAACGCTCATACTTTATTTTATATTAGAACCAGACCGGCAGGCTAAAGCACAAGCACCTTGATCGATACTAAACCAACGCAATGATTCTGCGCTGTGAAAAACTGTGAAAACGCTACGCATGCTGCTAGCAATTACAACCACCAATTTCCTCCATGCGTATATCAACGGACTTCAAATATGAATTTAGCGTGAGACCCGTTACGAGAACTACCGACATCATTATTCAGCAAACTGAAATCATGTCAGCTCACTATCAACGGGCCTTCCGCGGTGTGAATGTCGGTGAAACATGTGACTGGAAAATGACAGATAAGATCCATGCCGAACCTGAAAGACTCGTTGCTCAAGAGAAATCGACCTTTGAGGACGCCCAGAAGCACTCAAGCTCGCATCGGTGAACTGGAGCCCGCCGGCGGTCTTAAGTGAGCCTTCATGCGCACCACGAAAAATACTGCCAGTGAAAAGTGCGGAGTGACAAAGCTTGGTGAGTGGAATTGCGCAGACCATTAAGTGCAAAATAGTATCAATTTTTAAACTGATAAGTATTTGACTTGCTAACGGAACAGGCTTTTCATAGAAGTATGATATTCATCTCATAATTTTCAGATAATCTACAATTCAGTTCAGCACCGCGCGGCTCACTTTACCGGGGAAAACATCGTGCTCCTCGCCACACTAAATTCAGTGCCATTATTCAGACAAGCTTTCCCAATTTCGAGTATATCGGTAAACGCGAGCTGACCCATCGCAAGCGTTTTTTAGTCACGATGAAGCAAGTCGTTTCATGAGGCGGATTGATAGCCCCTCATTATCCCAAGATACATTTATCGCAGGTGTTATCCATTTGAAACCATGCTGCGCACTCGCCTGCTGCAGAACTGGTTTTCCCTCAATATATCTCCCATTCAGAAACACTACACGAAATTACTAAAATGTGCCGACTCGCTAGGCTGACTTTCAGCGCTCTAATACCCGAAGATGTCAGGATGATGAGTTTATGCCTCCTGCTAAAAATGCAACAACTTGCAATGAGCACCAGGGAAATCATGATTGCTGCTTGCAGAACAAAGCTTTGTCACTTCGCAGAAGACTAAAGTGGACGCCTCTATCATCCACACCTTTAGCTCGACCAAAAAATAAGGAAGGGGAGCCCCCCCATGAAATACACTAGATTAGTAGCGAACCAAAAAAGTGCATATTATTCTTGTTTACAAAATCGTACAAATACGATATAACATAACGAATAGAACCGAATGGAGCGGACCTATTGATAAATTAGCGAGATGAATTATCACCTTAAATGTTATGAGCAAAGAGAAAATGAATAGGCGTAAACAAAAAATAAAGATTTCAAAGCGAAACCTTACTATTTTAACGATAATTTCCCTTATAATCTTTTCATTTTTTTTATATAAAAGCATTTCCTCAGCGCCGGCCCACACGCCTTTTTACCATTCATTGCAAGTGACAAAAAAAATTATTTTTTTCCATAGAGTATTTTAGCTGATCGTAAATAACACATCGGACGACAATAAATTACGACATCTAAAATCATGGCCTGCCGTAACAGAGGCTTGCCCCCTGCCCCGCGTATGCATCAGGTAAAGTCGGCGATTTCCTAGATCGCGCTTGTAAGCTGTGGACAAGTTAGAGCAGTAGTACCTGTTTCGGTGCAGAACGTTTCACTCATAAACGCCGCGTACAAACCGCGCACGTCTAGGCTAAGAGTAGTGATATCCGCTACTGCTAGACCGCGGCAAGCAAAAATCTGGTTAGAAGAATGTGGTATAAACTATTCTAGCTACCATGGATATTTTCCAGCTTCAAAGTGAGGCACTTTCAAAGCCATCAGGACTGATGCCGTCCAGATGACCGTGACAATGCGTTCGATTGTAAAGTAATTCAACGCCATTAACAATGCATCCTACGCCAACTTCTTATCTAGCGCTGGCTTCATAAACCAGCCGAACAACTCGCAAGCATTAGAGATTCAGCAAGATGCTCAGATATAACTGCTTCTTCAACTTTCGGATGTATGTGACAATCAGCCGTAACAGCCGACCATTCTCTTTTTTCACGATCTGATATAGGCTTAGCTATTGATAGTACTTAATACGAGAAACTTGCATAATCCGACGCAGCATAGTGGTACTCATGCTCGTTCATAAAGCTGTATTTCACTTCGGGTTCTCCGGCAAAATACCGCGCTGTTTTTTTAATATTTCGCAACCTTCTTCCAAGTTCAGCATATGGACTCGTAATCATACAATTTCGCCTTGGGTTTATAGAAGGTTGCTGGCCTGCTTCTCAGTTTTTCAGGGCTCACGGGGTTCCCACTTGGAGAGGCTGATAGTCGAAAATCCGAAGCATTTCAGCTGTTTCCGCAACAGAGTATCCGCGCTCAATGACCTGCCTGACTGCTTCGGATTTGAATTCTACGTAAATCGCTGGGTATCCACAGACATCTCCAGTCGATGCTCAAAGTAGAGATTGAAAATATATGTGATGCTACGGGCAATCCAATTAACGCACAAGGAGGTATTTCAGCCACTTCAGAGAACGCAATGTAGAGTCTTGAATATTGGTATCGCTAAATTTTATAACTCCAGCACTCAAAATTGGTAGGCGCCTGTGAATATTTGTGAAATATTACGAAAACTACTAGATTTCCTATTGAAGAATGCTAGTTTTGTTTCGGTAACGCGAGTAAAAATATTTAGACCGGGAGACTTTATGAAAAATATAAGCTTTTCAATAATCATAATTTGTGGCATAGCCATCTTCAACTCTACTGAAATTAATGCTTCCCCAGGTGTATATGAATCGCTCAACCGAGGAATATATGTAATTTCCGGAACCGATTGCGGCAATCCGCCTAACGCTGATATTAAGGAATATAACGGCAAAGGCATTAGTACTGCGCATACAAGTAAATGTGTAGCGAAAGTTATTTCTAAGAGCAAATCAGCACGCGGCACGGTTTTTGAAATTAGCCAGACGTGCAATGACTCCGGCGACGGGTCGGGCACAACATTCACTGAAAAAGACAAAATCCTAGTTAAGGATCCTAATCATTTTCAATACGTTTCTGACAATACAATTTATACTTATTGCCCAAAAAACAAACTGCCTAAAGACCTGCAAACGAATTACTAAAAACTTCCTACATCTCTTTACCCATCGACATCAGCGGCACTTACAAATTTCATTGGTAAGAGCCGCTTTTCTTATTTTTACACCCTAATACGAAGCACGTAATAGCAAACCCAAAAGTTACATGTGATGTATTTAGCTATCTAAATTATTTGAATCCAGCATATAGTTCCGACTGCTAATTCTCAGGAAATTATATGCAGACCAGCAAACCGAAAAATAGTTAACCTCACAAGATCCAACTTCATACGAACAACTTATTGCTGAACAAGCAAACAGATTATTGATGGCCTGCATATGACTTTATTGCATATACCTCAATATCAAAAACCACTTAAATCTTCTTGAATTCAATTCTTAGCTGTTTGGTGGACTCGCATACCTCATATCTGCAGCACTCTTAATGATCTGACGTAATGCTTAATCCTCTCTCTAGAGCCTCTCCTAGCTACGCAGACACAATTCTTTAACCTACCTGAAATTTTAAAAAAATCTGCACATGAGCGGCCTTAATAAGTTAAAGTACAAAAATTTTGGCCACGCGACATTCCGCTACTTAGGCATTTAGTAGTACCGTCCACCGACGCGATTCGCATCAATCTTTCGCAATTGGAAAGCCTCGCTTGCCCTTCGCGGCCAATATCATGGCAGCCACCGAGATGAATGCAGCCCTGTTTAAGCCATCCTTCGATTTAACGAATTTGGAATAGGGCCACCTTCTCAATAATTCACAGAATGCCTGAAACGAATTAAGAAACTTTGGTAACTCCGTTTAAAATCTTAAAATGGGTGCAGCTTATCAATCAATATCATATCTATCTACAGAGCATCGGCCGATGCTTGAGCGAGAAGCAGACTACACCAAAGGTACGTCCCGTTGAGCAGTATGTACGTAGAAAATGGATGCGGAGGACAGTGCGAAGTACTGGTCTAAGCATCAGTTCTGGCCCAACTGAGCGATGAAAGCAGTCAGACCGCAGACATTTTGATACATACAACGGCGACGAAGTTTGTCCATTATTTATCTCTGTTGTAATGGCAGGAGAAATCTTTGGTCGTGCGGGGATGGCAATTACTCGCTCGAACACGACGCATTGGATGAGCAAACCTAGTGCAACTCCAGCGGTTATTAGAGGCGCTACGCGGACGAAACGCCAGTGCAAATGCTTGCGCCAGTTGAGAAGAAGGCTTATATCGCTTAAGTATAGGCCTACGCACCAAGCCACTTTTAACACTCAAGGCTTGTACGACTCTATCCCAAACGTATGTTCAAGCAGACAGGCAACTTTCTTGTCGTATGAAATGGCTAACCACTACAAAGGCGTTTTAACAAGACATCTCCGAAATCAGCTAAACCATCGATGCACTTGGCAATCTTTTGATCGGCACATGGTTAATAAAATTCAGTGACAGAACAAGTGCTGCACTCTATCAGCTACTTGTATGAGGTCGAACGTCAGTTGTAGAGGGGCAAGCCGCGAGAGACCAATAATGACTATTATTGGCAAATATTTCAAAAAATTCCAATTACCATCTTTCAAAATTTTGCATGAATGGAGGTTGGCCCAGCACGATTTAGCAACCAAAGACTTCGCTATGGCGATGGAGCTCGGTGACATTATTGACTACAGGACTCCCAGTGACCCTTAATTCAGTAGAGTAGCGTGCACAAGCGTCGCAGTGGTCAGGCGTTTTACCTAGGCTAGATGTAGAAAATTTAGTATGGCAGGCAACTGAAATGAGATATTGAGTTCATGCTATCAGCAAACACGCTGACGAATAAAAATAACGACAACAACAGATTTGCCCCGATTGAATTACACCACCAGGCAGGCGAGCAACGCTCGTGATACCTAGAATCGTAATATGTCTATCCGAATCCGCCTTGCTTAGGCGATTCAAGTCGAGAGACGAAATTTGACGATTGCTCTACAATTGATGAATGTTGATTAAACATGCTAAGCTGCACAGCAAGATGCTACCGAGATATGCGCCACCAGACCGGCCGAAATTAAGGCGCATGGCTGCTTTATTTAATATCTTTTGGTTATTGAGAACTACTTTTACCACCATCTTTATTACTGGCGTAAATTTCCGTTCGGTGAATACGTTTTTACTAAATGGTCTAAAGTAGAGCGAAGCTCGCTTAAGCCTAGAGGTTAGATGCCGTTTTCAATAAGGGTGGAAAAATCAGAGCCTCAAAAAATAAAAGTGATCATCGGTTATATCTAAATTACGTGCACACAAAAAAGACTACATCATTAAAAACTCAATTTTAACCAAAAAAAAGCTAGGCAGGCGAGCAGCCTTTCGACTGCACGCCACGCAGCGAGGTTAGTTTTGAGGGCGTTGCTTGGTTGCATCGAGCTCAGCTTTTTTTGCTGTAGATAGCTCTGTAATTTTTGACGATTTTTCAATGGCCATATTGAATGTAGCTTCCATTTTTTCGATTGCTGCGTCTGCGCCACCAGAGTTGGCTGGGGAAACTGGATTCATTGGGAATATCCTCAACAATATGAATATTATTAGCCGCAAAAGCGGCCGCTAGCTTGATGCTTGAGCAGCGTTTATAAAACTGGTTCAGCACGCTCCTCTCGCGAAAAATATTGTTACGCATATCAAAAAATTAAATGCTGTGAATTTTCGTGAAATCGAGGCGCGCCAAAAAAATTTCGCCAAACCACTCTTGTCCTTGTCGAGCGGAGAAATATGCGCCGCATAGCCGCATAATTGCAACGTTAATCAAAAAACCCCATATGCATGCTATTTAAATATGAGTTCCAACAGGAACGAAATCATTACACTCATGAAACCGTGAAAAACGTATTAAGGCAAGCACAACTGTGAATTCTTGTGAAAAATCATTTTACTGACTCCTCATTTAGGCTAGGTTGATGTCATATCATCACTAGGGCATGGATATTGATTTACACGAGAGCACCTTGCTTGGTCTATCAGACCTAAATTTATGATTTTCTATTAAGCATATAAATAATTTAGAGATTTCTTCCATGATAACCAAAGTAGAAAAAAGCACCAAACACACTTCGGACTCTGATAAGAAGTCTACAAAGCTTTGGGAAAGCTCCGTGAAGTTAGCTTCTTCAAGCGCAAAACTTAAAGCTAAATCTTCTTCATCCAAAGCGTCTACAAACAATGAACTCGGCAAAGGCCAAAAACGTCCTGAAGGGGACAGCCGATCAGCTCGGCAAATAATAAATGAAAGTAACCTTCTGAAAAACCTGGGCAATCAGAACGGAGTGAAAGATAATCTAAAAAAGCAAGTGGGCGACTTTGAAAAAGATGCTGATGCTGCTTATCGCGCTGTTAAGGTCCTGGAGCATGTAGTCAGCGTCGATGAGAATGGCAAAATGCTTTCTGGTTATGACGCCCTAGGTAAAAATAATTCGAGCATTGATGGCTTTACTAAAGATGGTGAAGCTGAGCACGGTACGGAAGCCGGACGCTTGCAAGATTTCGGAAAATTTGGTTATTCAAGTTTACGCGGAGAGCTAGTAAAGTCTGATCTTTCAGCCAATGCAAAACGTCCTGATGGCGATAAACGTTCAGCCAAAGAGATTATAGATTCCTCGCCCTTGTTAAAAAACTTGGGTAACCAAAGCGGTGTGAAGGATAAACTTAAAAAACAAGTCGGCGATTTTAACAGTGACGCCGATGCGGCCTATCGAGCCACTCAAGTACTCAAGCATGTGGTTAGCTTCGATGAAAACGGCAAAGAACTAACTGGTAAACTTTCAATCAATAAAGATAATGACAAAATTGATGGTTTTACCAAAGATGGTGATGCCAGGCATGGTACAGAAGCGGGCCGTTTGCAAGACTTTGGAAAGTTTGGCTTCAACAGTCTTAAAGGCGAGCTTTTCAGTGTTAAAGATAGGATACATACCAATAAAGCTGCCCCTCCCAAGGAGCCTAAGGATGTACAGTCTTTGCGTGAAAAATACGAAATCCCTAGCTTTGGTGCTGAAGGTTTGATGGATATGGAACTGGTCAACCACAAAACCGTGGGAAGCCAGACCGCGGAAAGCTTTGTCAATGGTATTCGCGACGACATTAAGAGCGGGAAATTGAAAGAAAATTCGGACGAAGCTAAGTTAGTTAATTTCATGGAGGGCCAAGCTGCGCTTAGTGACGGTTACGAGCTGCACGGATATGTAGAGTCCGTTAATAATATGGACGCTAGTAGTAACAGTACTTATCGGCGGACGAACGTTAAACCTGCGAAACTAAGCGGAAAAGATGTTAAGGATATCGTTGATGAAAAAAAGCTCGCTAAACAGATTTCAATCTTGATGGGCAAGGATGATATAAAACGTCGTTACGATAAAGAGCTCCAAAAAAATATTAGCACTTTACCCGGCGAACAATTAAAGGAGGTTCGCGAACAAGTATTCCCAGCTCTTTTCAAGCAGCACACACGTGAAGCGAATACAAAATTTGAAGAATATGTGATCGCCATGAACGACTCTGGTGACCCGCAAAAGCAAAAAATCGCAGAGCTGGACGTGGATAGATATTTTGAATCTCTCCGTATCTTAGAGCCAGATAGCTATACCGCGCGCCGCCAAGCCTTTGATCAAAATATGATGACGCACCAATTGAACACATACGTTGAAAACCCAGACAAGGTGTCGTCGAAAAATTCTCAAACTGGACTGACCTCTACCCTAAGTATAATTAAGTCTGGCCTTAGCACAGCTACGGGTGTGATGGACAAGGGTGACAAGACTTACGATTTATATAAAAAAATGAAAGATGAGGTAGATATTCTTGATGGGCATATAAAACATTTGACGCCGGATGAAAATAAGAAGATCTCAGCTGCTTTACACCTTGCTACTATCAGTGGAGATCCTAATGCGATTGACAAGGTCGTTGATAACCAACTTAAGGGGCTTGCAAACAATAGAGAGGCCACAGCTGGTTCTCTCAAAAAATTTCTGCATTCAGCAAGCTCCTCCGGATCACTAGGCGCGATGAACGGTACCGTGAGTCTGGTCAGCGCTGCGATGCAACTGGCCAATGGCGGCAAGGGTATGACAGATGACCAGAAAATTGCTGCTACGCGTGATCTTATTGGAGGGTTAAGTAGCACCAACGACTTTTTAAAATTCGGCTCAAATTTAGCGGAAATTGCTGGCGGCAGGCATTCTTATGACCCAGCGGTTGACATTGATGGCAAACGCCAGCCAAAAATCAAGGCCACTCAATGGCTCGGCATGCTGGACGACAACTTTCCTGACCTCTGGAACAAACAGAAAATCGCGAAATCTGATGCTCTTACAGACGCTATTAGTGAACGCGTTAAGGCCTCTTCCGATACCCTTAAACATCTTGATGTTGGAAATTTGTCGGCGGAGGGGGTAAAAGAATACGATAAAACCGTCCAGGCCCTTGGAGAAAAGATGGGGGTCAGAGATATTCCTGGTCACGCAGGAGACTTAAAGACAAATAGCTTTGCCGAGGCAGCGGGACGTTCTTTCTTGCGCTTCATGGGTGGATCGGCATTGGACGTGACAGGAGGAGTGATGGATATTGTGTCTGGTGCACGTAAGCTCCGAGATGCAAAGTCTGATTTGCAGAAGGTGGACGCCGCGTTCTCACTTGGCTCAGGCATTTCCGGCACAGGTACGGCTATCTCAAACACGGTCGCTATGTTTGCGCCCAAAGGTGCTCATTTGGCGGCTGCACTGAGTGGGGATGTAGCTACTACGGTAGTCCGCGGCCTGGCTATAGGAGCTCGAATCGCAGGACCTATATTTTCCGTCGCAGGGGTCATCTTTGGTATAGCAGGCACTCTGATTGCCGAAGCAGTACAGCATGCGAAGCTACAAAAAATAACTGATTCGGAGGGTAAGTTTTTCAAAAATCTTGCTGACTCTGGTGTCACCCATGAGAATTGGGGTGATAAGCTAGAATATGCCCGCTACGCTACTTACATGTACGGCAGCCGGGACACGCCTGATGATAAGTCAATGTTTGAGTTTCAGGCGGATGAATGGAAACATTTCAAGGAAGCTGAAGGCAGACGAGGCAGTTCACTTTCGCGTCTCGCACCTTATCTTCATAAGGACGGCGACCCTCAAAACGAAAATCTGTGGAAGAAATTTTTAGCCGGTGGTACTAATCTTAGCAGCCGGAACGGGTTAAATTCCAATACAGATGATTGGCGTCCATGGTCCGATACGGATCTAAATGCAGGTAGAACTAAATAGCCCCAATTAAATTAGGTGAATAAGGCAATCTAAAGTGTTAACTTTACCTACTCTTAGTGATTTTGATTATGCAGAAACGAATATTGTCAGAATCCAAACTGCTACCGTATCAGCGAGAGGAGGCCTCTATCACTGAGATTGCCGCAGCAACAGGAATTCTTAGATTGAAGTCCACTGGGTTCTGCTGATAAGTGGCTACCGATTTACCAGCATCAATCTCCTGCAACCTTGCCGGCTTTCGTTCCGTTAAAAGCGGTACCAAGACGAGCAACGGAAGAGATAGTGATTATCTAGCTGCCTGTGGGCAATAAATTCATCACCGTAATGGCCAACCTCGGATCCGGACGGCTGCGCGTGTTTTATTCGTGGTCTGGCCCAATGATTCGTGTCTCGTCTGGCTCGCCACCGAGCCCATTGACATGCGCGCGGGTACTGAGACCGCGTTGGCCAGAGTTGTCGCGGTGTTCGGTGCGGCGAAGCCGCACTGCGCTTACCTCTTTGCCAACCACCGGGCGAACCGGATGAAAATCCTAGTGCACGACGGCTTCGGTATCTGGCTGGCGGCGCGGCGCTTGAACCAAGGTAAGTTTCATTGGCCAGGCATCCATCGTGGGACGGAGATCGAATTCGCCCCTGAACAACTTCAGGCGCTGGTACTTGGATTGCCCCTGGCATCAAGTCGGTGCGGGCGACGTAATTACATTGCTTAAACGCTCCTTTCAGCTGTAGCACGCGGGCTGCTTTGGTAAAATCCACTGCATGACTTCCTTACCCTATCTCGACCAAATGACTTCCGAACAACTGCGCGCACTGGCTGCCCAGTTAATGTCCAAGATCGAGACCCAGGACGGAAAGATTTATCGTAATAAGACGATCATTGAGTAACTTACTCACGAAATCGCCATTCTCAAGCGCCACAAGTTCGCCAAGCGCAGCGAGCAGATCAGCCCGGCGCAAGGCAGCCTGCTCAATACCGACCTCGAACCATTGAGGCAGAGTTAAAAGCCCTTCATACCGCACCTGCGCAGACAGAACCACGCCAGCAACCCAAGCGTGCGCCGTTACCGCCGCAGTTCCCGCGTACCGTAATCCATCACGAGCCAGACAACACCCAATGCACCTGCGGCTGCCAGCTTCAGCGTATCGGCGAAGATGTCAGTGAGAAGCTGGACTACACCCCGGGCGCGTTCACCGTCGAACAGCACGTTCGTGAGAAATGGGCCTGCCGCCAATTCGAAACGCTTATCCAGGCGCCGGTGCCGCCGCAGGTAATCGATAAGGGCATCTCAACAGCGGGCCTACTGGCCCATGTGATGGTGGCCAAGTTCGCCGACCACCTGCCGCTGTATCGACAGGAAAAGATCTTCGGTCGTGCCGGTCTGACCATCCCGGGTTCGACCCTGGTACAGTGGGTGGGCCAAACTGGCGTGCAGCTTCAGCCCCTGGTCGATGCGCTGCGCGAATTAGAGTTGGCCCAGCGCGTGGTTCACGCCGATGAAACGTAGGTACAAATGCTGGCGCCAGGCGAGAAGAAACCCACCGCGCCTATGTCTGGGCCTACAGTACGACGCCGTTTTCGACACTCAAAGCCGTGCTCTACGACTTCAGCCCCAGCCGTGCCGGCGACCATGTGCGTAACTTGCACCTAGAACGGTAAGCTGGTATGTGACGACTTTTCCGGCTACAAGGCCAGCTTCGAGCTGGGCATCACCGAAATTGGCTGCATGGCCCATGCGCCCCGCACTTTCTTCGACTTGCATATCGCCAATAAAAGCCAGTTGGCGGAGCAAACGTTTCACTCGATTGGCGGACTGTACGAAGTCGAGCGAAACGCGAAGGAAATGAGCGACAAAGATCGCAGGCGATTGCGGTGCCCATGGCCAAAAAACTGCACGAGTGGATGCTGGCCCAACGCGAACTTGTGCCCGAGGGTTCGGTCACGGCCAAAGCTCTGGATACAACCTCAAACGCGGGGTAACGCTGACGCGCTACTTGGAAGATGTTGCTGTGCCCGTCGACAACAATCAAATCGAGAACCTAATCCGGCCGTGGGCACTTGGGAGGTCGAACTGGTTATTTGCAGGGGCGCTGCGCAGCGGCAAGCGGGCGGCGGCGATCATGAGTCTTATCCAGTCGGCGCGCATCAACGGGCATGATCCGTATGCTTATCTCAAATATGTGCTGTCGCGGTAAGCTTCTTGAGCTGTCATGTAGCCCACAGTCGGTACCCATTCAGTTTTCAAGCTGCGAAACACACGCTCTATTGGTGCATTATCCCAACAGTTTCCACGACGACTCATGCTTCGGCGCATGCGGTAACGCCAGAGCCGTTGGCGAAACTGGCGACTGCCATATTGGGCGGACTCAATCGGTCGTCGCAACACCTTGATCGAGGTGTTATGGGACGACCCGCAGGATGAATGCACAAATTAACGGGCCGGGGAGCGATGTGCTCTCCAGGTGCACCCTCACTTCGTAATGAGATCGAGCGGCTATTTTTGGTGCAGATTGCAACAGGCATCAAAAGCGAAAAGGCAGCACATGCCGTTAGCGTATCAACAGCGGTAGGTACACGCTGGTTCCGTCATCGAGGCGGGTTGCCACTATTCATGTCGAATCACATATCAGGACGATACTTATGGTTTGCAGAGCGAGAAGAGATTGGGCTGCTTTGAGCGCAAAGCATTGGCGTTCGTGAGATCACCTGTCGTCTTGGACGAAGCCCATCGACAATTTCAAGGGAGCTGACACGAAATGCTGCTACCCGTTGCGGTCGGCTTGAATATCGAGCGTCAGTAGCGCAATGGAAGGCAGAACTGGTGGCCAAGAAGCCGAAGCCAGCGAAACTGGTCGCTAATTCGCGACTGCACCAATACGTACGTGACCGTCTTGAAGGCAAGGTTCAAGGCGCCGATGGTCGTGAGATTTCTGGGCCTCCGCAAGCGCCCCTCAAAGGCCGAAATAAACCGCATCGCAGTGACCGTAAATGGGTCAATGGCCGGTCACCTGAACAGATTGCCACCCGCTCCAGATCGATTTTCCGGATGATGAATCCATACGCATCTCTCATGAAGCCATATATTAGACGCTCTACATTCAGGGGCCAGGAGCTCTCAAGCGCGAACTGGTGAGCTGCCTGCGCTCAGGACGCGCATTGCGTGTGCCAAGATCCAGAGCGCAGGCCAAAGCGTGGGCACACGTCAGCAAGGACATCATGATCTCCAGTCGCCCTGCTGATGTAGAAGATAGGGCTGTACCCGGGCATTAGGAGTGCGACCTGATCATCGGCCTGAACCGTTCTGCGATTGGAACTCTGGTCGAGCGCTCAACTCGATTTTACCATGCTTGTCCATCTGCCTCGCGGGAAAGGTTACGCGCTAATTCCACGCACAAAGAACGGTCCGGCGCTGGCAGGCTATGGGGCGGTTAGTATGGCCAACGCATTGAAGAAGACAGTGACTGACTTTCCTATCGAACTGTGGCGATCTTTGACTTGGGATCGTAGAAAGGAACTGTCGTATCACGCTCGATTTACCATCGAGTCCGGAGTAAAGGTTTTCTTCGCTGATCCACATAGTCCATGGCAACGCGGCACAAACGAAAATACGAACGGCCTTCTACGGCAATACTTCCCAAAAGGCACTGACCTCTCTCGTTGGAGTGCCCAAGAAATACAGGCGGTAGCTCATGTACTTAACACTAGACCTCGAAAAGCATTCGGCTGGAAAACACCTGCCGAAGCACTGAATGAGTATCTAAAGTCTGTACAACAATCCAGTGTTGCGACGACCGGTTGAATCCGCCTTGCGAGCCCTGATCCGAGTGAAACAGCAGTCCTTGAAGCCTGCCACGCTGTTCGTAAGCCATGTCCAACGCCTTGATGACCAGATCCGCATCCGGCTTGTTTGACAGCGCCCACCCCACAATTCGGCGTGCGTAGAGATCCAGAACGACAGCTAGGTAATGCCATTTCCCTTGAGCCCAGATGTAGGTGATGTCGCCACACCAGAATTGATCCAATGCCGGAGCATCAAACTCTCGATTCAAGATGTTCGGAATGTCAGGCCGCTCCACCGTCGCTTGTTTGTAGGCATGTGATCCAAGTTGCTTGCCAACAAACTCCAGTTTCCGCGTCAGGCCGCGCACCTTGAACCGCCCGATTTGCTCACCGTCTTCCTGCATCATCGACACGATGCTGCGGCTACCGGCGGCGCTTCGACTTTGCGTAAACAGTTCGTTGACCCGACTGCGCAACCGAAGCCGCTCAACGTCCGGAGTTCGGCGCCTGAGCCGGTTGGAGTAGTAACACGAGCGAGTAAAGCCAAAGACTGTGCAAAGCCAATCGACCGACTCTTGGGCGCTCAGTTGATCAATTAGCGCGTGCGCTTGTGCTCTTCCGACATCAAGAGCGCGGTAGCCTTTTTTAAAATGGATTTCTCCCGTTCAAGGCGAGCGATTCGAGCTTCCAATTCCCGGATTTTCTGCTGCTCAGGCTTCAGCGCCTTACTCTGCGCAATAACGCCGTTACGCTCCTGCTGGAGTTGATTAACCCAGCGACGCAACGCGGACTCGACCACCCCAAGCGAGTGGCTGGCTCCGATATGGCTATAGCCTTGATCGAGCACGAGGCCTGCGGCCTCGCGTTTGAATTCAGCGGAAAAGGATCGACGTTGCTTGGTAAGCAGACACCTCTATCTGGCGATCATTCTCGCCTAAATGGGTGTCCGGTTTCATTAGACCACTACACTGCCAACGCAGCGAGCCAGCGAGATTGAGCGACTGCTACCGCATAAGTGGCAATCTGCTTAGATCTATAAGACGTGATGGCCGGTGAATGCTGATTACTATTAGGTAACACGAAGCTTTAACCATTTACGGTAAAAGCTCGTAGCACGACCGCAAAAAAGACCTACGGTAAATCCCGATACAGTGCAGCCGATTAATACGATTTGGACATCATTCGAGCGCTCGGGATGCACGGCTGCTTGATAGCCAATAAAATATCTCACAGCAAAGAAAAGCAGGTATATCGCGAGAATTTTCCAAGTCCTAGGCACGACAAGTCGCCTTCCGGCATCGTCAAGAGTTAGGCAACGCGTAGGGAACAAAAATAATGCAGTGGCGCTCCCTACAGCTATGGCTGTTAACCACGCGCTTAACGTCATCGTGAGGTGACCGCTGTAGTTAAGTGAAAAAAGAGACCAAAATACAAAGATACAGGATGTAATAAGCAGAAAGCTCGGGCTCTCTCGGGTAGGCCGTAAAGCTTTGAATCCGTAATAACAGATCAGTAGAAAAACGCCGAAAACCCAGAGGGGGGTACCTTGTAGAATTTCAAGCATCGCCTTTGGAGTCCTTGCCACTATTTCGTGACTTTATGCTTACATTAGCTCGGGAGCGCTGTCACGTGAAAGCTTGTCTGGGGGCTAGCGCGCTGAGAGTATTAATGGATTTCGTAGCGCGATGTTAACCGACAACCAAACAGACGCGTCTAAGGCATCTTGAAGGCGTATTCACCACCCGCTTACCTAAGTTGTAATTGCTAGCTGCTGCTTACTAAGGCGACAATTCTTCTCTGGCCTCATCCTCTAAAGAATTGAAGCCTTCACAAAACTCGTTGCGATTCAGAAACCCGTCGCAATGCCCCTACAGTTGAACACAATCCGTAGCGGCACTTAAGATGTGCGCAGGAAAAATTATATCAGGAGATTTGCACGTTAAGATTGTTCGAGCTAGTACCGAGGGTACTGGAGTCATCTTTCGGCAAAACATACCCCTCACCCTGTCCCACTACCGTACGGTAGTAGTTGGCTATTGAATCGTCGATTGCTTCAGCATTCGTCGTCTTTTTCAAGCCGTATACGTTGCCACTTCCATCTCTTGCCTTGATTTTGTCAGGTGCTCCGCTAACGATATCCTTCAAGGTGCCGGATACGGGGCCACCCGAACCAGGCTCGATGGTCATTCGAGAGTTGTTGCCTTCGATATAGCTTACGTCATAAAACGTCTGCTTGCCGTCGACCCCGCCGTTAAACTTCACTTCGCCCAGAGTGGCATTAGCACCATCTCCGTCAGAGGTGCGGAAATTACCCGACCAGTTCTCAGGGAAAGCTTGTGTCAGCGTTTCACCCGGCTTGAGCGTAACAGACGGAATAGAGAGTTGGTCAGCGTTGGAGGTAAACACTATAGTCATCGGCGTATCGCGCTTATTGGAGAAATTCAGCGTGTTACCTGCCGACGGTTTAGTTGGAGAGCTAGAAGCGGCATGCGATGTAGGCGCTGAGGGGTTTGAGATTGTGGGAGACGTTTTGTTGTCCTGCACCAATTGTTTTGACCGTACCGCATCACCGGCCTTTACATTTGTGGGTTTGAGTGTAGAGGATACGGTAGAAGTGCAGGCTGAGGCGCCCTCAGGCATCATCAGCTTCAGTACATCCAACTCGTTTTGGTAATGCTTGGCTAAAGTCTCGTTGCCCGATGCCTTTGCCTGATCACGAGCTTGCTCACGAATGCTCCATTCATTTTTCCAGGCACCTCTGATCGCTGCGTTGAATGCCACACTATTGTCATTATCGCTTTGCTTCGGTACCGTACTTTTCCCAACGCTCTCAACTGCCATGGCTCATTCCCTCAGCATCGTTTAATAGTGTTGAATTTTAACTTCAAGTGTGCGAAACGCGTTGTGAAAAGCTGTTAAACAGTATGCGATCCATAAACTCACCTACTGCCAGTTCCAGCTTAAGTCATGGTTTACCGTCGCATATCTGGACACTTTCCTGGTAGCAGCACTTCGTAGCCCTCCATCGACGAGGCATGCGGCGACTGTTCCAGTGGGTGGCGTAGCCACATGCAAGGCTCTCGGCCGTTGACTTTCGCGGTCTCGACCAAGCTGAAGATCTGCGCACTGGCAGTCGCAACTTTGGACGTTTTGCTGAACAGCCACGCATTGAGCACGATTACAAACGGCTTTACACCACACTCTGCCTGGTCATTATTGATCGGCAAATGGCCGGCGTCGACACAGCGCTAGCCGGCTCCTGTTGCTGGCTAGGTAATGCACCGTCTTGCCCTGTATGCTTTTCGGCGTTATATGCGATTGCGACTTGTCCAGCCAGCCTTTTAAATGGTCGAGGATGGCAGGCTTCGTTCCTGACGACCGATGAACCGCTGTTCATCGCTGGCATCCTTGAGGCCGCGTTCGATGGCTTACGGCTTGTTGTCATCGCCAGCGCCACATTGTACGAACTGTCTTGCCTTTGGGCCACACTTTCCACGCTTCGACGAAGTCACCCACTCGCCTGTGCTTCAGCGATATTTTGGAAACTATGTAATGACACACTACTTCTCAAACGCTCCATCCTTGGCAGCTACCTTCTGTGCCCCCTTCTTTGCAACCGTCTCACAAGCTCAAAACGATGTGGACACCACGGTTGAACTGGCACCCATCAGCATCACCGCCAACCCAATCAGGCTGCCCTCAGCCAGCTTGACAACTGCCTTGCTGCCCGAAGCCACGGGTGGGCAAGTAGCAAGCGGCAGCCAGCTAGGCCTGCTTGGTAACCGCAACCGCCTTGACACCCCTTTCAACGTGACAAGCTACATCTCGACCTATATTTCCGACATCCAGGCGCGCAGCATTGCCGATGTAGTGGCTGCTGATCCGTCGGTGCGTGTGGTCTTTCCTCGGGCGAGCTATCGGGACGTTTATTACATACGTGGCTTCAGCTTATTCTCCTACAACATGGGCCTGGACGGTTTGTACGGTATCGCACCAAAACAACGCTACCCCGCCGAATTTGCCGAGCGGATTGAAATTCTCAAGGGCCCGGACACCTTCGTCAATGGCGTGTCCCTTGGCGGATCGGTGGGGGGAGCAATTAATATCGTGCCAAAGCGCGCCACTTATGATGATGTCACGGCGCTGACAACCAGTTTTGAGTCCGACAGCGAGCTAGGTATTCATGTCGATGTCGGACGTCGCTTTGGTGAAGCCAAACAGTTCGGCATTCGTTTCAACAGTCTGGTCAACGACGGTGACCTGACGCTCGATGACCAGTCTTCCAAACTTGGCGCCACGGCGTTAAGCCTCAACTATCAAGGTGATCGCCTGCGTCTGTATGGCGACGTCGGCACGCAGCGGCAGAAAGTCGACGCCGTGGATTGGGTCGACACATTGGCACCCGGGGTGAATAAACCGCCGAGCATCGATGACCATACCGATCTTGGTCAACCCTGGGCATCGTTCACCAGCAAGGACAGCTACGCCGCAGTACGCGGCGAATACGACCTGACGGATCAATGGACTGCCTTTTCCAGCCTAGGCATCAGTACTACCGAGACAACTGGCATTTTTGTGCAGCCCACTAACCTCAAGGCCAACGGCGATTACCTCGCGGCGATCCGCTCGTTTCCGTCCAACGGTACGTCTGTGTCGACCCAATCTGGGCTACGCGGGACTTTTAATACCGGGCCTTTGGACCATAGCCTGACACTGGCTACGGCGTACTGGCACCAAGACCTCAAAGCTGTAAGCACAGCCTTCGGCAGTTATGCCGCTAATGCCTACAACACAATCTCGCAGCCCAAGCCCAACACATCAGCCATAGTGGACCTGGATGATATCCATAAGACATCCCAAGTCAACTTTAGCAGTGTTGCTTTAGCTGACACGCTGTCAGTGTTGAACGAGCGTGTACAGCTGACGCTGGGCGGCCGCCAGCAGAGCATCCAGAGCGACAGCTACGCCGCACAGAGTGGCGCGAAAACCTCGTCCTATGATCGTTCCGCGTTTTCACCGGCGCTGGGGGTGGTGTTCAAGCTGAATGATTATCTGAGCCTGTATGGCAATTATGTCGAAGCCCTGCAGCAAGGCCCATCAGTCCCTAACACGGCGCTTAATTATGGCGACATATTCGCTCCAGTGGTGTCGCGTCAGGTCGAAACCGGGATCAAGGCAGAGATAGGTACCTGGTTCACCAGCTTGGCAGCGTTCCAGATCACACAACCTAATGGCAATACGGACCTGCACACCAATATTTATTCTCTGGATGGCGAACAGCGCAATCGTGGGCTGGAGTGGAATATCTCCGGAGCATTGCTTGCGCAGGTACGCATCCTTGGTGGTGCAATGCTGATCGACGGTCGCCAGACCAAGACCGCAGACGGCGTTTATGACGACAAAAAGGCGATTGGCGTACCAAAGTATCAAGCCAATCTCGGCCTTGAATGGGATACGCCGGTGCCTGACCTCACTTTGTCCACTCGCGTCATCCGCACCGACAAACAATACGTCGATGCCGCCAACACCCAATCGATTGATGCCTGGACCCGTTACGACCTGGGCGCACGCTATTCGCTCAAGGGCGTGATGGACAAGCCAGTAGTGCTGCGGGTGGCAGTGGAAAACGTCGCGAACACGCGCTACTGGTCCTCCGCATCTACCGGACAGGTCTCCGGTATCTCACGCGCTACGCCTCGAACCTTGTTGCTTTCTAGCACTTTCTCATTCTGACCCACAGGAAAACACAGCATGAACGACTCATTTTCCAATGGCCTCGGCCGTCGCGACTTTCTTTCAACCTCCCTCATTGTCGCCGGTGGGCTAGCGCTGAGTGATAAAGCATTGGCTGGCCAGAAAGATCCAGGCATGCCCATGCCCATCTCCATACCGGCCGGTCCCAAGCTCAAAATTGCCATGCTGGTGCATCCGCGCATGGTCCTGCTTGACCTGGTTGGACCGCAAACCGTGTTCAATATCATCGGCAGTGACATTTACCTTGTGGCCAAGACCCTCGCGCCCGTTTCAACTGATGTCGGCATCGATATTGTGCCAGACATGGTTTTTGATGACTGCCCCCACGACCTTGATGTGCTGTTCGTACCGGGTGGTCTGATGGGTTCGCTGGCGGCTATGCAGGATGAAACCACCCTGCAGTTTCTGGCTGACCGCGGGCAAACCTCAAAGTATGTCACCAGCGTGTGTACAGGCGCACTCGTAATCGGCGCCGCCGGTTTGCTCACGGGATACCGCGCCAACACCCACTGGGGAGTGGCTGATTTGCTGCCACTGCTGGGCGCAACGCTTGATCACAGCCGCGTAGTGCATGACCGAAATCGTATGACCGGTGGCGGTGTGACGGCAGGCATTGATTTTGGCTTGACGCTTGCCGCCATTTTGCGTGGAGAAGATATGGCCAAGCACGCACAACTTATCATCGAATACGCGCCGGAGCCGCCATTCCATGCCGGGACACCGCAGGAGGTCGGCCCGGCGGGAATGATAGAGGAGCGCAAGCGTAGGGTGTGGATGGACGGTGAGGCCCTGCGCGTATGCGAGTTGGCCGCAAAGCGGCTCAGATTACCACAAACACTCCTCCAGAAAGGGTAAAGCTTCACATCAACTCAGCCCATGGACGGAATTTTTTGGTGTGAAAAGAATCTTTAAAGCCGACTATCGTCAGTGGGAATAAATCTGTTTGCCGGTCATCTTCAGAAGGCATCAATAAGAGATAACCCTATGTCTATACACAAACCCCGCACGCTGATCGGCAGCTTTGCATTACTTGCGCTGAAGGCAATGTTGCCAGGTTAAGTAAGCGTTTCATAAATCTCATATTTTAAGGCGGCATCTACGGCTATGTTAAAATTTGCGGCGTGCAGTTCGACGACATCAAAGCTCTGAAGTTTTCCATTTGCGAGGTAGGTGGCTGGCGCTCAAGTGTGCGGCATAGTCATGCATAAGGCTCTTCGCCGTTATCTTTAGCCGTCTCGATCAAGCTGCAAAGGTCAGTGCGGTCGTCAGACTTGGGTATGTCGCTGAATAGCCAACTCTTGCGCCCGGATATGAAGGGCCTGATCAAGGCTAGACGGCATTGTTGCCGAGCGTCAACTAATCTGCCTCGGTGTACCGCAAGACTTATTGCAGTCATTGGCCAGACAACTGATGAGGTTAACCTCTGCATTTGCGCCATCACTTATGGCTGCGTTTTCTCCAGCAAGTGCACAAGTGCACCAACAACGACAAACTGTGGTTCTGTCAACTTTTTTATGACGATGCTCACCGCCGAATTCTCTCAAGTGTCGCTCAACACCGTACAGCTGGTTGATTAGATTGGTGCGATATCCGAGCGACTAGCTGCACTTTTTTGCGCGTCTACGACGTTATGAGCGTGGTGCAGCAACTTATCCAGCAGCAGCGCAGCGGCCAGTGTCGAGCCGTCAGCCACTTTCGTCGCCCTTTGGCTAAAGGCAAATTGCTTGTCACCACTATACTGGCCGTGCTCATACCATCTGGCGAGCGCATTGAAGAACAATGTCCGATTCGTACCGCCCAATCGCAAAGAGCCCATTCATCAATCACCAGCAGTTTGGAACTGCTGCACTACGCGTTGAAATGCTGCGCTAACCAGCCGTGATGAGGTGAAGCGATGAGTTGCAAGGTACGGTGGGCCGCTGATTTAAATCGGGTGGAGATATACACCATGATTGTTGGGTGAGCCAGTGCGCTGCCCAAAGGGGTGTTACCAACATCCAACAGTTCTAAGAGAACAACGTTTTTTCTGTGCTCGATAAACCCCAGCCCGGCTAACTTAGTAACCTGGCTTTATGGCGGGCCGCTGGCGATTTTTGAAGTCGTATTGTGCAACCGTTTTCACTGCTGTCAATCTTGACTGCTGCATCAGCAGGTAGCGTCGTCGTTCATTATAGGCTCGATGCTCGCGTGCAGTTGCTGCTTCAGAAATTCGGTGTAGCTGGTTTATTTTTCAGCAGCCTGCTGAGCAATTGCCGACTAACCCCTCCCAAGACTGTCGAGGCTGAACTGTTAGAACAGTGACTTTATGTGTAAATCTTGAAACTTCGTGGACGAACCTACAGCAGCACCTGAAAGACCTAAAGTGGGTGCTGCGAATTTTCTACCATACCGAATGGTCAATGGAGATCAGGATGTTTAAGCGTTCTGTAGGTCAGGCATTGGCAATAGATAATATAATTTCGCATTAAGCCTTTGCAGGGGTATTTCGCACAGTTGACGCATGTATTCGAGCTTTGACGACCTACGTCTGCTGTGTTGGGTTGAGATGCTTACGCGGCGCCGTGTACTCCTGATTCAGATCGCGGTCAGCCTGTGAGAACAGGTTACCCACACAATAAACCTGACCGAACGCATTACGGGGCTTGACGCAGTCCGCAGCGTACGCCCGAGGGGACAAGCGACAGCTATCAGAGCAATTGCTATTTTCTTAATCGTTGCACTCACTTCTCTTGTCGATATTATTGGTTTAGTAGATATTTTCCGTAAATTCAATCTTAAAGACTTCCAAATTTTGCGTGACATAGGGTATAGGCTTGCAGGACCAGTCATTTGCCTTAGAACATTCAGCGGCTGCCTTAGCCATTCGCGAAAACACCAACCCAGCTTTGTTAACGGCGAAGGCGCCTGAGCGTTCACTGGCCGGGTCGCTCATTACTGGTCCGAAGTGGTCATCACCAAAATGCTATCGCTTGTCCCTTGCCGCTCGCCGAAGGGCTTGTGGTGGATGTCCGAACAACCGAATGAAGGCCCGCCGCATTATCTCTGGGTCATTGAAACCTACAGTGCGCGCTACAGTTTCTATAGATTCGCGGCCTCCTTCTAGACGCACCCGGGCAGCTTCTGCTCGAAGGCGTTCGACTGCCCGCGCAGGAGTTTCTCCAGTTTCAGCACGAAATGATCGGCCAAACTGTCTCTCGGACAAAGCTGCCACTTGCGCGAGCACGCTGACACTGAGGTCATTTGAGAGATGTTCTGCAGCATACGCTAGAGTTTTCTGGATTCGATCGGATGATGCCTCCAGCTGAAGCATTGCTGAGAACTGTGTCTGACCGCCTTGCCTGCGGTGATAGACCACCATCTCACGCGCAACCGCACGCGAAAGGTCAGGTCCTTGATCTTGCTCAACAAGCGCTAGAGCCAGATCAATGCCTGATGTGACACCGGCAGATGACCATATATGTCCGTCTTGAATGAAAATCGCATCGGCTTCAACCCGCACCTTGGGATAATCTTTCTGCAGCACATTGGCGTACCGCCAGTGCGTAGTCGCGCGACGTCCGTCGAGTAAGCCAGCACCCGCAAGAAGAAAAGCACCCGTGCATACGCTCGCGACGCGGCGAGTGCTGGCTGCCAGCGACCTCATCAAGGTTGCGTGCTGGGTATCATTAGAAATTTCCTGAGATCCCGCCCCACCTGAAATCATCAGGGTATCGAACGCCAAACCTGCAGCTCGATCTGTGAAAATGTTGATCCCGGCAGTGCTCGACATCGATCCACCGTATAGCGACACAACGTGCAATGAGTATTGCGCTTGGTTAAGGAGTCCGTTGCATACCTGGAAGACAGCCAAAGGGCCGGTAATGTCTAGCAGCTGAAAGTGAGGGAAGACAAAGAAGCCTATCCGACGAATTGTAGTAGTCATGGCAATGGCGCAAAAAGTGGGAAAAACGTCGTTTACGCCTTAATTATGCACAATTATTCTTAGATCGGTCAAACGCAATAAGGTGAAAACCGGAGCCTGAATTAGATAATAACCAGCCCTAATTCTAAACTTTAATTGCGGGACAAACATTCTATCCATATTTGCCCTCGTTTATTGCACGAGAGCGACTTTCACACGCCGAGAGGTCCATCAATGTCAGATGTAATCACCAGCACCAAGATTGAGAATCGATTCACCGTAGGAATGGTTCTCTACCCCGGAATGACCTTCCTGGACCTAGTAGGTCCTCAGACGGTCCTAGGGATTTTCGGCGAAACGCTTCTCCTATGGAAATCGCTGGAGCCGGTTGCCACTGAAACGGGTAACACCATTAATCCAACTACAACCTTCGATAACTGCCCAGACGAGCTAGACGTACTGTTCGTTCCCGGCGGCTACGGCACGAACGCAGCAATGCAGGACGAAGCTATCATAAACTTTTTGTCAGAAACTGGTCGTAGCGCTCGATATATCACTTCGGTATGTTCCGGCTCAGTGCTATTAGGTATGGCCGGCCTGCTTGATGGGTACAAGGCAGCTACACACTGGGCTTGCTATGGCGCGCTAGAGGCCAGCGGCGCAATTCCAGTGCGCGAGCGTGTCGTCGTAGACCGCAACCGGATCAGCGGCGGTGGAGTGACGGCAGGTATCGACTTCGGGTTAAAGCTGCTGGCAGAGCTTCGCGATGAAAATACCGCCAAGACTGCTCAGCTAGTGGTTGAGTACGACCCCAAGCCAGCGTTCAGCGCTGGTACTCCGTCGCTGGCGGGGCCCGAAATCTTTGATTCGGCCATGAAGATTCTAGGCGACATGGACGCACAGATGATTGCCACACTGCAATCGCGGACCATTTAAACAACGTATCACTCACACGATAACTGTCGCCAACTTCCCAAGGGCTGGCGGCAGAGCGTACTGGTATTCTTGCGAGTATGCGTTTCTAGGTACACACTGCGAGATACTAGTGTTAACGTGTGTATCAATATCAAATGCGCATGAATACATAAGAAATCATATAACTAACTAACATCAAAGCGACCAAACTGCTTAATCATTTAAATTTATGCAAATGGCACGATAGTTTTCAGTAATTATGGAATTTAGTATAGAACTATTAAAACTAAAATTTTGTATTGTAGCCGAATAAATGCTTTTCCGCTCGCTGTTTATGCTGATTCACTATCAATCCTGACATAGTACGATTACGTAGGCTAAGACGCTCTTGCTGTGCTTACTGTCAGGAAGGAATTCAGACTGGAAGATTTTCCATTTTAGCCAGGCACTCTCCTGCAACTTCTAGAAACCGGCTCACCGCCGGGCGAGATGAGTCTGCAGCAGTAGCTATGGCAGTTTCTAGCTTCACATTCAGGTCATCCACTGCACGAAAGACTAACTGTGAGTTGCCAGCCCTTATGAGAGATTGGGGCACAAGCGCGACCCCCAAACCTGAGGTTGCCTGGTCCAGCATGGTATGCCAACTGTTTTTTTCCTCGCGCAGTCTTGGCTGAAAGCCTGCGTTGCCGAACGCCGCCAATATGGAGTTATACATAAAAGCTCCTGTCTCTTCGGCACAGACAATCAAACGCTCGGCTTTGAGGTCAGCCAATCGCAAAGTAGGAAGGGCAGCTAAAGCATGGTTGGCGGGCAACGCTGCAACCATCCATTCATCGCCAGCAGACCTGATCATCAATTCCACGGAATTCACCGGCGGATGGAGAAAAGCCACATCAATGGAGCCACTTGCGAGCGCGACCACTTGGTCGTTGGTGGAGAGTTTGCGGAGGGTAACGTCGACACCTGGATACATTGCCGTATAGCGACGGATGACCAGCGACATGCGACCGGCTTCTGGCAATTCGCAATAACCGATAGCCAGAGCGCCTGATTCACCACGCTCTGCATCCTGGGCTTGTTGAACTGCATTGCTCATCTGGTTGAGAGCAACGGCCAATTCCTTTGCCAGAATGACACCTGCCTCAGTGAGCATCACTTTTTGCGGTGATCTCACTAACAAGGTGCAGCCTATTTCTTCTTCCAGTTTTTTGATCTGGTGGGATAACGCCGGTTGAGTCAGATGAAGACGCGAAGCGGCCCTGCTGAAGTGCAATTCTTGAGCAAGGACACAGAAACTATGGGCATATTTAAACATAGTCAATCATAAGCTTTTTTTATCTTGAATGGCAACAAAATAGATTTTACATCACCTTCCACTTCCCCCACTGTTTACGCGATGACTGGCAGCACGCAGTCACTCACATACGATCAACGCAGAACAGGCGCCGGGCAAGCCTGAGCACTAATGGGGAAGGCTTATGCTGCGAACTATCAGGATTCCTTCTCCGCTGAAAGCCTTATTGATCGGGCTCGGGCGGCTACCCAGCCTCACACAGTGGGATGATGGCCGTAGCGGAGAATCCATGACGCGAACAACAGTTTTATGTTTATTGACCGCCGCGCTAGTAGTGCTATGGCTGACGCCTGGCTTTTCGCGAGCGGATCAGGGTCGTGATGAAATGATGAAATCGCACCGAGGCGGAACGGTGCGCCTTGTCGCCAAGTCGGCGGGCGGCACGCTCGACCCGCAGGTCAACTATGCCCCGCTCTATAACAATTACTATTCGGGTGTTTACGACGGTCTGGTGACCTTCAAAAAGGCGGGAGGTGTCGAAAGTTTGAAAGTGGTCCCCGACCTTGCCGAGCAAATGCCCACTGTAACCAATCAAGGCCAAACCTATACTTTTAAATTGCGTGATGGAATAACGTTCTCCAATGGGCAGCCGCTCACCACTGATGATGTAGTTGCATCGCTCCGACGCATTTTCAAGGTGTCGAGCCCAACTTCTGGTACGTGGTTCAACGGGATCGTCGGCTCTGATACCTGCCTTGCAAACGCCGCGACCTGCACCCTCGAAGGCGGAGTGGTAGCGGACAAAGCGAACCGCATCGTTACCATCAACCTTAAAGCGCCAGATGCTGAATTCCTTCACAAACTGTCGATGCCTCACGCTTCGATCCTACCGGCAGACACCGCCCCACGCGATGCAGGGATTGAGCCGATCCCAGGAACAGGCCCTTATGCCTTTCTTAGCTACGACCCAAACCAGTCGCTCGTCTGGGTTCGCAATCCCAATTTCAAAGAGTGGAGCGTTGAAGCTCAACCAGACGGCTACGCGGATCGCTTTGAACTGCACTTTGGCATGACAGCGGATGCACAGGTCAATGCGGTTATCAATGACCAGGCTGATGTGATGTTTGACCAACCGCCCGCAACTCGCCTGGCGGAAATCGGTACGAAGTTTTCAAGCCAGGTTCACCTCGATCCGCAGTTGGCGTTGTGGTATCTCCCGCTCAACGTCAATCTGGCGCCGTTTGATTCGCCTAAGGCACGTCAGGCTTTGGCGTACGCCATTGATCGAAAGGCGCTGATAAATTTTTTCGGGGGACGTAACCTTGCCAACCCTACTTGCCAAGTACTTCCACCCGGCGTACAGGGATATAAGCCCTTCTGTTTCTACGGAAAAACCCCTGGCAGCCAATGGTCCGCACCGGACCTGGAACGTGCAAAACAACTGGTTGAAGAGTCGGGAACCAAAGGTCAGCCAGTTACCCTGGTGATTGATGACGGCGATATCTCTCGCAATGTAGGTTCCTATCTGCAAAGCACTCTCAACGCAATCGGCTATAACGCCAGCGTCAAGTCTTTATCGGCAAATATCCAATACGGCTACATTCAGAATTCCTCCAATAACGTCCAGATGTCCGTCACTCAGTGGTACGGCGACTATCCCGCTGCCAGCGACTTCCTGAATGTACTGCTTGGTTGCGAATCTTTCCGCCCAGGGTCTGATTCGTCGCCAAATATGTCCGGATTCTGCGATAAAGCATTGCAGACCACTATTGATAAGGCGCTGCTGCTCGGCAGCACTGATCCAGTGGCGGCCGGCGAGCTTTGGTCGTCGATTGATCGGGAGGCGATGCAGGAAGTTCCCATGATTCCCCTATTCAATCCGAAACAAGTGACGCTGGTCTCTAAGCGATTGGGCAATTTCCAGTTCTATACAGCGACGAACGCCTGGGCCTACACGCTGGCTTGGGTGCAATAGGATGACCAGGCAACCTGAGGAGTCGCGCACCTGTCCAGTACAGGAGCACCGTGACGCAGCCCCACCTGGCATGTTCTCCGCGCTGCTAGCCCTGATTGAGCCGATGAGTGAACCCGCACCGGGCCCCTGGATCCAGGCCATGCACAAGCTCTGGCGCGACCGCTCGGCGATAGTCGCGGCAGCCGTGTTGCTGATGGTAATCGGCGCTTCCCTGTTGGCGCCGCTGTATGCCGAACGGGTTGTGGGAGTGAACGCATTCAGTTCCAACTTGGATGGCGAGATCACGCTGAACGGAGAACGCATTTCTGTACTCGCTCCCAATACGGAGGGGTTGGGCATTGGCGTAATTCCAATCGGTCCGACCTGGCATTTCAATGCGTACTTTCTGGGATCCGACGAACAGGGCCGCGACGTGATGTCACGCTTATTGTATGGCGGGCAGGCGACTCTGCTCATTGGAAGCGTCTCTACCCTGATCACGCTTGCACTGGCTGCAGTTGTGGGTATATGTGCAGGTTTTTTTGGCGGCTGGGTTGACCAAGTACTGTCCCGAATATTGGATGTGCTATGGGCGTTTCCGATCTACCTGCTTGCGATTTGCCTTTCCATCGTGCTGTTGACAGCGCACCTCCAACTTGGACCTTTTGTTATCAATTCCGGCAGCCTGATCATTCCCATCATGATCATTGGCATCATCTATGTGCCGTACGTGGCCCGGCCCATTCGTGGACAGGTGCTCGCCCTTCGAAAGAGCGAATTCGTGCTCGCAGCCATCGGCCTCGGCGTGCCCCCTTGGCGCATCCTGTGTTCAAAACCGCTTCAAAATGCCCCCCATGCCGCGGCTTCGCCTGCTGGACAGCGTCAATAGCAGGCGATTTGTCGGTAGCGGGCGGAAGCTGCGGGCGCGGGTCGATTTTCATAAGGTGAAAGTGAATCGTTCTTCACCCCGGGCGAGGATCACCTCGTTGTTCTCGATACGCTCCAATGTCCAGTCATCGGCGAGTGAGGCGCCCGGATACAGACGTTTGCCGCTTTCATTGACGACATAGGGATGTGCGCCGAACCATACAGCCTGAAAGCGAACCCGCGGCTTGGCGATCTCGGCACTGGGGACTACATCAGCACGCAGTACCAATTGCTGCCCAAAGCGCCTATCAAAAGCTTGTTGCACATGCACCCACAGGGACTTTTGCGCGGGCTCGTATCTACCCTGCAAATGGAGCTGGCCATCGGATTCATTGACTTTTATCTGATTCAGACGTACTGCCGCTAGTTGCTGCTTAAGCCAGAGCGCGGCTTCCGCGGTCGTGACATCTGGATATTGTGCGTTAGGGGACGCAGCGAGCTGGTTTCGAGTCATCAGCTCTAATCTCGACATAGGCTGACCGCGCAAAGCAAACACGCCGGCACACACGAACGTCAACAGCAGCGCAATGGCCCACCGCGGTATAGGTAGCGAGGCAAACACGGTGCACTCCGCAGGCTCGGACTTATCGCAGGTATCATTCAGTACCAGTCGAGCTTCGCCGACCCGTATTGCCAGAGGAAGTACTGCACGGTGGCCGCTGCCTGGGGGAATCAAGATCTTACTGGCGTTACGCCCTATAATAAGCACTTCACCGCCAATGGCTTCGACTACAACCCGACCGCGAGAAAAGCGCAATACCATGTGCCGCTCGGCGATGCCTGCGTCACCAAGCAACAAATCTGCATTACCGTCACTACCTATAATGTATGTGGCCTTGTCGAGAGCTAGGCTTACACCTTGATGAAGGCCATGGGTGATAATGAGCAGTGGAATGCTCTTCCCTGGAGAGGATGAGCCAGAGGCGGAGCCTAGTAAATTCATAACTGTCATGCCGGGTTACCCGAGTAGTGCGTACAGCCAAGGTCGAGTCAGACACCGATAAAAGCAGAGTAAATACGGCGCGAAAGCAATTCGGACTAGCAACCTTTCGACGACGCGTTCAAAAGCATCAGTTCTGAGGACGTTGCTTTGTCGCATCAAGCTCAGCTTTTTTGGCAGTGGTGAGCTCAGTGATTTTTGCCGACTTCTCGATGCCCATATTGAATGTGGCTTCCATTTTCGCTATCGCCGCATCTGCACCACCGAAGCTTGCTGGAGGAACTGAATTCATTTTGATTATCCTTACTTAATCTTCAACAGTCTTCAGCCGCAAAACAGCACATATAATTGGGCAACACGGTCAAAATTAGCCTGAAGCCCTGCACAAATCCATATTACACATATCAACTTGCAGAGCGCTGTGAAAATTTGTGAAATTTTAAAAGCTTTTCGATAACGTCGACATAACCAACCAGCCTCAGCACATAAGAATTCATTAATTCATCAAAGCAGTAGTGATGATCTAAAAGAACCATTCAAAAATCTATAAACACGTCCACCCCCTACTTATTACACGCCCTATATCAGCAGCCCGTATAATTAAAGCAGAAACCCTTGTAGTAAACCTCACTCCAACTTTTAACTTATTCAGCACTCAGCACTCAGCACTCAGCACTCAGCACTCAGCACTCAGCAAAATATTAATTAATGAATTTAGGAACACCCCACAACCAGTAACGAATTATAATTAAGGTTTAGGTTAAGCCTATAGTAAATTACGAAAATCTACCAAAGAGCCCCCTCCCCAGAAACCCCCTTATTCAATAAACATTTTTACGCTAGCGCTTACTAAACAGGCTCACCCAGCTACCAACTTTTAATTCGCGCCGCCCCTTCAAAAACTGCGACATAGCGCACAAAACGAACTTTACCCAAAATATAACTGTACCCCCAGCCACGATCACTTCCCGATCAACAAGTATCGGCGCTCCAGGATAAGAATGCAAAAGACAGAAAGCTCAGCGCAGGTAAGCAATTAGAAGCCAGCAGATACACCCGCCGATCTTGCCAAAAGTTATATTTATCAGATAAGCAACAACACAGCTGCATGCCTAAGCATATAAAATATATTCATCAACCTCGCTGAATATTTACATCCACACTTGGCAAACTCTATATAAAAAATCTAGAAATCACCCCCACAAGCTATCGGCATCTGGAAAACAAAGATATTGATGCGATATCAATACACGAATTCTGTAGAGCTCCAAATCACGCAAAATAGGGAAAAACACTACAATTCGAAATATTTTCCCGAATAACAAGGCAGATGAGGAGTTGAATTCTTCTGCAAACCCGGCAGGCAAAAAACCTCTGTAACTCCAGAGTTTTTTTGCTTCTGCAGGTATATATCAGTTACTAGGTCGCTGCTTGGTAGAGTCCAGCTCGGCCTTTTTGCCAGTGGTAACTTCAGTGATTATAGCCGACTTAGCAATAGCCAGATCAAATGTATCTTGCATCTTCGCAATCGCATCAGTAGCAGTACCATTCAATCCACCATTGGCGGCCCAATCGAAGTTCCATACACCCGAAAGGTTGTCTTCAACTGCTACATCGTGGGTTTCAACAGCACGAAACACATCTGGATGTCGCTGCATATAATTCGCAGCGCCAGCTACATCCGCGGGAGTTTTACCTGAATTGTCGTGAGCTAACTGAGCAAGCTCTTCACCCGTAATTGCCCGCTTATCGTTCTGCCTCATATAATCAGCAATGATTTTGCTCGATTTAGCTATATTCAACTTATCATCGAACGATGGCGCAGATTTCTGACCAGTAGGTTGGCTGCCTAAGGTTGTGGCGGAAACTTTAGTCATATTCTTCACTGCCTTCTCGCATGATGGTATCGCCCCAGTGACGATTGCCGAAAACTTACGCTAGCATGGAAAATAGTATCTTACGCGCTGACTTCACAACATTTCACAAAAATAAACACGTCTAGTTTTTGAGACGCTGACCAAAATACTCAAGTGCTGGGCCATAAGTGGATAGGCAAAGTAATAGAGTTGGCAATATTCACTGGATGCAGGTTATTTTAAGCCTAAATTAAGCAAATACAAATAATGAGAAACGCCATACCTGCGCCATTCTCCTACAGGAAAGCTAATCATGGAACATTCTTCCTTTTTCTAAGCTGTAAGTTATGCTCTACCATTATCCCGCATCTGCCCTAGACGCAGCCAAAGGTGGCAATCGAAGTCAATCAGGTAAGAACTGGACGCCGCAAATTTCTTGATAAATGTCATGAGCTCAATGCCACCTATCGGTGCCTGGCAACCCGTTCACCATTCATTATTTAATACTTCAAAAGAATGGGTCCACCTTTCAGCTCTACACCCGTAGAAGCAATGACTACTCAAATATCTACTCTTGCTCTCCCATGATGGATGCAGTCCCCCCAGACGACACGCAGTGACAATAAAGCTGATACATCACAGATGCTATCAGTTCTCGCCGCAGCATAATCAGCTGCGAATATGTAAAAACAGTCATAAAAATGCTTATGTGCGAAATGAGATTAAGGGCGATTAAGGGACAGATCCGCAGTATGAGTCGCATCCCGACGAAAACATTTTGCGGTTCTGGTAATGAGTGTCGTAGCCTGGCTGCCGAGCTTGAGACGGATAATCAACCAATGATGCACCCTGCCACCCTACTGGCCAGTTTTTATGCCACGCTTTTGGTGAATTGCGCCGTACCGGCGCGCCCTGCGGCGGCATCAAAAACTCGACTCGGCCGGCTTACCCTGCACGTGTGCGGTGGGCACTAACCTAGGATTGACTAACGCTCAGCTCTGATGCGATGGTTAATTAGTTGCCCGTTGGGCGGCGTGGCCGAACAACGTATCCACCCGCGCGCCGCTGGCCAGATTCAGCGTCTGGCCCCAGCTGCAAGCTCTCCACGTCTCACGGCTTTGCGCCGATTGAACCACGTGAGCAGATCGTGCATCGGGTACTAAAACTCCGCCACCGGCACGATAATCCTCTCGGAGCCGCCTTGCCCACCCCTGCAGTAACCAGCGGCCTATTGCCTTTTGAAAGGAGAATAGCTGTTCAGAATTTCACTTCTACACAAGGGAACCTGCGGATGAGTGTTGCCGAACCATGTTCTCTTCGCTGTGCAGCGGTTCGGCCGGACAATTATGATGGCACAACCGGCCGTGGCCGTCCCAACACATCTGAAGGAGTTGTGGAAACCGAACCCATGAATCCCCTCCGCAATATTTACAGTGCCGTTCTGCTGGCCCTGGTCTGGTCCGGTTCCAATATCCCAGCAAGCCATCCGCACAAAACGCCCGCCATGCCCCGCCGCTACCGCCCATGTGACGGAGCAGTTGGTCAAATTCCTGACTCATTTGTAGCCGACTTTCGAAATCACACTTGAGCTGGTGGCAAACAGTTTGGAGACGCATTGACCACAAGAGATGACGACACGTTTGCCACAGTACCGATCTCGACAAAAGTTCGTACTATGGGGTGAAGGCCTTCCTGCTGTCTAAAGCGTCCAAAGCAGGATTTAACTTTTGATTCTATAATCCCGGCGCGACGTCGCCCGCATCAAGCCTCCACGTCGTTCGTGAGCAGTAGGTGCCCCTGGATACACCGCGAGGTTCGGCTATTCGGAGGTTAGCAACGTTGATTCGGCGGAGTTTGTCAGAGATGGCGTCGTATTGAAGGTCCTGCGGTGGAATCTGTTGATAATCCCAACGACGATGAGTGCATCATGACATCCAGACTATCGACGGTCGCTAAGTAAGCAGGCGCTCTCGCTCCGAATCCAGCTCTCGAAGCGGCTATCGGTCGCTCTGCTCAACATCTCGGCTAGTTACCGAACTTATCGATTAAAAGCTCGTGGCCATTAGGGGCATTCAGCGCAAGGTAACGTAGTCCACGCCCAACACTCCATTTTTTAACGTCTTCTAGATTTGCATTGCAGCAATAACGTCTTGAAGCCCCACCATCTGATTTTGCACTATAACTATAAAGTTCTCAAAAACTTTACGTTTAAAAAAGCAGATGCTTTTAGATAATTTCAAACCCAAACGTGGACTTCTTAATTGCGCTCTCTCGAAAGTTAGCAGCTGAATCGGAAGCGCGATACTGGTCTTTCGCTCGGCCGCGCCATTATCTGCCGTTAGGTGTGCATTTGCCGAAAAACCACATAGTAAAGAAAAAATCCTGAACACCCATTCTAACATTACGTTAAATCCGCAATTACCTGATTTGAGGAAGCTCTAAACTTTGAAATCCCTCGAATTACCCAATCTATGGATCAGGCAATTGCAGATCAACGTTTTCAAAAACATCAATACCAGTAATTTAAAAACTAGTTATATTTTCAAACTTCTTAGAAGCGCTTCAAGTTTTTTCTCACCTTCCTTCGTCTGCGCGCCGGCTTTAAGTCCTCTACGGATGAGGGTCTCGGCTGTCGGCCGTTCAAACAGCCCCGCCCAGGCTTCATGCTCACGTCGAAATCCTTCTCTCATGTCTGCTGCGGGTACTGCTTTTTTAGCTGCGGCTATGACTCCATCTGGTAAAGCAGAGATATTCTGCGCTAGTTGATCAACAAAAGCGTCAAGTTTTTTTGCAGGCAACGCTCTGTTGATCCATCCGTAGCGTTCTGCGGTAGTTGCGTCCATTAGATCTGCACCAAGTATTATTTCAAGAGTTCGGCCACGCGACATCCGGCTACTTAGGTATTGAGTAGCACCTCCTCCCGGCGTGATTCCCATCAATGCTTCGCACTGTGCAAGTCCCGCTTGCTCTTCTGCAGCAAATACCATATCGGCTGCCGAGATGAATTCAGCTCCACCTCCGCGTGCTAATCCTGCGAGTTTAACGATAGTGACTTGAGGTAGATTCCGCAGCAATTCGCCGAATGCCTGAAACGGATTAAGCCCCTCTGGCGCCCCCTGTACGAAATCGTCAAATGCGTAGGGCTCATCAATCAGCGTCATATCTACATGCGCTATAAAAAAATCAGGATCCGCACTTTGAAAAACCAAAACCCGAGTTTTCGGATCATTCCGAACGGATAGGAGAAAGTGGCGCATCTCACTCATCAAATGTGCATCGAGAACATTCACCGGTGGATTATCAATTGTTACCGTGGACACACCGTCATTGCATGAAATGCGAATTCTATCAAAATCTGTGTCTTTCATCGTTATTGTCTCGTTAGGGATACTAGCGACTTAATAGTACTTATTATATACTTGGAGTCAATTACGCACCTTAAGAATCCTAAGTATGCTGGAGGATACCGATGAAAGACTCTACGCCTATCTACCGTGCAGATTGCCCGAGCCGAGTGATACTCGACCAAATAGCAGATAAATGGTCTATGATGGTTTTAGCAGTGCTGTGCGAACCTCATCGTTTCAATGCCATCAAACGACGTCTCGATGGCATCACTCAGCGTGTCCTTACACAGACCCTACGCAAACTGGAGCGAAATGGCATGGTGGCGCGTAAAGTTCTAGAAGGCCGAGTGCTCGGCGTCGAATACGCGCTGACCCCAATGGGTAAATCATTACAGGAGCCTTTTTCGGTTTTGTTTAACTGGACAGTCGATAATACGGTTGCAATACAGGAGTGCCAACGAAGCTATGACGCTGAAGAGCGTCAATCCTCGTTTGTCTGAAGTTGAAATGGCAGTGAACGTTTTACCAGAACGCTTAGTGCTTCAGGCATTTTTGGACGAGAGTCCAGAGTACTATAATCTTAGAAACAGATTGCCCACTGTCAAAAAAATTGACTTATTTTCCGCAAGCGGAATCGGTATTGGCTTCGTTAACCCAATGACAGTGGAATTACCTTGACGTCATCTGTTCAATGGCCAGGCGCGCAGTATTGATCACCCCAGATGATGGATCATTTGCCAAAAAAAATTTAGAAATTGTTTTCTCAGATGCTGACCATGGGGTTTCCGATATACACAGCGCTCATCACAAGATGCATATGTCTATGGATGCGCCATCCACAAAAATGAATATGGCTGGAGTCATGAATACTCAGTCTGGCGACTGCTCATTCGCTGCAACTCTGGCATTGACCATGATTTTCTTCGTGGTACTGAGTTTGCTGCTGCGCGCCCTTAATCCCTGCTTAATTTCGCCTATCACCTGGCCCACTGTACGATTTTTAAAGACTTAATCCACGGACTCCCTTGAACTACTTGTGGAAGTACGAGCGCCGCTCTCGCTAACAAACCTATATAGATTTCATGCCTTGCCAGAGGCTGATCCTTGCTGGGCGCGTTTAATCGCTAGAGAGTCTTTATGTCTGATTCGTATCTATCGCTGCAAGCATTTGTCTCTCGGCTGCGAGTGGCTGACCGTTTTGTCCAGTAATGCACATGACAAGCAGGGCTCCGGCCAGTGCTTAATCGTCAAGTGATCGGAGCATGGCTGAGTCTGTTCGCCATGCTGATGATTTTTGCCGCTCCGCTGATCAGTCAGGAGATAAGCTTAGCCCATGACAAAAGCCAACCAATGAAATAGCTGGCATGAGCCAAATGTCTCAGCATGCCTCCGTCCACAGGCAACATAATCTGGTTGCTTGGGAGAAGTGCGGCTATTGCTCGCTGCTGTTTCAACATCCCGCGCTTGCAGAGTCGAGCCGGCCCTGTTTGCGGCTCTATGTTACGTCCCCGCCGTATCGCTTCACCCATTTCATACCACAGCAATCGGCGGCGCCGGTATTTCCCAGGGCGAAAAGTCGAGCACCACCGATTCGGACGTTGAAGTCACCTTTACTTTTCGCGGAACGTGAATGGTCAACACTGCGTCGAGGGATTTTGTGCCCCGGTGAAGCTGTTAGCGTACACGCGCTCAGTCAACATCTGACCATTCTCGGAAGATCCCATGTACTGAACCAAGAACGAGTTGCTGTGTCACATTGACCTGTCGCGCCTGCATTGGCGTCACGCCTTTTGGGTGTTTCCGATAGTTGCCCAAGCTACTCAGCCACAGGCTGACGAGGCCGATACACAACACTTCACCGTAGGCTTACTCGACGGAGCCGCCAAGGGGTGGAGTTTCGGTGCGGGCATTACTACGCTCATGCTCTGCATCACGTCAAGTGCCTACGCAGTCAAAGGTGCAAGGGGCGTTGAACCCGACGTTCAGAAAACGTTTGTTGAATTGTTACCGAGCAATATCGATGCCCAGCGTAATCGGCCCCCAGCGCCTAGTGATGCGAAAAGCTCGCTAGGTGAAGCATCGGGCCAGCAGGTGGCGACAGGCAGTCAACTCGACATACTGGAGAATCGCGATGCCCTGGATACGCCCTTCAACGTGACTGCGTATACCTCCAAATACATTGCCAACAGCCTGGCAAGTAGCATTACTGATGTTACCGCTGGCGATCCATCGATCCGGGGAATTTTTCAAAAAACCAGTTATCCGGATGTTTACTCTATCCGAGGATTCAACTCATTCTCTTACAACATGGGACTTAACGGTCTGTATGGCATCAAGCAGCGTTAAGCTAGCAGAGGAATACTGACGATGACTGATATAAACGCTGACTATCCAGGAAGACGTAACTTTTTATCTCTCTCCATGGCACTGGCGGGCGGATTACTGTTTGGGGAAAGGCTAGCGCCAAACAAATGGAAGCGGAGATGCCAATGTCACGTACCAGGGCTCCAGGGGCTGGACGCAAGATTGAAATACTGGTTCATCCATGTATGGCCTTGCTTGACCAGCTCGGGCCGCAGACTATCCTCCGAATACTAGGGTGTGACATTTATCTTGTCGCGAAAACGCTAGATCCGGTTTCAACCGATGTCGGGATCAGCGTCACACCGGATATCACCTTTGAGCACTGCCCTAAGGATCTGGATGTGTTGTTCGTACCTAGCGGGCTGATGGGCTCGTTGGTTGCCATGGAAGATCAGCAGACGCTCAGCTTCCTCGCAGATCGAGGTGCTTCGGCTAAGTATGTGACCAATGTCTGTACCGGAGGATTAGTACTTGCAGCAGCAGGATTATTGAACGGTTATCGGGCGACAGCGCACTGGGGCGTGGCCGATCTGTTGTCACTCATGGGGGCTGTGCATGAAACGGGCCGTATCGTGCATGACCGAAATCGGTTGACCGGGGGAGGCGTCACAGCAGGTCTGGATTTGGCATGACGCTGGCCGCACTACTTTGTGGAGAAGGTGCAGCAAAACATGTGCAGCTCATTATTGAATATTCGCCCGCCCCCACCTTTCGCTCAGGTACACCTGAAGAAGTCGGGGCAGAACGAACGACCGAAGAGCGCAAAAACCGAATGTGGATGGACGGTCAGGCACGAAAAGCCTCGGATCGAGCAGCTACAAGGCTCGGCTTAAAAGCCAGCACCTCGAGCCAGCAATAAGCAATCATTTGGAGAGTGCTTGCATATCCGCGAACGTACGCACATGGTCCGCTACAGGCATAGAGCTTATAAACCAGTAGTACCTTCCACTTCTGGTCCTGTCTTTACGTAACGCCGAGTTAGCAATTCGACTCAAGGCCGGCTGCTGTTTGAACCCGTTGCCCTCCTAGACTGCAATGGGGACAGATGTAAGCTGATTTGCACTCTCTGGAATGGCGATAACTTGGTGAAAATCGAGGGCAATCCTCGCGGAGGTAAGATCAGCTCGATACCGGACGCTGGAGGCTTTGGTCAACCTACTGTATCTGGCGACATTGGCTGATGTGCGATTGTTGATCTTAGATTCTGATGCTGCTGTCTTGGATGGATCGCGATCCATGATGCATAGCAACTCATTTAGCGTTAATACGACATGCCATAAATCGACTTTCTAACTGAATCGCTCCTTCACCTCATGTCAAGCTCTGCACTGAATCTGACATGAGTTTTTTTCCATGAAGCGTTTTCTCACGCCTATCTGCCTGCTGAGTTTGTTGAGCGCCTGCAGCGCACAGATTTCCAATACATTGCCGACCCATCCAGAAATCGGCGGTGGCTCCAATCAGGCCCAGAACTCAAGGGGCACGGATGAAGAAAGCCATCCTGCAGAACTCCGCTATGGCCGCTATACGCTGGTCAGCACCGAGCCCACCACGGAACAACGTGATCTTCTCGCTCAAATAATTGATGTGAGCATACCGTCCAACCTTAATCCCTCGGTACAGGAGGCGATGCACTACGTGCTGCAGCGCTCGGGTTATTCGCTCTGCCCTGCCACCGAACCAGTAAAGACACTTCTCACTCGGCCTTTGCCTGCAGCCCATTACCGGCTCGGCCCGATTCCGTTACGCAGCGCACTACAGGTACTGGCTGGCTCCGCCTGGCAACTCACGACCGATGAGGTCAGCCGTTCGGTCTGCTTCGAACGCCAGAAAATGAAGGCTGGCGTCTCGCGGTTACTGCCCACCTCGTCCCATCAGTCGGGGGCACGTCCATGAAAGCCTCGACGTTTCAAACCCTCATTGTCGGCTCACTTTGCCTGGCGGTCTCTGGGCTAAGTGGTGGTTTGTATAACCAGTATCAACGCGTGATCGAGCTGGAAAATGCGAACGCCCAGCACCTACAGATCCTGCAAACCTTGCAACGTGATTCGAGCGCTCTCAAAGACGCGCAGGAGAAGCTGCAGTACGCACTGAAGGACCTGAAGCAGATGGTGGATTCCGGTGAGCAACAGGCCAATACCCTCGATCCGATGCTGGATCAATGGGCGCAAGAGATACAGGAACTGCGCGATCGTCTGGCAGACCGAACCACCGCAGCCGACATGAACGCGCTACGCGCACGGCTTGAGCACGTCGAGCAGCAACTCCTGGACCTCAAGCCACAGCCACCACTTCAAGCACCTACACCTTCCCCGGCCAAGCCGAAGAAAACCGCTCGCCCAAAGCCTGCCCCGCTCCCGCCGCCATTCTCAGTGTTGAGTGTCGAGTCCCGTGGTGGCGAGCGCTTTCTGGCGGTCGTGCCTCCTGATAGTCGCTCGCTCAACGATATCCGGTTGCTGCACAACGGCGAGCAGCTCGGCACATGGCAACTGAAAGTGCTAGAGCCGAACGCGGCCATCTTCGCAGTGACCGCTCATCCAGACCAGACAGTGCAAATCCCCTGAGACACGATTATGAACCGAGCACCACTGTTGCCCGTCGTCTGTCTCGTTTCACTGCTTAGCACGGGCGCTGCGCTGGGCACCCCTGTCACGACACCGTCACGGATCCAGAACACACAATCCACTCCGCTGGGACGCTCGCACTTTGAACAAGCCGCAAGCTGGGGTCTCACAGAGCAGGAGTGGACACACTTCAAACAGATCCAAGCCGGCCCACGTGGTTTCTGGAGCCCGAATCTCGATCCCCTAACTGCGCTAGGTGTCGAGGCAGAGACCGATCAAGAGCGCCAGCGCTATGCCGAATTGCAGGTGACGCTGGAAGCCAAACGAGCCAAACGCGAGTTGGCGTACCAAAACGCTTATACAGCGGCTTGGGCCAAACTGTTTCCGGGACTGTTGCCGATTCAGGGTATGGCATCCCCGCCCTCTGCTAGCTCACTGGTAGAGCCGCGCCGAGCTATGTTTGTCGAAGAACACTGCTCTGCGTGCACCGCCGAAGCGCAGCGTCTGCAAAGTAGTGATACGGCGTTCGATATCTACCTGGTGGGCAGCCAAGGCGAGGATGAACGCGTCCGCAGCTGGGCTCGGCAAGCGGACATCGATCCGGCCAAGGTTCAACGCCGGCAGATCACCCTGAACCATGATCGTGGTCGGTGGTTCAGCCTGGGGGCTCCGGGGCCATTGCCCGCCACATTTCAACAGGCGAATGGACAATGGCAACGTCTCGATTGATTGCTATTGCGCTCCTGCTGACGGTGCACGCGGTTCAGGCTAACGAACTTCCGCCTCCGGCTTATCAACTGGCGGCGCATGACGCCAACATCCCTTCTACGGTGTTGTTCGCAATTGCCTTACAGGAGAGCGGTATTCGCGTCCGTGGTCGACTGCTGCCGTGGCCTTGGACCCTGAATATCGCCGGAACACCCTACCGTTTCGCCACTCGCCAGGCCGCATGCCACGCCTTGCTCCAGGCGCTCACACAATATGACGCTAAGCGGGTCGACGCCGGACTAGGGCAAACCAACCTGGGTTATCACAGACAACGCTTTTCCAGTCCCTGCGAAGCTCTCGAACCCTACCGCAATCTGGCTGTGACTGCCGCCCTGCTGCAAGAGCATCACGCCGTCACCGGTGATTGGGTTTCAGCCGCTGGGCGTTATCACCGCCCTGCGGGAGGTTTATCCGCCGCGCGTTACCGCGATGGATTCTCCCGGCAACTCGCACGGCTACAGGCTTCCGCTGAACAAGGCACACCACCATGAAACGAATTCCTATTACCTATTACTTCTTCCTGCTCTTGGCTGCTTTCGCGCAGTCGAAACAATCCGTTGCAGAGGACCAGTTTGGCGGCTTCACCCGTCCCCATTTTCAAGTTGCCAGGCCGCCCATGAACAACAATCTCCAGCCTGGTCGGGCCATACATGCGGACTTGTCCACGTTTGCCGATGAAACCTGGATATTACCCGTTCGCAGCTCTCACTTGAGCCCAGGCCAAATCAAGTCTCGCGCCCTAAACATGCCAGGCTTACGGCCATTTTTCCTGGTGGGTGAGGATACCCACTCACTGGCTTGGTTGCGTCAACGCGCGCCTGAACTGCAGGAAATGGGCGCAGCCGGTCTAGCGGTTGAAGTAACCGATACCGAAGCTTTGGCCCGGATTCGAGCCGCCGCGCCGGGCATCACCATCCTGCCGGTCAACGGTAACGACATCGCCACTCGCTTGCAGATCGAGCACTACCCCGTCTTGATCACCGACACCTCACTGGAACAGTGAGTCCAGGTCATGGCAGAGCATGCGATGGAGTCAAAGCTCCGGCCGGCGGTGGAGTTGTACACCGTAGCGATCTGCATCGCCGCAGCGGTGTTGTGCGTGTGCTCGCCCTGGGCTGTGGCCCTGTCACCCGAGATCGGGCTGGTTGTGGCGCTGGCCTATACCCTATTCGGCCTGATACGCCTGCGACAAGCCTGGGAAGTGTTGCGCTATCGGCGCAATATCCGCCGGCTGCCCCGCTACGAGCTGACCAGTCGGCAGATTCCGGTCAGTTGTAAGCGTCTGTTCATGGGACGCGGGTTTCGCTGGACCCGCCTGCATACCCAGCGCTTGGTCGAGGCTCAGGATCCAGCGATCGCCCACTATGTCGACCAACCGACCCGCTATCGCCTGGCCCGTGGACTCGAACAGTCCCTTGAGCATGCACCGTTTCCGCTCTCGACATTGGCGCGTGTCACCGCCTTGGACAGTGCCTTCAATCCGTTGCGCCCTTTACCACCGGTAGGAGGCTCGCCATTACTGCATGGGGTCGAGCCCGATGAAACGGAAGTCAGTCTGCCACTGGGCGAACGGGTCGGTCACACCCTGGTATTGGGCACGACCCGCGTCGGCAAGACGCGGCTCGCCGAGGTGTACATCACCCAGGACATTCACCGCGTTGACCATGAAGTCGTGATTGTCTTCGACCCGAAGGGCGATGCCGACTTGCTCAAGCGCATGTACGTCGAAGCCAAATGCGCCGGTCGGGACAAAGAGTTTTATGTCTTCCATCTGGGCTGGCCAGAAATCTCTGCCCGCTACAACGCGGTGGGACGTTTCGGTCGTATCTCGGAAGTGGCATCACGCATCGCCGGGCAGCTCAGTGGTGAAGGTAACTCCGCGGCCTTCCGTGAGTTCGCATGGCGTTTCGTCAACATCATTGCCCGGGCTTTGATCGAATTGGGCCGACGTCCGGACTACCTGCAGATCCAGCGGCACGTGGTCAACATCGATGCGCTGTTCATCGAATACGCCCAGCAGTTTTTTGCCAAGACCGATCCGAAAGCATGGGAAGTGATCGTCCAGTTCGAAGGCAAGCTCACAGAGAAGAACATTCCCCGGCATATGATAGGACGCGAAAAGCGGGTCGTGGCCATCGAGCAATACCTGGCGGCGAAACGGGTATTTGATCCGGTAATGGACGGGCTGCGTTCGGCGGTGCGCTACGACCGTACTTACTTCGATAAAATCGTTGCCTCGCTACTGCCGCTGCTGGAGAAACTCACCACCGGCAAGACCGCCCAGTTGCTTGCACCGAATTACACCGATCTGGATGACCCGCGGCCGATCTTCGATTGGATGCAGATCATCCGAAAACGCGGCATCGTCTACGTCGGCCTGGATGCGCTGACCGACGCCGAGGTGGCCGCTGCTGTGGGTAACTCCATGTTTGCCGACTTGGTTTCGGTCGCGGGCCACATCTATAAACATGGTATTGACCACGGCCTTCCCGCATCGGGCAGCAGCAGTGAAAAGCTGCCGATCAACCTGCACGCCGATGAGTTCAACGAGTTAATGGGAGATGAATTCATCCCGCTAATCAATAAGGGTGGCGGCGCCGGTATCCAGGTAACCGCCTACACCCAGACCCTCAGTGATATTGAAGCGCGAATCGGCAACCGGGCCAAGGCCGGCCAGGTGGTCGGCAATTTCAACACTCTACAGATGCTGCGGGTGCGCGAAACCGCGACCGCGGAACTGCTCACCCAGCAGTTGCCCAAGGTTAATGTGCTGACCAAGACCCTGGTCTCGGGTGCGACCGACACCTCCGATCCGGAGGCCAACACGGATTTCACCTCGTCCTCACAGGACCGTGTCAGCAGCACCAGCGTGCCGCTGATCGAACCGGCTCACATCGTCAGTTTGCCCAAGGGGCAAATGTTCTCCTTCCAGGCCGGTGGTCAGCTTTGGAAAGTCCGCATGCCGTTGCCAAAATCCTCCAACGACGATGCTATGCCCAAGGACCTGCAGGAGCTCACCCAGATGATGCGGGCGGCTTACAACGAGCAGGCGGGTCAGTGGTGGAGTACGGGTGGTGGTGGACCAACTACAAACTTCAATCTGGATCAGGTCGGATAGCCCAACCTAGTTGTTCGATTTAACGGCAAATGGTTCAGATGGCATCGTGCCCATATCAACGCTGCAACACACAATGGAGTTATCAATGGCGACTTCATTGCAGAACATGCCGCCACAATCGAGCCAGCGTACTGGGTTGATTATTGCGGCGATCGGCTTGGTTCTGCGCATCATCGGTTTGTTGATTGCTTCATTACTGTTCTCGATCTTGATCGAGTGGGCTGGTCTGCTCTTCTTCTGGGGCGATCAAGGCTGGAGACACAGCCAAGTCATGCTGACCAATGAACTGAGCTGGCTTAGCGACCATTTCAAATCGTCACTCATTCTCAAACAACCTGGACAGATGGTCGTTCAGGTACTCGACCTCCTCAATCATTGGCTATTGGGCAAGACTGGATTTGCGGACTTTGCGCGGCAGGCCCGAATGTCGAGCCAGAGCAACGGGTTCTGGGGCTGGACCAATCAGCTCTACGTGACTGTTGAAGATTTCGTGCTGGCTGCAGTCTACGTCACCTTCACTTTTGTGGTGCGCCTGACGATTCTGGTCTTAGCCACGCCACTGTTCTTACTAAGCTTGCTCACTGGCGTTGTTGATGGGTTAATGCGCCGTGACCTACGCAAATTTGGCTCAGGACTAGAAAGCAGCTTTGTGTACCACCGCGCTAAGCGAGCAGTGCTACCGCTGCTGATCGTGCCTTGGGTTATTTACCTATCCTTACCGTTTTCGCTCAATCCCATGACGATTTTTATGCCTTGCGCGGTGATACTCGGAACAACAACCGCTATCACTGCGGCAACGTTCAAAAAATACCTTTGATAAAACGTAATGCTGGAGTACTAAACCATTTAGGTCGATCTAGGCAATACTGAGACAATACCAAAAGCCGCCACAACCAATCAGTGATGGGAGATTCTGGCATTGATCGCTGATACCTGATTGCTCAGTATTATTGTGTTCGCTAGGAACTGGGCAGATCCATACAAGCATTTGCGTCATGAGCAGCCCGAATCACCTCCCTCTCACTTTCTTAACTCGCTGCGCCGCTTTCTCACCACCGTCCCAGGCGGCGGCGATCATGAGTCTGATCCAGTCGGCACGGCTCAATGGGCATGATCCGTATGTCTATCTCAAGGATGCTCTAACGCGGCTGCAGACGCAGCGGATAAGTGAGATCGGTCAACTGCTGCCCCATCAGTGGGTTCCTGCATGACCAGTTTAAGACACGTTTGCCAGACGAACACCGCGAATTGCCATACATCCGGCGCCTCCAGTCATGACACCTGTGGAGGTACGATTCAGGCGTTTCATGGCTTTAGGTGATCGAATTGCACGCTTAATACGTGAAGCCGCGAGGAGATAGGGCAACTGAACGGTGATATTAATGCCAACTCCTAGCGCGGTTATGAACAAACCTCTGGGACGGAAAGATCAATTAGATCAAAGGCGTGAGTCACGACTGCACCGAAAATAAAGACTGCTTTTGGATTGCTCAGCGTCAACAGAGCACCCGATAGCAAACCACGGCCCGCTGAACGATGGGCAGGAGCTCGAGGTTGATTGGCATTTTTTTCGACATAGATCCCATGCGATAAATAGAATGAAGGCAACTCCAAACCACTTGACTGCAAGGAAAACCTGCTCAACTGGAGTTCTAGTGCCGTAAGGCGAAGAGTTGCGACAAGCAACCAGACGGGGTTACCTAAGACCATGCCTACGATGAACGGCAAGGTCGATTTGGCGCCCGAGAGACCGCCTGGCCCAGTAAGGCACCTTGGGCAGGCCCAGGAATAGCCGCTGCGATAGCAAACGGAACAACAAAAAACCAGATTGACGAATGAGCCAGCACGGCGACAATCCAAATTTTTTGGCGTAAAGCTAGATCGTCGCATTCTGACGAGAGCGAGTAGTTGGAACAGCCCTTCAATCTCGGCGTCGCCGAACGGTTGTTCTATAACGAACAGCGTTCGGACGTACGGCATGGACTCTGGTTTTTTGATGATCACCCACACCGGGTCATGGTCGTGGACAAGTTGCGCCGGCCACCATTGATTGTCAATTCACTGGCGAAATCCGCGAGTTCCACTCAAATTATCCGGGCTGAAGGCGAGCTGATGGGCATTGCAGGGCTATGGGAGCAGTGGCGTGTCCTGAGTGCCAGAGATCTGTTGCACAGGTTCACCATGCTCACGATCAATGCAGAAGACCACCCCTTCATGGCCAACTTTCACAAGCCCCAGGATGAAAAACGTATAGTCGTGATTCTGCCCCGGGGCTTTATGGAGATTGGTTGAAAGCCTCGGCCGGCGATAGCATGGAATTCATGCGTAAGTACCCATCTGATCGTATGTCAGTAGAGATGTGAAATATCGCTGCAACTGATGCAGCGTCGGCAACAATTTCAGCGAGAGCAACTGAATGACCAAAGAAGAACTGCGACAGCAGCTGCAGAAGGAGTTTGAGCAGCACCTGCAAGCGCCCTCCCCCCCCATGCAGTGACGCTTTACGCTGCACAGCCGGATCCCGAAACAAAACCTTGGAAAAAGAAACCGAGCTTGCTTGACCAGGCATTCGCACAGGATCTGTGCCGAAATTGAAAAACACTTGCGGGAAGGTCTACCCGGGCGGATTTTCCGTAAACACCAGGTAGGGCCTGCTGATACCCTGAATTTGGAGAATTAAAACTGTCACAAACGGTACACGGAATTCACGAGATTCTGCCTCCTTTGGAGGAAGCGCAAAACTGTCGCAATGTACCCAAAAGCCGGTTCGAACTGACGCGCTAGAGAATTGAAACTGTCGCAGCCAGAAACAACGCGGCTTTCACGTTATGTTGAAACTGATGCGGTTTTGAGCCAGGCTGCCGGAATTCGTTTACGTACCTGGGTACTCGGTATTACGAACTGGTAGTTCCCATGCAGCCCTCTCTACACAGAAAGACGAATCCAGGCGCGTTCATGTAGTCACGATACCGCTTTGATGGTCACGCCGTGCTCACCATCTTCGATGACATAGCCCAGCTCAAGAATACGCTTACGCAGAGCATCAGCCTCTTGCCAATTCTTCGCCTTACGGGCCGCCTGCCGAGTTTCGAACAGTGCCATGACTTCAGCTGGAATGATCGCCTCAACCGGTTGCCAGCTGTCGAGCGCCAGCCCTAGCACTTGGTCGCAATGACGCAGCGTTGCTTTTTTATCGGCATTCGACAACGAGCCCTTAACCAGGCTCCATACCAGCGCGAGTGCTCGCGGGGTGTTCAAGTCCTGATTGACCTCGCGCAAAAACGCCTCGCTGAAGGCTTGATCAACTTCGCCGCCTTGTGGCCAGCCAAAATAACTGACGCGCAGACGCATAAGCGCCTGTTGAGCACTATCAAGTGCTTCCCAACTGAAGCTCAACTGCTTGCGGTAATGGGCGCTCAGATTCAGGTAGCGATAGGCCATCGGATCATAGCCTCGGTCAATCACAGTTTGCAGCCGTAGGAAATCACTTCCTGACTTGGACATCTTGACGTTGTCCAACTGTAGAAAATACCCATGCATCCAGAAATTTGCCGCTCGCGTGCCGTGGCACGCTTGGCTCTGGGCAATTTCGTTGGTGTGATGTACGGCAACATGGTCTTCACCGCCGCAATGAATGTCGAACCACGGCGATAAATATTTGCTCGACATCGCCGAGCACTCGATGTGCCAACCGGGAAACCCGCGCCCCCAGGGGCTGTTCCATTCCATTTGGCGTTGGCTGTCCAGAGGGCTGAATTTCCACAGGGCAAAATCGGTCGGATGGTGCTTTTCTCCCATCTCGACCCGCGAACCAGCTTGCAAGCCGGCCAAGTCAAGGCGCGCTAGGTAACCATAGTCATCTTGTTGACTGGAGTCAAAATAAATACCGTCAGTCGTGCGATAGGTAAAACCCTTGGCTTCGATATTCGCAATGAAGTCTATCTGCTCGGCAATGTGCTCTGTGGCGCGGCACCAAAGAGTCGGCTCCAGATTATTCAGAGCCCGCATGTCTACCTGAAACGCTGCGGTGTAGCGATCAGCCAGCACCCACGCGGACTCACCTCCCGCCCGACGACTGCCTCTCTCCATTTTGTCCTCACCGTCGTCTCCATCTGAAACAAGATGACCGACATCGGTGATATTAACCACATGACGCACGGAAAAGCCGTTGAACTCTAAAACACGGCGCAGGGTGTCTTCAAACATGTAGGTGCGCAGATTACCGATATGGGCGTAGTCGTAAACAGTCGGACCACAGCAATATAGGCCTACGTATTCAGCGTTCAGGGGTTCGAATGCGCGAGTCTCGCGTTGCCAGGTGTCGTATAAATAAAGTTGCATGCGTGTCTCGTAAGGGAGTCTGAGAGGCTGTTTCTGTGCAGATAATGCTAATGAGTGAGCTTAGGTATTCTGGTCCGGTGACGCAAGAATAACGCCAGAACCCCACAGGCGACGATCACCACACAAGTGGCGCCCCATTGCAGCCTGTCTATCGGAATATGCAGGCGCGTACTCATCGAAATGAGAAACCCCGAGACCGGGATCGGTAGTTGCAACAGGGCAATCATGACGCCCAGCGCTTTGCCGAAGTCAGCCGAGGGGATCGCGCGCGCGCGCTCAGTGCGCACGTGAATCACAAAAACTGTGCGCATGATGATAAATGCCAAATAAAGGCCGGCAAACACGCCAAGCGTGTTGGCCATAGGAATAACTAGGGCGACCACCGCCATGGCAATCAGCAGCGTATGCGCGAAGGTGCGACCGATGTACACATGACCGCGCAATGACAACACGGAGAGGACCGCAATCGAAACAGCAGCTGTCACGCTGAGAAACGTGCCCAGGTCTACCTCCGTCATGTGGAAACGCGTGATAAACATCATCGGAGCCAATGACATAAGTAGCGACTCCACCAGATTGCTCGCCATCGACACGGCCACAAGCCACACCATTCGTGGCCGCGACCATAACGTGCGAACCCCTTTCAGAACACTGCTGTGTTTGCCTGGTACAGGCTTGTCTTCATCGGGCCGAAAGCCAAACCAGAGCGAACACAAACTGCAGGCGAAGATAGCGCAAGCAACAAGCGCAATCATCCGTAGCCCGCCCAAGTAAAGCGTAAACCCGCCGACCGAGGGAGCGACTACCCGCGCGATCTGCTCGATGGTCTGTAACCGCGCTTGCAAACGTCCCAACTCATGGGGCGCAGAGTGAGAGGCGACGGTTTTCTCAAGCATGATGAAACTGTAAGTGTTGAGCAGCGCCAAGGCGCCCGCGAGCGCAATCGTCACCCAGTGCCACCTGATGGTGAGGGCCATCAGTGCCGTCAACACGATGCGCCCCGCATCGATTGACAGCAATTGCGGCCTCAAGCGATGGCGGTCGATATACAGCGCCAACCAGGGGAGGAGCAGCACACGCCATACCGTAAGCCCCATGACCGACAAACCGACCCAAGCCAGCTCGCCGGTCGCCACATAGAGTGCGACAGGCACTGCAAACAAAAACATCTCATCAGCCAGCAAGCCAAATCCGCGAGCTATGATAAAGGACGTGAGTGAAAATTTCTTAGGGTGAGTCACAGTCTTAATCTCCTGCGTCTGCGCGCAGCAGATCCGACGCGATCTTACCCAAGTAACAGGCAGCGGCTTGAGCGGCAGTAGCAGCGTCTACATAGAAGTGGTCGCCCTCTAACGCCACTTCATCCACATCGCCGTCGAACAAGGCAGACCAGCCAGCCATTTCGACACTGCCTACCAGCCTGTCGTCCCTGGCGCAGAACAGCGTTAGTGGGATCGCCAGAGGCGTTTCTTCGCTAAAGCAGTATTGCGCCATGACCTGATACTCGGCGCGTACTGATCCCATCATGGGCAGGAACGCCTCCCGGTGCGGCTGAAGCGAGGCAGGGACACCGCCGTCCTCCACCAGCCGGTCAAACATGGCGCCATTGTCATCCAGACCCTGGTACTTGGACCGTCGGGCCTGCGTCAACGGCGGCGGCAGGCAACCGGAGGCGACAAAGTGTGCTGGCAGCGATTGACCGGCACGTCGTAATGCACGGGCCGTTTCAAACGCAAGCAACCCGCCGAAACTGTGGCCAAAAAGCACGAATGGCGTAGTTTCCAATGCCTTGATACCAGCCACTACTTCATCGGTCATGGCGGGTAGATCGGCCAGGATCGGCTCGTCTATGCGGCAGCCGCGACCGGGTGCCTGCCAAGCCATCAAGCCGATGCCGGACGGAAGGTGGGCCGCCCATGCGTGATAGGTGTGCAAGTTACCGCCCGCATGGGGAAGGCAGACGATCAACGCTTGGACGTTTTGCAAGTCCCCGGCAGGAAAAAGGTACCGACTCATGAGTCCGCTAGTATTCGCCATCATCGGTGCTCCAAGGCTGGGAAAAAATTCGGCTCCGGGCACGCCCGCACCATGCTATCGATATGCGCGAGCCTCACCTTCGACCATTGGAATCCACAGCGGGCCAATACGTCGCGCGTATAGGAGTTGTCAATCTCCCAGAGTGTCGAGACAGCCTCCAGGTTGAGTGTCAGGTAGCCGATGTGAAACAACAGGCGGTCAACAATCCGGCCGTGAGTTTCTTTCACCTGCGGTGTGTTGATATAGCGGACGAACTCGCCAAGCGGCATACGCTTCATTGGATAACCCAGTGCAGCAAAGTTTTCGCAGATGTCGTTGACGCTGACGCAATGTTCGTTGAACAGGTGATAGCAGCCCTGATTGAGTGCTGGCCGATCAAAAATAGCGAAAAAAGCATGGGTCATTTCGTCGATAAAACCGAAATCCAGCTCGCGGCGCGGTGAGTCTGGATAGCATCCCAGAACCACAAATGCACGAATCAGACTATAGATACCGTTCTCCTCAACGTTGCTTTGGAAAAGGCCCGTACGCGAGTGGAACAGGACATTGCCAAACCGATAAATATTAACGTCCACCCCCGCTTGGCTGGCCTGCCCGAGCAACTGCTCGGCGGCGGCCTTGCTCTTGCTGTAAGGGTTGTTGTATGCCGGCGCCAGGCTGCGGTCGAATTCCGTGTACAGGCGTACTAAAGGCGGCTCGTCATAGTGACCATGCGCAACTGCCGTAGAAGAAGCGAAGTGCACCCGCTTGCGGCGCCCCGTTTGGGCGCAGGCAATAATCTGTTCGACAGCCGCGACATTGTCGTGCTGAAAGCGCGCCTCGTCACCCGAATGGCGCACACGTGCGGCCAAATGGATAATCTCGTCCACCTGTTCACATAAGTCGTGCCAATCGGTTTGCGATAAGCTTAGGCGAGGTTCACCCAGGTCTGCGCAGAAGACCTGCAAACGCTCAAGTTCAGCGGCGCTGATCGGTCTGGCGTGATAGTGCAGATGCGCCGCCTGCAAACGCGAGATGCCTTGCTCCGGCGTCTGGGCTCTTATCGGCGCGATCACATGCCAGTCTTGCCTGTCCAACAGCACGCGCAAGAAATGCGCGCCCATATAGCCGGTCGCCCCCGTCAAAAGTACCGTGCGTGACCGCCGATCGGTTCTCAGCGGCCCGAGAGCATGCTGCGCTGCCTGGCGTTGTTGGTAATAGTGCTGCAACTGCGTTTCGAGCGTCGTACGGTCTTCCAGCAATGCATCCATCTGCAACACGTGTCGTGCAAACAGTTCGGGTTTACTCGCTTCATCATGGCGCTTGATCAGCAAGCACCGAACCAGATCATTGACGGTGGGATTGGCATAAACATCGTTCAGCAGCACGGTCATGTATTTGTTCAAGGCGCCGACAATCTGAATGACGGTCATGGAGTCCCCGCCCATTTCAGTGATGCTTGTCTGTGGGTCGACGTTGGTCAGCCCCAGCTTGCGCGCAAACGTCTGTTGCACCAGCGCGGTCAGCGGGCCCTGATCGCGCTCAATATCTCCAGTGAGTACAAAATGACTGACCGCCGCAAGGTCCAGCGCCTCGACTTGCTCCAGCAGGTGCGCGACTTCCGGGTCTGCGGCACGCGCGCGCAACCAAGGCTCGACCAGCTCGCGCAGCCGCTGCCCCATGCCTCTGGCGCCGTTCGCCTCGAACAACGTCGGGCTATGGGGGTCCAGCCAATGCCGCTCCAGGTTCAGTGGCGGCGCCGGCAAATGAACGCGTCGACCGCTGAGGCGCGTCGGGAGTTTAGGCAATTGTCCCGACTCAACAGTAGCGTAGACAAGCCACTTATGGTCGCCAGGTTGCTCATGGGCCGAGCCGGGATTGGCTGCCGCTCGCAGCAATCGCAAGACTTCGGCGGGCTCGGAGGCCCGTATCGTCCAGCGGTAAGGCTGGTTGGCGCGACCGGTTGCCAGGGTATACGCCACATCGGCGAGCTCCACCCTGGGTTGAGTCTGGAGCCAGTCAGCCAAGTTCAAGGCGTAATGACGCAATTGTTCAGGCGATGCAGCCTGCAGGCAAAGCTGTACCTCACCAGGCTCACAGGGAACCGGCTTGCGTGAGGGCGGGGCCTGCACCACCACATGGCAATTGGTGCCCGTCATGCTGTAAGAACTCACCCCCGCTATGGCTGACTTTCCCTGCGGCCAGCCACGAAGACGGTCGTTCAGATAGTACGGTGAGCCAACAAAGTCGATAGACGGATTCGGCGCGATAAAGTGGAGCGAGGGGAACAGCTCACCGTATTTGACGCTCAGCACAGCCTTAACAAATCCGGCAAGGCCAGCCGAGTTCATCAGGTGGCCGATCTGGCTCTTGAATGTGCCGATCGCGCAGGTCTGCACGGCAGGCGAGTGTCGCCTGAAAGCCCGCGTCAGCCCTTCGAACTCAATCGGGTCACCCAGTTGTGTCCCTGTGCCATGCACCTCGATATAGCCGATCTCGTCAGCTGTGATATTCGCATGGCGCCACGCCTCGCCAATCGCATCCGCTTGACCGGAGGCAGTCGGAACCGTTAAGCCGGCGGAACGCCCGCTGTGGTTGACAGCACTGCCGCGAATCACCGCATGAATCGCATCGCCATCACGCTGGGCATCCTGGAGTCGTTTTAGAACCACCGCTACAGCGCCCTCGCCCAAGCCTGTACCGCTGGCATCAGCGGCGAAGCTGCGTGTCGACCCGTCCGATGACTCAATGCCGACGCGCAAGCCGGTATCCAGCGGCATGAAGTTTAACTCGCTGCTGCCGACGACGGCGCAATCATACTCGGCCGAGAGCAGACCCAGACATGCCTGATGTATGCCAACAAGGGATGAACAGCATCCCGTGTCCACCACACTGGCCGGCCCATGCAGGCCAAGAAGAAAGGAAAGGCGTGCCGGAGTATAAGAAGCATTGTTGCCGGTGAGCGCGAGCGGCAGAATGTCAAACGCCTGCTCGGTCACCAGATTCAAATAGCTGATGCCCTTTTTGGTATCGCCGCACGCAATCACCGCCGTGCGCGTCCCCTTGAGCGCATTGCCGCCATAACCTGCATCGTTCAGGGCCTGCCATGCTGCCATCAGGAACAGCCGCTGATGAGGATCACAAAGATTGGCTTCGGCGACCGTCATGTGGAACGGCGAGCGGTCAAACAGATCGACACGATCAAGCCAGGCTCCACGAAAAAAATGTGCCGCCTGGCTGCGGTCACTCTGATAGTAATCGACGAACTTGCTGACATCGGCAACGCGGTGTTCGGGGTAATTTCGCGTCTGGTCGTTGCCACCGCGCAGCAGTTCCAGCAGCAGAGCTTCATCCTGCGCCCCCGGCAGGTTGACGGCCAGACCAATGACAGCGATATCGTCGCGAGTGGGGCTCATTGGTTCAACGGCAGTCTCGAATAAAAACTTCTTTTTCACGCTTGATCCGGTCCATTTTGTGGAAACTGTGAAGTGAGGATGCCGTGGCGGTCGAACCAGGTAAGTTCTTCGCGGCGCTCTTGTACCTCCGCGCTTGAGGCCCCCTTGGCTGCCAGCACGTTTTCGAACAAGGAGACTGCTTCGCCCAAGTCTTCAAGGGATGGCATCGTTCCTTGGTCACGAGTCACCTGCCAGCGTTCCAGTACTGCGCGATATGGCACCTGACAGCGCGCTTCAAAATGCTCGTCGGGCTGACGAAGCGTGCGCGTTGCGGCAACATGGGCGAGACAACGCCCGATGAAGGCGTTGCTGATGGCCGCAGGGCGTAGCGGGCGGATGAAGTCCTCCACCGTCTGCAAGTCATCGACGTCGCAGAACGGCGTCACATACAACGAAGGCACGGTGCTGCGCAGCGTGCGAGCAAGCACGCTGGAGGGGCCGATCTCTACCACATGCGTCACGCCGTTCATGGCCATGAAGCGCATCGACGAGGTCCAGCGAACGGTGTCGCACACCTGGCGGGCCAGCAACTCCAGCGCCTCCTCTCTTTCGCGTGGATACGGGCGAGCGGTGACGTTGGCGATTACCGGAAGGCGCGCCTTCTGCCAGCTAGCGGCGGCCAGGAGCGGGCGCAATGCTTCACTGCAGTCGTGCAGTGCACGTGAATGAAAAGCACCGCTGACCTTGAGACGCGTAAGACGCGCGCCCAGCAAAGTCAGTGGGTCTTCAATGCGCTCCAGATCGGTAACCGGGCCAGCCAGTACTACCTGCTCAGGACCGTTGTGGCAGGCAATATCGATGTTTGCATCCGCCGCCACCAGGCGGGCATGAACCGCCAAAACCATGCTGGCTGACAAACCACTGACCGCAACCATGCCAAGCGAAGGGTCGCAGGCGTCGTCCATCAACACCCCGCGACGGTCCACCAGCCGCAAGGCATCGGCGAACGATAACGCGCCCGCAGCGACCAAAGCGGAGTATTCGCCAACGCTGTGACCCGCCAGAAAAGCGACCGGCAAAGCGTGCCGTGCTTGAAGCGTGCGCAACAGGGCGATCTCCACTGTAAGGATGGCCGCTTGGGTAAATCGGGTTTGTGAGAGTGCCGCCTCGTCGGGGGCGCTACAAAACTCGCTGACCGACCACTCAAGGGTGGCATCTGCTTCCTCAAACACCGCTTGCGCTTCACGATAGCGTCGACACAACGCGGTCCCCATAGAGGCAACTTGCGAACCTTGGCCTGCAAAAACAATTCCCAGCATGATGATTGAGATCCTTATTGAAATTGATTGAGAAGTTGGCCGATACGACGCGCCAGCAGGGTCGCTGCCGGCGCCTGAGAGGCAGGCGCCCATACTTGGCCGGCAATGCCATCGGCGGCGATGCTCAGCGACAAGACCCTACGGCCTGCGCCGGGCTGAGGATCATCCTCCAGATAAAGCACCCATTCTTGCTCGGTCGGAGCGAGTGGCTGTTGCGATTCAAGTTGCGCGACCGTGTTGTCTAGTAGCTGCCCAAGCGAGTCGTACTGCCCAAAGTCAAAGGTTAACTGACGGCCCTCACCGCGCATGAACAACGCCAGCGATACCGAGTCGTCCTCAGCCCGCTCATAAAGCGCAGACGCCACAATGCTGATCAGTACCGCATCGAGACTGGCTTGATGACGACGCGCAAAACGCTCAAGCATTCGCGTGCTGCTGCTCCAGCGTGCATTCGGAGCAGGCAGGGCAGCAGCGAGACGCCGGCGCAGCAAACTGGCGATTTCAGCCAGCGTGCCGCAGGCAAACAAATCGGGCAGGGTCAGGACGTCTCCGAAGCGTTGACGCACCTCCGTGAACAAACGCAGTATCTGCAGCGAGTTTCCACCAGCCTCGAACAACGGCGTATCGGTCGAGTCGACTTCCATGCCAGTGAGCGCTTGCCACATCGCTTGCAAATCATCAAGCAGTGCACCGCGCTTCAGTGTTTTCGGTGCCGGTTCGCTGCGTTCACGCTCGGCGGGCTTGAAGTTTGCGAGCAGCGCTGCAGCATCCACTTTGCCGTTATGCGTGACGGGCAACTTATCAAGATGGCGCAAATGCGAGGGCACCATGAACGGCGGTAGACTCTGCGTCATCTGAGCCCGTAGCGCGGTAATGTCGCTCAGCGGGCCCTGCCAGAACAGACACAGCTCGGCATCTCCCTGGGGGCTTAAAACGACAAGGGCGGCGACCCCAGTCACTCCGTTGAGACGAGCTGCCAGAAACTCAACCTCCGCCAGTTCCACACGGAAGCCGCGAATTTTGACTTGCCGATCGATCCGCCCTTGCAACACCAGTTCCCCACGAGCGTTGCACCAAGCGGCATCGCCAGTCGCATAAATCGGCCCTTGGCAAAGATCTGAATCGAGAAAAAATCCTTGCCCCGGCTCAACGCCCAGATAACCTTGGCTCACGCCCACGCCTGAGATACACAGCTCTCCGACCAGCCCTGGAGGCAAGGGCCGGCGGTGTTCGTCGACAATCAACGCTCGCGTATTGTCAACCGTATCTCCAACGGGAATAGCCCCCTCCTGACCATGTAACGCGAGGTCGACCCGCATTGCCACGCATCCGATGGTGGTCTCTGTCGGGCCGTAGTGGTTGACCAGTTCGACCCAGGCCAAGGCTTTGCTCAAGCGGAGCATCTCGGCACGTCTGGGTGGTTCACCGCCGAGGGTAATCAGGCGCAACGAGGCAAGCCGAGCGGCACGAGATTCAAAATCGGCGAGCATTATGCTCACCAGCGACGGCGTTGCCTTGAGGCAGGTGACACGGCGGCGCGCAATAAAATCAACCACCGCACTTGCATCCACCGCCGGCATCGACGGTGCGATGTGCACCGACCCACCGGACCACAGCAACGGCCAGACCGAAGTAAATGACAGGTCGAAAGACAGCGATGTCAGGACCGCAGAGCGATCTTCGCCGCTAAGGCGGCCAAAGCGCGCAAACCATGCGCAGTAATTGGCAAGATTGGCGTGGGTTATGGGGACGCCCTTGGGCTGCCCAGTCGACCCCGATGTAAAAATCACATACGCCAGATCATCCGGCTTTGGTGCGATGACGGCAGAGTCGTCGGGCGCGACGCTGTCATCCTCCATCAGCAGTTGAACGCAGCTGGGCAGGTTCAGGCTGGCATCGTCGACGACGGCTACTTTCACCCGCGCCGTGTCACAGCAGTCACTCAATCGCTTGGTTTGCCATTCCTTGTCAAGGCTAAGAAACGCTGCCCCGACACGCCAGCAGGCCAGCATCGCGACTATGGTTCGCGCACTGCGCGGCAAACAGACAGCAACCACATCACCGCGGGTGACGCCGACCACCTTCAATCGAGCGGCCAGGCGGCCGGCGTGATCGCTCAGTTCGGCCCACGTCAGTTCGCCGTCTACATCGCTGAGCGCCGGAGCGGTTGGCTGCGCCTGCGAATGGTAGGCCACGCGATCCCACAGGGTAGTGTCGGCCACCGTCAGTTTTGGTACGCCGCCGGTGTTCGATGGTGCCTGTTTTTCGCTGCGGGCGAACAGATCCGCGCACGGCAGCTGTGCAGCTGCCAGCGCGTGCTCCAGCAACGCCACGCAGCCGTCGAGAAATGCCGCGGCCTCTGCGGGCAAAAACACCGATTGACGGTATTCAAGCCCTATGGCGACAGCGCTGCCGTCAACCTCGTCGACCCTTAAAGCAACGTCGTATTTGGCCGAGTTCCAAGGCAGGTGGAGCAAGGTTGCTGCAACGCTGTCGCCGAACGCCAAGGTCGACATGCCCGAGGGCTGCATGTTGAACAGCACATTGAACACCCCGTTGGTGCTTATGCCGAGCCCGGCGGCGACCTCGTTCAACGGTGCGCGCTCATGCTCCAGTGCGTTGTGCTGCTCCTGCGCAACCTCCGCGATCATTTGCGCGAACGACGCCTTGGCGTCCCAGCGCAGCCGCAACCCCAACGAATTGACAAACATACCGACCGTGCGTGCCGCATCGGCGCGTCGACGCCCTGAGACGGGCATGCCGATGCTCAGGTCTGTACCGGCGCCGTAGCGCGAAAGGCCGAGTGCGAAACACGCCAGCAACGGCACTGCAGGCGTCACCGCGTGCGCGCAGCAAAACGCATTGAGCGCCGAGCGCAACTGCGGTGTGACCGTGCGAGTAGTGACCGTCGCCAGTTTTGCATCACCGCGAGGCACTGCGGGCAGGCGGCGCAGTTCGACACCCCTCGGTGCGTCCCGCAAGTGCTCGATAAAATAGTCGACATCGGTTTGCGCGGTGCCCATGTCGTCCAGGCAACGCTGCAACTCGGCACCCCAGGCAGCACCGACGGTTTGCAGGGAGCTACCGCCATAGCGCTTCGCCAGATCACCAAGCAATGTGCCCAGGCCGACACCATCAATCACAAGGTGGTGGCAAACCACCAAGAGCCACGCATTCTGTTGATCAGCGATAAACAACTGGGCGCGAACACAGCGCGCTTGCGACAAATCAAAGGGACGGGCAATCGACTGTGCAACACAATCGTCCAACTGCGCGGCGTCAATTTCGCGGACCGCCACCGAGTTGTCGACGCTCGCCTCTATCTCTTGGAAAACACCGTCGTTGGTCACCTCAAAACGCGTACGCAGCGCCTCGTGCGCGACCAGCATGTCTGCCCACGCCTGCTGGAGTACCTGGACGTCAACGTTGCCTGACAAGCGCAACAGCACCGGAATGTGATAGGCCGCTGAAGAAGGCGCACGTTGCTGACCCAGGAACATCATTAGCTGAGTTGGCAGGAGCCGGTGCCTTGACGAAGAGATTGTTTGGCTGACGTGTGCGGGTGCCGGTACAGGATTAGCGGACCGCTCCACGACCAGGTCTGACAGCTGACGCAGTGTCGCGTGCCGCACCAGATCGACCAGCTGCAATTCAACGCCGAAGGTCGAGAATACTGCAGCAGCAAGGTCAAGCAAGAGCATCGAATGACCACCGAGCGCAGCAAAGTGATCATCGATACTGACTCGCTCGACGTTTAGCATCTCGCGCCAGATTGCCGCAATGCGTCGGTCCACTTCGTGACGGCTATCATCGACCAGTGCGAGTGAGGCTGTTGTGCAGGTGAGCAAAGAGGTCAGTGCTGTTTTGTCCACCTTGCCTTGCAGGGTAAGGGGGAGATGCTCGAGCTGGACGAGACGCGCCGGAATCATGTACGGCGGCAAACAGTCGCTAAGGTGTTGGCGCAATTGGCCAATGTCCACAGGCACGCTGGCGCAAAATCCGCAGTCAAGTGACTTGCAGCCTTCTTCACCGCGTTCGCCCGGCAGCACTTCGAGCTCGGTGATGCCTGGGAATAGGGCAATGCGTGCCCGAACCTCATCCAGCTCGACCCGATAACCCTGGACCTTTAACTGATGGTCGTTGCGCCCGAGAAAGTCAATGGCGTAGTCGGGCGTCCATCGTGCCCAGTCGCCGCTGAGGTAACCATTCGCGCGCAGGCTCCCAGCCAATGCTGCCGGCAACTCGACAAAGCGCCGGGAGGTCAGTTCGGGTGCATTGAGGTAGCCGATTGCGACACCATCGCCACCCAACAGCAACTGGCCGCGCGCACCAATCGGCAGTGGACGCAACTGTGCGTCGACCACCCAGGCTGTGGTATTGGCGATTGGGCGGCCTATAGACAGCCGATCGCCGATCGATTCCACGACATGGCAGGTTGAAAAGGTGGTGTTTTCCGTCGGTCCGTAAACGTGATGCAGACGAAGCGCCGGATTAGCATTGCGCACCGCACGCACCAGGTTCAGCGAGCAGGTTTCGCCGCCGAACAGTAGGCAACGCAAGGCGCCAAATGCTGTGGGCCGACGTGATGCAACAAAGTTGAACAGAGCGGTTGAAACGAATGCCAGCGTTACTTGCTTTTCAGCCAGCGTATCGGCCAGCAGGTCGGGGTCGAGGAAAACTGCTTTCGGAATACAGACCAGCGGCAGCCCATTCACCAAGGCGCCCCAGATTTCGAAGGTTATCGCGTCAAAGATCGGCGTTGCCGCTAACGCCATCCGATCACCGGGCTGCCAGTCGATGTAGGTGGTTTTACCAACCAATCGAGCGACATTTCGATGCGTGACCTTCACCCCCTTCGGCGCCCCGGTAGAGCCTGAGGTATAGATCAGGTAGAGCGGGTCATCCCCGCGTCGCGATAACGGTGCGACCGGTGAATAATCGGTAAAAGGGATGTCCGCCCACGCGGTGACAGGTACCGCCAGCGAGGGAGCAGGATGAATCGCGATGACCTGCCTCGCGTCGGAATCCGCGATCAGCATTTCGATGCGATCTGTGGGGTAATCCGAGGACACAGGCAGATAAACCCCGCCAGCAAATGCAATTCCAAGGAACGCGGTGACGGTGCTCTCGTGCCGCTCTGTCACAACCGCAACCACTTGCCCTGGTTGGACCCCCTGTGCAATTAGCCATCCAGCCAACCGTGCGGCCTTGTCGATGAGTTCGCCCCACGTCAGGTCGCCCTCCACGCCATGTACCACAATGTTTGTCGGCTGTTGGAGTGCCTGCGCCAGTACTGTGGCGGCGATATTGCAGTCGCCAGAGTAGTCGGCGCCCGTGGCGTTGATGCTCAACAGCTCTGTGCGCTGGGCATTTGGCAACAGGTCGATATGGCCGAGATTACGATGCGGGTCGCTAGCGAACTGGCGGCCCTGATGCACCAAGGCCTGCCACAGCCAATATACCCAGTCGGCCAGCTCCTTGGCGCGGGTGCCGCTGAGCTTTGCGCACCAGCCTTGGCCGATGCGTTCGAAACCGAGCACCAACGGCATGCTGTCGAACCCGGCAGTGTTTTCCAATCGGCAGACCAGCAATTGCGCAACCGGCGATTTATCGGCCCGAGGCGGTGCGGAGCACACTTGGAGGGCATCGCTGGCGAGGCTTGCAAAGCTGCGCTCTGGCGTGCAATCAAGCTGCAGATACGCGCAGCGTGTCGGGTGCTGGCCCAAGGTATCGTTGACGTCGACGCCGACCATGAGGGCGACCTGCTGTCGCCCGCAGAAGGACGCCGCCACAACGCCAACCAAGGTGCCGAGCAAGGCCATCTCGGCCACCGGCTGGCCGGCGCAGACACGCTCTATCCAGTCATTTACATCTCCCGGAATCTCAAGCGCAATGGCCGGCACTGGGCCCGAGAACCAATCGGTTGGCAATACATCATAACCAGCTTCCGCATCAATTTCGTTAGCTAGGGACATTTTAGGACTCAGAAATGGAAGACAGGGTGCATTTGCGGGGCGGCCACGCCGGCTAGCAGCGCGAGGCAATCGGATAGCTGTTGAACGCGGGGTGTTGCAAATTCGGACAGCAGCGTAACTACCTGCTCTGCCAGGGCCGACAACGCGGCCGCCGACAAGCCATTGACACGCCGTTCGAAACTGAGCACGAGGCGGTCACCGACCTCCATGGCGAACAATGTCAGATCAAATTTTGCGACGTTCCACGGCAAGTCGTAGAAGGGTATCGGCGTCGCCCTCACACCTTGGTCGAGTTCAAAGGCCCCCAGCGCCATGTTCTGCAACGCAAAGACCACGTTGAAACCTAACGCTTCACGCAAAGGGCCGGGCTGTGGCGCGATCAGATCGATTGGCGCCTCTTGTACGTCCATGCATTCCGCCAGGTTGTTGCGCAGGGTGGCCAGCCAATCGTTCAGCGCTGCTTCGGGAGCCACCACCATCGCCATGGGTAGCAGGTTCACGAACATGCCCAACACGTCCTCCGTGCCTGCGCCAAGACGCCCAGAGAACGGGGTTCCGATGTTAAAGGCACGTTGGCCGCTGAATGCATTCAGAGCCAGAGTGAACGCTCCCAGCACCGTTGCAAACAGCCCTACTCCGCTGGTGCGCGCAAAGTTTGTCACCGCCAGCGATGTTGGCGCATCCAGTGTCAAGGTAAGCCGTGCTCCGCGTGTTTCGTCCGGGGAAGCCGCCTGAAAAGCAGCCAGCATCCCAGAACCACGGTGTGCCAGGCGCGATGTCCAGAAGTCGCGATGCCGGGTGAACTCTGCGCTAGCCACGCGCTCGGCGTACCACTGAGCACTGTCGAGTGCGGTGCGTGCCGGGGGCAGCACGTAATCGTCGTCGGTACGGCATGCTTGCTCAAGCCGTTGTACGAACAGTGCGACAGAAATCCCATCCATCACCACGTGATGAAAGTCCATCAGCAACCAGGTAACTGTCGGCGATTGGCGGACCAGCAGCAATCGCGCCAGTGGGCCATTCTCGAGCGAAAAGGGTCGGATAAATTGCAGCGTCAGCCGTTCCAGCGCCGCGTCATCCGCAGCCTCGACAACGTCTACTTCAAGCGCCTGTGACATAGAAGGCACCATCACGGCCTGGCCACCCTGCATGGCCACGCGTACGCGCAACCCGTCATCCGCCTCAGCCACTGCACGAGCACGTCGGCACAGCTTTTCGACGTCTACCGCGCCGTCTAGGCGCAGACCGAAAGGCACGTTGTAAAGTGTGTCGGCATGCTGCATGCTGTGCAGCATCATGTGTTTTTGCGCCGGAGTGAGCGGGTATCTATCGGCAGGCTCATAGTGTGGCAGCGCAACTTGATGGCTGTCGCTTGCCTGCTGAAGGGCAGCACGCAGGGTTGCGAGCGTGGGGGTTCGCCATAGCTGCGAAACACTGACCTTTCGCCCTAACTCACGTGCAAGCCGAGACGCAAGGACTGCCGCCTTGAGCGAGTCGCCGCCAGACATGAAGAAGTCTGCATCCTCGACAGCGGCACCCGCACCCAGCAGTTCGGCCCAAACCCTCGTGACCACGTCCTGGGCGGCGTCAGGCTTGCCAACATTTGCCTCCATCGACGTTGCCGGGGCGGGCTTGTACGCGAACCAGAAAGCCCGGCGTGTCATCTCGGCGCCGACCTTGGGGCGCTCGACAGGCGTGTGCGCTGGCGCAGGACCAACGACGATATGGCAGTTGGCGCCGGCCATACTGAACGCGCTGACGCCACACTGTTGACCGGCTTTTTCTGGCCAAGGAATCAGGCGATCGTTCACATACAATGGCGATGCCAGGTAGTCGATACTTTCATTGGGCGAAACGAAGTTCAGGCTCGGCGCAATGTGACGGTGCTGGACCATCAGCACGCTCTTGATCAGGCCCGTGATGCCCGCCGCGCTGTCCAGGTGGCCGAATACCGTCTTGGCCGATCCGAGCGCGCACCGTGTTGTCTGGTCACACAGGGGTTGCAAAGCGCGAGACAATGCCTCGAATTCGATCGGGTCACCAAGGCGTGTGCCCGTGCCATGTGCTTCGATGCAACCAATGTCTTGCGGCCCGATACCCGCGGCCCGCCATGCAGACTCAACCACCGCCTGCTGTGATACCACATTGGGCACGGTGAGACCTGAAGTACGGCCGTCTTGATTGCAGGCACTGCCGTTGATAACCGCATAAATGCGATCGCCGTCGGCCAGTGCCTTGCTCAAAGGCTTCAATACCACAGCCCCCACACCCTCTCCCAAACCGGTGCCGCTTGGCCCCCCCGCAAACGTGCGAGTCAAGCCGTCTGGCGATTCGATCCCAATCTGGTCGTCCGATACCTGCGGAAACAAGTGCAGCTTCACGCCTCCAGCAATTGCCAGCTGGCATTCGCCCGCCCGCAACGCCTGGCAGGCATAGTGCGCAGCCACCAGTGATGACGAGCATGCCGTGTCGACAACCATGCTGGGCCCGCGCAGGTCAAATGCGTGACTTACTCGCCCGGGCAACATCGACGACAAATTGCCGGTGAAGGCCACTGAAGCGGCGCCGGGCGCATGACGCTGGATCAGTTGCCAGTAATTGACATCGTCCGAGCCCGGGCAACAGCCGGCGTATACCCCCACAGACTGGCCACGCAGTTGCGCAGGATTGCCGACGGCGTCACGCAAAGCCAGCCACGAAGTCTCCAGGAACAACCGCTGCACCGGGTCGATCAGCTCGGCATCGCGTGATGCGATGCCGAAGAAGTCGGCATCAAAGTGGTCAATCTCGTCCAGCCATGCGCCCGGCAAAAATGCCGTCGCGCCATCAGCCCCCAGCCAAGGCGAGATCGTCCGGCGTCGTGACTCCGGAAATGCGCGAACCTGGAACTCGTTGGCCCTGAGCACGTTCCACAGAGCGTCCACATCCTCGGCGCCCGGCCAACGCCCCGCCATACCGATCACCGCAATGGGCTCTTCAGCAGTGCGCTGACGGGCACAAACCCGCAGCAGGTAGGTCGCACCCTCCTTGCTCAGGCTGCCTGTAGCAAAGCTGCGCAAGATTTCTTCATGTAGTTTTTTCACGACTCATTCACCCAATGTCGTTAGTTGCATCATCGCGGCGTCAATATCGATTTCGTTGCGGGCGACCCGCTCAAGCAACGAGTTGAGCAAGTCGGACTCGTCATCGAGCGGGGGGGCCACCGTGCTAGCACGGAATGCTTGGAGGTGCGCGGCTTGCTCACGCAGCGTCGGCATGGCAAACAATCCGGGAATGGTGAAGACACCCGCAAACGCCTCTTCCAGTCGCGAGAAGAGCCGCACCAGCAACAGCGAACTTCCCCCCGCCGCGTGGAAAGCGAGGTCTAGTGCTACCGAATCACGACCCAGCACGTGGCACCAATGTGCGTGAATCTCGGCTTCCACCGGGCTGAGCAGTTGCTCGGTCTGTTGCAACGCCATCAGTTCGCGGATGCTCGGCAGACGCTCGCGATCAAATTTGCCGTTGACCGTTACGGGCAGGCAATCGAGAAACGAAAACCAGGTTGGTACCATATAGGCGGGCAGCAACGTCGACACAAAGGCTGTGAGTTCTCTGACGCTTACCGGGGCGTTGAGGACTACGTGTGCCACCAGCGCCAGATCGCCACCGGGGTCCTTTTGGGCCTGTACCAGCAAATGATTGACGGCTGGGTGTGAGGCGACGGCATGCGTGACCTCACCGATTTCGACACGGTAGCCGCGAACTTTGACCTGATGATCTCGGCGCCCCAGGAAGATCATCTGGCCATCGGCACGCCACAGAGCAAGGTCGCCCGTGTCATACATGCGAGCTTGCGGCTGTTGCACAAACGGGTCGTGGATGAAACGTTCCGCCGTCAGTGCTGGTGCCTGTGCATACCCTTCGGCAAGGCATTGCCCGCCAATAAACAAACGCCCAGGGACACCGACGGGACAGGGTTGCCCACCTTCGTCGAGCACGTAATAGCGCGCGTTGCGGATAGGCCGGCCATAAGGAATGCTTACCCAGTCAGAGGTGTCCTCGCGCACCTCAAAGAAGTTCGACCATACCGTGGCTTCTGTCGCGCCGCCGAGCACTACCAGTTGTACCTCCGGGAACAGCCCGCGCAACGCGCCCGGCAGCGACGTTGGAACCCAGTCCCCGCTCAGGAAGCACAGGCGCAGTGCGTAGGAAATGGCCTTGCCACTGCCGGACGCCGTTTGTAGCACCTGCTGCAATGCCGCAGGCGCCGAGTCCCAAAAAGTGATTGCTTGATCACGCAGCAGTTCGATCAGGCGCAACGGGTCACGCAAGTCGTCAGTGCTCGCGACATACACAGAGGCCCCGGCTGCCAGCGAGCCGAAAATGTCATACACCGACAGGTCGAAACACAACGAGGTGACAAACAGCAGCCGGTCCTGCGGCCCAACCGCCCAAGTGTCATTGACCCAGTCGATGAGGTTGACTGCGCGACGATGGGCAATGGCTACACCCTTTGGCCGCCCGGTCGAACCAGAGGTGAAAATGGTGTAGGCCAGGTCGGTGGGTTCCGCACTGCGCACTGGCTGACTGGCTGGATAGGCGGCGACATCGTCGGCCCACAGGACACGATTGACTGGTGACTCGACGAGTACAGCTGGTTGCGCGTCAAGACACACAACTGCGTCGAATGCCACGGTCTCGATGAAGTCGCAGCGCTGCCCAGAGGAAGCGGCATCGGTAACAAGCAGGCGAACCGTTAGAGATTCAGCAATTGAGGCAAGCCGTGCCGCAGGGTGTGTCGGGTCGACAGGCACATAGTAGCCACCGGCTTTCAATACACCGATGACTGCCACCACGGTCTGAACTGACCGATCCATCATCACCATTACCGGTACGCCAGGCTGGCACCCTTGCGAGCGCAGTGCATGAGCCAGGCGGTTAGCGGCGGTATCAAGCTCGAGATAGGAGAGGCGATGATCACCCTGCATAACAGCGCAAGCTTGGGGGGTCGCTCTAGCCAGTGCCTCGAACGGTTCATGCATTAACAGTGTGTCGCGCTGGGTTGCCGCCGTGTCGTTGAAAACATCCAGCACCAAGGTGCGTTCGTCCTCGCCAATCAGACTTGTTGCTTTTAGCGGTGCCTCGGGGGTAGCCGTCAGCGAACCGAGGACGCGCAGCCAATGTTGCAGGAACCCGCTCGCATCCGATGACAACGCACCGTCTGCTACTTCCATAGCGATGCGGGAATGTCCTGGCTCTTTTTGCACGAAAAGCGTCAGGTCGAATTTGGCAAAAGGGTATTCCCAATCGCTGCGACGCCAGTGCAGACCTTGCCCAGGTTGAGCCAGCTCGCCAGTATTGGTGTAGGAGAACATCACGTTGAACAGCGGGTTGCGCCAGCTTTGGCGGTGTGACGATTGCGCAGCGACCAGGTCGCTGAAGGAGAACGACTGATGTTCAAGCCCTTCGAGGACAATCTGGCGCACGTCCGCCAACAGCGCTTCAAAGCTTATCGATTCATCCAACGTGATGCGCAGTGGTAGCGTGTTGGCAAACATCCCGCAGACACCTTCGCACGCAATCGACGTGCGACCGGCACTCACCGTGCCGATCGTCAAGTCATCCTGCTGGGCATAACGTCCCAGCGTGACCAGGGCACCGGCCAGCCAGATCATGTAAGGCGTCACAGCGGAACGTTCGGCAAGTGCCTGAATCGCGGTATCGAGTGCCGGCTCAACCGGTGCCGAGGTGGTCGACCCGCGGTAATCAACATGTGCACCACGGGAGCGGTTGGTTGGCAGTTGTATCTCACAGGTTGAATGGGCTAGCCGGTCAATCCAATAGCGCGTCGAGTTGTTGTCAGGTTCAGTAGTCAACGCGGCCCAGGTATCTATCAAGGGTGCCGGGGGCGGCGCCAAGACATCGCCCGCGTGCAGCGCCGCAAAATCCTGTAGCAGCGTCTCCACCGAGTCGCCGTCAAACGCAGCATGGTGAAAGACGAGAGCTAGCCAGCTCTGCGAAGGCGTATCGAGAAGCGTTGCGGTGGCCATATCGCCTTTTTCCAGGCAAAAACCGGCGAGCAGGTCTGCCAGCGTAGTCTCGACCTCGTCCTGAGCCAGGGCCAGACGCTTCAACGGGGGTTGACGGGCGGGGTCAAGCCAGACCGTCTCACCTTCAATGTTGAAGCGGCTGCGCAGGAATTCATGTCGCTGGCCAAGGGCTAACCATGCAGCCCCAAGCCGATCAAAGTCGACATCACCCTGCAGACGCAACAGTATCGGAATGAGGTAAGGCGCCTGGCCACCACTGATTCGATCCAGCAGCACCAGGCGTGCTTGCGCATCCGTTGCTTGCAGACGGGTTTCTACTGCAGGCGCAGGTTGCGACGCCGTGACGGTGTCGGCGACAAACGCCTGTGCTTGATCGCGAGGTGTGCTCGCCTTGTAGAGGGCCGGGATCGTCGGCCGGTGCGCACTATGCAGTGCCAGGCGTGTAGCGAGTGCGACAAGCTTGAGCGAGTCGCCGCCCAACCGGAAGAAATCATCGTCGAGCCCAACGGTGTCCAGATGCAACACTTCGCACCAGATCGCAACGACAGTCTGCTGAGAGGGCGTCAGGGCGGGGGGGGCCGAGCTCGCGGTTTCGTCGCGACCCAGCAGCGGTTGCCAGCTATTAGGCAGTCCGGCTTCATTGATCTTGCCGTTCTCAGTCAGCGGTATTGTTTCGACGAAAGCGTAATAAGTCGGAACCATGTGCGACGGCAGTTGACTGCGTAAATGAGCAAGAAGGGACGCTTCATCAAGGGTCGCGCCCTGCGCAAGGACGATGAAGGCAACCAACCCTTCGCGCTCTGCCTGACGCCGGTAGCTCACATGAGCCTTGCCCACAGCGGCAAGCATGCGGAGGGCCTCGCTGACTTCATCGGGTTCTACACGCAAGCCCCGGATTTTGATTTGGGCGTCACGGCGTCCATGCAAACACAGGGTGCCATCCGGCGCCGCCGTTGCCAGATCGCCTGTTAGATAGAGGCGTTCGATCATCCCGTCGCTCCAGGTATGTTCGATAAAACGGCCTTTATCTTGTTCGCCATCGAGATAGCCGGCAGCCACGCCTTCCCCGCCGACGTACAGTTCACCTAGCGCGCCCGGCGGCAACAGGTGCCTCCCGCTATCGAGCACGTAGGCTCTCGAACGTGCGATAGGGCGCCCTACAGGCAACGGCCCGGTATGTCCCTGACGAATGACATGAAAGGTCGAGAATGTGGTGTTCTCGGTTGGGCCGTAACCATTGACCAGCGTGACTTCGGGTGTATGCGCCTGAACCATGCTAACCGCGAATGGTTGTACAACGTCGCCGCCGACAATCACATGATCAACGCCTGCGAACAGCCGTGGATTCGCTTCGACATGCCGCGCAAACAACGGAGCGGTCATCCACATCGTGTTTGGTTGGTAGTGCTCAATGGCTGCACGCAGCAGGACGCCGTCGAGCAAGGTGCCTTTGTCGACAAAGGACACGGAGCCACCTTGCAGCAACGGTGCCCAGATTTCGTAGGTGGTGGCGTCAAAAGACGGTGAACCTGTCAACAGGACACGCATATGAGAACCGCAGGGAACTGCGTTTGCAGGGTCGACAAGCCTCAGCACGTTCCGGTGGGTAACCTTGACCCCCTTTGGCTTTCCGGTGGAGCCAGATGTGAACATGACGTAGGCAATCGCTTCGGGCCCAGCGTCTGCCGCGACGGCTGTAAACGTTCCAGCCGCTTCAGGGACGCTTAATAGGCCAGGCCAAGACAGCATCCGAATGCCCAACTCCGGTGCATCGTCTTCCAACACCAGGCACGCACTGCAACCCGCTGCCTCGGCCATATACACCAAACGCGACGGGGGATAGCTGGGGTCAAGGGGAACGTAGGTGGCACCGGCCTTAATAATCGCTAACAAGGCAACCGCGTAGTCGACGCTGCGCTCGCTCAGCAGGCCAACCCTGGCGCCGTGTTTGATGCCTTTTACGGCCAGCGCCGCTGCGATAGCTGTAGCACGGGCATCTGTTTGGGCGTAGGTGAGTTGGCTACGCGCATCTTGCAACGCCGTCGCCGAGCCATGGCGCTTAACAGTTGCGGCCCAGTGTGACGCTAGCGTTCCCTGCGCTGGCGCAGGCGTAACAGCCGGGTTCAGGCGCTTGCGCCAAAAACTTTCGCGGGTTTGATCAAGAATACCGACGTCGTCAACCTGTGCAGCAGGCTTGGCGGCAAAGCAAGCCGCCATATGAAGCAAACCGTGTGCAAGCTCCTCGACCAAACCCGCAGTGAGCGCTTCACTATATTCGAACTGCAGTTCGAAACCGTCTGCTGACTCGGCCAAGGTGACCAGCAGATCAAAATGCGATTCTGGGTAGGTAAAAGCCCGCGAGTGGCCATGTTGACCCAGCGAGAAATCAAAGCGGTGCGACGCAAAGACCACGCCGAACCCGGGTTCTGTACCCTCGGCCCAACTCCAGGCCACATCGCTGCAAGCGAACGCCATGGCATGCAAGTGCGCCGCCGCAACGTCGTTGAGCAGTGATTCGAAAGTCGTGGCCCGCTCCACCCGCAGGCAAGAGGGTAACGTCCGGACGAAAAGGCCTACGGCCTGCAAGCTGTCACCCTCTGGACGCCCGGCGTAGGGCACGCCCACTACAACATCCTCTTCACCCGTCCACTTGGCGAGCAAGACATTCAACGTAGCGAGAAAAAACCCATGCAATGAAGCCCCGCGTGAAGACGCCAGCGCCTGTGCAGCACTGATCAGCGAAACAGGAACAGGCTGGTGGAATCGGCCAGGCCCAAGCACGGAGCCTGAAAGAGATTCAGCGCGCGCCAGTCGCGTAGCTTTGAGCGGACTCTGCGTTAAACAAAGCCAGTCGTTGCCAACTAACGAGGCCGCTTGAATATCCGCCAGCACGCATGCGTACTCCGCAACAGGCGGCAACTCGGAACCGTCGAGAATAAGCTTGAGTTCTCTCAGCAGTATTTGCACAGAGAGGCCATCCACGACCATATGATGGAAATCGAGTATCAAACATTGCCGCGTTGCAAGGCCGCTGAACAATGCGGCGCGCAACAATGGACCCTGTGCAAGATCGAAGGGTTGGCGCAGGGCCGCTAATGCGTGATCAAGTACATCGACGGCTACCGTATGTACTGAAAACGGCACGCGTGCCTGTTGATGGACGCGTTGTACTAGCCTGCCGTTTTCAATTAGAAACGTAGAGCGCAATGCTGCGTGGCGAGTCACCAATGTAAGTAATGCACGTCGAATAGCGGAAACTGTTATCGAAAGCCCAAGTTCAAGCACAATCGGTACGTTATAAAGAGTTGGCGACGGGTGCATACGGGCGGCTGCATAGATCGCCGCCTGGGCCGGGGTAGCCTCAAATATGTCCTCGGTGCCGGCTGTTATATCGCGTGGTACAGAACGCGGTGCTGAACGAACCCATGCTGCTATTTGGCGTGGTGTCGCCAACCGATGAACGTCCGCATAACTGACAATTACCCCGCAGTTAATCGATAGCAGTCGCTGTAACTCCAAGACACCTAGCGAATGGCCACCCGCTTCAATAAATGATTGATCCCAGTTGATGCGAAGGGGTGTGAACGCATCATTTATTAATTGCTGGACCTTTTCGTCAGTCACATCCGCTGGAGTCGAGCTGATAATTTTAAAATCAGATGTCGTCATGAACTTAGGATTCCATAGAAGATACAACAACTTCAAGACTGGACATTAACACAACCCTAAATCCAATCCCTCACACAAACTTTTAGCAGTTTCATCCCCCCAAAAAACCAAGCTCATGATTCCCAGCTAGCACTCAATCTATATACTGAATGTGACCACCTAGAAGCCGTCAAATTTGTGCTATTAACGAGCCCGTACACTTTATGATTAGAGCACCATCGCCTGAATACATATATTTAGACTCTAAGAATTATTTAGTAATATGTTATTTGATCGGAGCCACACCAGCTGTGAATTTTTTGTGAAACCGTTGAACCAAATATTGAAAGCACGGACGTTTATTATATTAATTTTCGACATGAGCTTCGAAGCGATTTCAACTAGCCAGTAATGGCAAAATGATGAATCTATCTAAAAAGTGGAGCTGATGCGCTCCTATAGACATCAAAACCTACCAGTGAAGGATCGACAAGGCGACTTCGCCAGAGGCATATCATCATTGGGCTAGGTTGCATATCCTCCTGCCTATCAACATAATGGGTGTGACAACTCTTCCGCCCTGCTGCCTACTGGCGGTCATCAGTAGCGCCCTGTGATGCGGCCTGTGTAGTGGTCAACTGATCCCGGACACGACGTTAAGTTTTTTCTCGACCTGAGCCGGTGGCAGCCCACCATTAAATTGGTGCGGTCGAATCCAGTTGTATCGGCGCATCAAAAAATGGCTGATATCCCGCTGAGCTTGTTGGACCGTCGTGTAACCCATGGTCGGTATCCACTTGGTTTTCAGCCTCCTGAACACCCGCTCCATCGACGCATTATCCCAACAATTTCCTCGCCGGCTCATGCTCTAACGCATGCGACATCGCCAAAGGCGCTGGCGAAAACTCCGGCTTTCATATTGCGAGCCTTTCGGAGTGGAACAGCAAACCCTGAGGCTTCCCTCGCTGCTCGTAAGCCATGTCCAAGGCCTTGATGACCAAGTCGGCATCCGGCTTTCCCGACAACGCCCAGCCCACAACACGGCGGGCAAAAAGATCTAGCACAACCGCCAGATACTGCCATTTCCCATATTAGGGATGTCGGGCCACTCGGCCGTCGCCTTTTTTGTAAGAATGCGATCCCGGTTGTTTACTGACCAATTCCAGCTCGCGCATCAGGCTTCGCACCTTGAATCCCCCGATCTGCTCGCCGTCCTCCTGCATCATGGCCATGATGCTACGGCTACCGGGAGCACTGCGGCCTTGGGCGAACAACTCGTTCACCCGACTGCGCAATCGAAGGCGCTCTAAATCCGGTATGCGGCGCCTGAGACGCCGAGCGTAGTAGCACGAGCGGATCACTCAAATATCTTGCACAGCCAGTCAACCGGCTAGTGCATGCTCAACTGGCCAATCAGCGCGAACGCTCGGGATCTTCCGACATCAAGAGCGCGTTAGCCTTTTTTAAGATCGATTTTTCCCGCTCAAGGCGAGCAATTCGGGCTTCCAGCTCTTGGATTTTCTGCTGCTCCGGGGTCAGTGCTTTGCTATGCGGGGTGACGCCCGTGCGTTCTTGCTGCACCTGGTCGACCCATCGGCGCAAAGCAGACCCGCCGACACCAAGCGAGCGGCTGGCCTCAATGAAGTTGTAATCCTGCTTGAGAACGAGGTCAGCAGCCTCACGTTTGAATTCGGGGGAAAAGGTACGGCGTTGTTTGGTCATCTGACACCTCTATCTGACGGTATTCTCGCCTAAATGAGTGTCCGGGATCACTAGACCACTACAAGCATCTGGCTCCCGCATGAGCAACCCTCCCCCTACACCAATTCATTCGGCTTACAATAAACACGGATCGGGAGCGGGTAGAGCGCAGCGTAACCCTGCCCCAGAGTGCTTGATGGTCTTTGTCGCTCTAAGTGTTCAGAGGTTGAATGAGCTCAGAATGTTGCCGCTGACCGCTGATCCCTCAATCGCTAAACTCCAGCAGGGCTGTACTTGCCCGAATAGGAAATACTCCGGGCATGGATCTTTAAACCGCGTTGGGGGGTATTGATCAGTGCATGAAATACCAGACGATATATCCGGCGAACCCCACATAAAGCGCAGCAATTGCCATCAGGCCTTTCGCATCTACGGACCCACGACGGAACAGCAGCCACAAGAGGATGATCGCAAGTGTGGTGATCGAGCCAGAGACGAGAAGAGAGGCATCAAACACCCAAGGCGTGAAAAACATACCAAAAGCACTTGGGATTGTGGCTTGAATCATCATTGCGCCGGAGATGTTGGCCAGCGCAAGGCGCTCCTTGCCTTGGCGCACCCATATGAGTGCGTTCATAATCTCAGGAAGCTCGGTAGCGACCGGACTTAGGAGCAGAGCTACGATATGGGGCGATAAGCCGAAGACAGCTCCAATATGCTCCAACTGAGACACGAAGATATGGGAAGCAACAGCAATGACCGCTAGGGCAGTAAGCGACTGTAATGCTGCCCATCCCATGGAGGCATTTTGGGGACGTAGTTTTAGCGGTTCGAGCTCCTCCTCCGGAGTTGTATCCACGCTGGAGATTTCACGCCACACATAAACGCCGTACGCGGCCAAGAATAGTATCCCCAGCCAAGGCTTGATAGCGAAGGTGACAAGACCTAGAGCTACTTTGAACGCGAATATCGCAAGGAAGGAGATTTGATCCCTAGCCAAGCGTTCGTGGTCTACGCGAACCAAAGAATCACCTCGGTTCAGTTTTCGACGATTAAGCCAGAGGGCTAGGCCCACTACAGCGTAGGCAACGGTGGCTAACACAAGTGGGCCGCCGATAGCAGCACCAACGCCGATATCTTTTTGTTCAGGAGTAGAGCCAAGAGCTACAGCTGTGAAAGTTACAGCGCTTTCTGGAAGAGCGGTACCGAAGGCAGCCAGCACAGTGCCAACTGCAGTGGCGCCAAGCTTCATGTGATGACCACACCATTCGACACCGTTGATGAAATACTCACACGATAAGTAAATCACCACCGCAGAGACGCAGAATAGAATCAAAGTTAGAATCATGAGGAGCACAGACCGGGCAAGCAGAATACCAATGGCTCACAGCGTGGCCTACCCGGTCGGTAAACACGCAGTGGCCAAAGGTCTCGCCGGACAACATCAGCTGTGCGCTGACGTGTTGATCGCGCCATGAAGCTATTGGCTTCAAATATGTTGACGTGATCTCCTCAACCAATTCGGTTGAAGATAGCTACTCCCCAATGACAAGGGAGTGCATTATTTCAGCAGTTTTTTATTATAGCAAGAGGTTAAATCTACACATTTTTATGTTCATATTTTTGCAACAAATCTAAGACAAGAATTTTTAGTAACGCTTATTATTTTCAAACGCTGCGTAAACGCACACTAATGTCGACAATCTGACATCGGATGCTGTGCTCACGGACTTTTCCAGGAGCAAAGGCATCATGATGCGAATCGACGCCAAAGTCGAAAATCTATTTTCCTACTCTTCATTAGGTTTTTTATAGAGAGGAAATAAAAGTTACCCAACATAATCAGGATGCGCACGGGGTAAATGCGACCATCACGCTCAAGAACTATGCTTGGATGTATACCCAGGCCGTCAATCCCGATGCCAACACCACCGACACCATTTTGTAATCTGCAACCTCATAGTCGTCAGCAGCTGCGAGCTCCTGCTTTGTAATCTGGAAAACGGTCCCTACGACCCGGTCATTGGAATTATTATTGGGCATGACGATCGGATGGCGAGTTCTGCGACTGGCTGCCACCAATTCTGCGTCCGTAATTCCGGCCCAGGACAGTGAATAGCCGAGCATATGCTCAACTTCGCTTACCAGCTCCGGACCAAAATTCGCAAGCTGTACCGTTTTGTCTTGCAGCGTGCCGTAAAAGAACAAAAGCGCGGGACTTGTAGTGGAATTTTCAATGAGCTCTCTTTATTAGGTAAAGGTAGTGAGGCCAATAGGTCTTCATAGAATGCGCCATAGGCGCTAGACCGGCTGGGCAATCTGAATATCCAGAATCAATAATGCAGCATTCGGGCAATGCTCCAGATCCCCCAGGTCACCACTACGGTGGATGGCATGGAAAATCGCTCACGCGATGGCCTTTGATACTAACTCCTCCGCGTGTTGCTTGGCGTATTGATATTCAAGTCCTGCAATGCGAACGTTTTTCCAACGCACTTGAACCCGTTCGAACGAGGTTTTGGCCGCTGCGGGGCAGGCCTTAACTTCCAAATCACTCCCCATAGTGAAAGTTTCACCCGCGTCACCTTCATGGCCTGCCACACAGCACCCATATTGATGAAAAAATATCGTTTTTCACCTAGAACCGGATCACCCTCGGAGCTCTGCTTTTCAAGACTGGCGATTTTTTCTTTATTAAAAATAAGTTAATAGAGAAAGATTTCCGCATATCATTCAATATTTTTACTCGGAAAGCCGCGTAAATCAAGGGGTGACTATCCGGTTGCGGAAATGATCCCGCCTCCCTACGGCGTCCTGCCAACGAACACAAACCAAACCCAAACACCGCTGCTAAGCTCTCCACTCCACCAGAGGAACGCCAATGCCCAACTCAGACCTGCTTCCCTCCCTTCTTTCTAAGTTCTACGAAAACCAGCAGGCCCTTGAGGCCTCCATCATGGAACTATCCAGCTGGATCGAGCAGCGTGGCTCCGCCGATGTCGCTGAAAACGTGCGCAGCGCGCTGCACACCATCGACCAGAACGAAGAGTTCAACAAGCTGACGCTGGCTACCCTAATGACTCCAGAGTGAATAGTTCGATTACTGACTTAAAGTTTAAACTCTCTTAGCCTGCCCATCAGCCCGGTAGCGAGTTGTGCTAGCGCTTGACTCGCGCTACCTGTCTGATCCGATCTTACCGACGACTGAGAGGAAAGATCCCGAATTCGGATGAGGTTACTATCGACCTCGCGTGCGACCTGAGCCTGCTCTTCGCACGCGCTAGCGATAACAGTGTTGCGATCATCTATGACCGCAACTGAGTTGACGATTGCAGCAAGTGCAGCGTTGGCCGACTCGGCCTGCACTTTGGTTAGTTGAGCTCGCTCGCTGCTCAGATCAAGCGCTGCAACTGTATCACGAGCGCCCTGCTGCACATCCCCAATCATTCTCTCGATTTCACTCGTTGATTCACTCGTACGATGTGCCAACCCTCGCACCTCGTCGGCGACTACAGCGAACCCCCTGCCTGCTTCTCCAGCCCGAGCGGCTTCAATGGCAGCATTCAAAGCAAGTAGATTAGTCTGTTCTGAAACTGACCTGATGACTTCTAGCACCTTCGAAATATCCAAGGTTCGTGAGGCCAGAAGTTGTGCCTGTGCCGAAGCATGCCCTACGTTCTCCGTCAACTGCATTACTGAAGCCACGGTCAAACCAAGTTCACGTTGACCATCTTGAGCTGAGCGAGCAGATGACTTCGACTCTAATGAAGTCGAAACGGCATTGCGCGTGACTTCTTCCACTGCATGGCTCATCTCGGTAACCGCGGTTGCGGCCATTTCAATCTCAGAATTTTGTACAAGCAAGTCGGCATTGCTTCTTTGCATCAATCTGCCCAGCTCTTCAGTTGCTGAGGAAAGCTGACTTGCAGCATCACCTACATGGCCAAGCGTATTTCTTAAATTCTCGCGCATCTTCATCATAGACTGTAGTAACAGCGCAGCCTCATCAATACCGCTACTATCCACTTCAATAACTTGAAGGTCGCCAGAAGCAATTGTTTCAGATACAAACAATGCGCGGTTGATGGGAACAGATAGGCTGACGGTGAGTCTCCAAGCCAAAACAATCGTCACAGCCACAGCCAAACCCATGGTCAGTAATGTGACCAGTTTCGCATTTGAGTACGCGCCGCTCGCGTTAGTACTAGATTCGGCTTCCGAGGCATCATTCAGTTGTTCGAGATCTTTAAGATAGCCTGTCATCACTTCTGAGACATTGGTCATTTCAGTCCATGCCAGTTGACGACCTTCATCCCTTTGACCCGCCGCGATCATCGTATAGACACGTTCGGCTTGTTCGCTGTAACTCTTGAACGTATCGTTGATACCTTCAATCATTTCCCTCTCTTTCGTTGAGCTAATGAGGGGACGGTAGACTTCAATCGCCTTCGCGAAGTCTGACTCACGCTTAAGCAGCTCCTCATGAGCTTGTGCTAGTTGGGCACTACTGCGGGTGGAAAGCATCTTCATCATATCGTAACGGGTATTTGAAAATGCCAAAGCAATGTCATCGCCCAAGGCAATGCCAGGCAGAGAGTCGTTCTCTATTTGGAGCCCTTCATCGCGGATGATTCCTATCTGGACCAAACTGAAAGAGCCTAAGCCTAGGACCAATATCACCATAACTGAAAAGCAAGTAATAGTCCGACTTGCTATATTTAAATGCCTAAGCTTCATCCTTCACCGCTCCAGTTGACGACGCACTATCGAGACCACCCACATAAGCTATCGGCGCCGCGCTGAAAAAAATTAATAATAAACCTATAAAAATCGTATCTGTGATAACTCTCTTTCAAAACCTATCGATCAGCGGCGATCCCGCACGCGGCCGTCGTGGGCTAGAATCTGACTGATAGGCTGAGGGAGTAGCGCATTGAATCGCCCCTGGTTTCCTAGACACCTCCAAGCCTCATAATGAGGCCCAAATAGGAGGTGCCATGAGTCGTCAGCGTTACCCCGAAGAATTCAAGATCGAAGCGGTCAAGCAAGTGACCGAGAAAGGCAAACCCGTCGCCGATGTCGCCCAGCGCCTGGGCATGTCCGTGCACAGCCTTTACGCCTGCAAGGTCTACAGCAAGCCCCAAGAGCAGCGTCAGCAAGACGACGATCAGCAGGCCGAACTGCGCAAGCTGCGCGCTGAACTCAAGCGCGTGACGGAAGAGCGAGACATCTTAAAAAAGGCCGCCGCGTACTTTGCCAAGGAGTGCGGCTGAAGTACGCCTTCATCAAGAAGCACTCGACTGATTACCCGGTGCGGCGCCTTTGCCAAACCCTCAAGGCGCACCCCAGCGGCTACTACGCCTGGCTGGCCGAGCCTCAATCTGCCCGAGCAAAAGAAGATCAACGTCTGCTTGGCTTGATCAAACACGCCTGACTAGAAAGCGAAGGTGTATACGGCTACCGCAAAATTCACGATGACCTACGTGAGCTAGGAGAGGAATGCGGACGAAATCGAGTCGGGCGCTTGATGCAGGCGGAGGGGCTGCGTTCGCAAACGGGCTATCGGCGGCGTCAAGGGTTTTACGGTGGAAAACCAACAGTGGCCTCGCCCAACCACCTCGCGCGGCAGTTCAATGTCAGTGAGCCGAACAAGGTCTGGGTGACAGATATCACTTACATCCGCACCTATGAAGGATGGCTCTACCTAGCGGTAGTGCTGGATCTGTTCTCACGCCAAGTAATTGGTTGGTCAATGAAGCCAAGGATGTGCAGCGACCTGGCTATCGACGCAATGTTGATGGCTGTGTGGCGACGCAAGCCACAGCAGCAAGTGATGATTCACTCAGATCAAGGTAGTCAGTTCAGTAGCTCAGATTGGCAAAGCTTCTTGAAGGCTAACAATGTAATCAGCAGCATGAGCCGGCGGGGAAACTGCCACGACAATGCCGTAGCCGAGAGCTTTTTCCAGCTTTTAAAGCGGGAGCGAATCCGACGAAAGATCTACACAACCCGTGAAGAAGCCCGAAGTGATATTTTCGATTACATCGAGATGTTCTATAACCCTAAACGCCGACACAGCAGTGCTATGCAGCTGTCTCCAGTAGAGTATGAGAAACGCTATTTCCTGAGCTTGGAGAGTGTCTAGGAAACCAGGGGCGATTCATTGAATGGACGCAGCGTTTTATGCTGAGGTGGAGACAAAGCTGTTAGCTGCGGCAATGCCAGCGGCACTGGGACGACTTTTATGAGGCGAACCTTGAGACATCTCAAGTTCGTCTGCCTTAGGCCTGTGAACACCCAAGTCACGAGCTAGGTAGCGGTTCGTTCGGGAAAAATCAGACCTTTCCGAAAAATCGTCCTGCTTGAAGGAGATCATTCGTAAATCGTAGAGCCGGGTGGTTGCGTCCGCAAAGTGGTGTCCTTTAACCCCGGTAATCAGCCTTAACTGCCTCCTTGAGTGCGGTACGCCGTATTTTGGCGGGGCTTTGAGGTGTAGCGACAAGTATCTCCACTATGTGTTTACCCGTTGAGTTCGTCGCGGTTTTGTCAGAAGCGGCTGTTAAAGGCTATGGAGAATTGAACTGAATATGAACGCTTGACTCGACATCTAGAAATGCAACACTATAACATCCGTTTTTAGTCCCCCTCGAGCCTTAGTTATGTTGTCCAGAACCCTGTTGTGCCTTGCTGTTATCAGTGCTTCAACGCCCTTGCTCGCCGACACCGTGTGGTTGAAGAACGGCGACCGCCTGACCGGTAAGATCAAAGTCTTTGATGGCGGCAAGCTGCTGATCCAGACAGACTACGCGGGCTCGATTCCGGTGGACTGGAAGCAGGTGAAAACCCTGGAGAGTGATCAGGAGTTGCTTGTCAAGCAGGACGCCTACACTGGTGAGAAGGCCAAGTCGCTGAAGGCCGCAGACGATGGAAAGGTGGTCCTGACCAATAGTGAAGCGCCCAAGACCGTGGACTTGGCGAGCATCCAGCAGATCATCAAACCCAAGCCGGTCATCGAAGACCTGGTATGGAAGGGCAATGTCGACCTGGCGCTGGACTACAAACGTGCCGACAAAGACACCAACGATTACGACATCGATTTCAAAACCACGGCCCGTCACGGCCAGTGGCGTCATACCGGGAAGGGTGAGTACCACCGCGAGTTCCAGGACGACGTCACCACCACCGACAACTGGGCCTTGGAATATGACCTGGACCGCTTCATCACCGAGCATTGGTTCTGGCAGGGTCGCCTGACCTATAAGCGCGACAAGGTGGAAGATCTGTCGCGGCAACGCACTGTGGGTACCGGCCCCGGCTACCAGTTCTGGGATGATGAACTGGGCGCATTCTCTCTTGGTTCCCTGGTTAACCGCACCGATTACGAATATGCTGACGGCGGCAAGGACAACTTCTACTCCTTGGCCATGAAGTGGAACTACAACCGCTATCTGGTGGGCAAGACCGTTGAGTTCTTCACCAGCGGTGAGCTGGGCAAACCGTTGGCCGGGCCCGCCGAATACTCACTGGATGCACAAATGGGCCTGCGCTACAAAGTCACCGAGTGGGCGTCGCTCAACCTCAAGGCCGAGCGCGACATTATCAGTGGCGACACGGAAAGCAGCTTGAGCAAGACGCGCTACACCGCAGGGTTCGGCGTGGACTGGTAAACATACGTCGGGCACTCTGGCAACCTGAGCGGATATTGACTTTCTATACCTTAGGAATTTCGGCTCGCATGACGCTTATATGTACCGTCCGACCAAGTCATCTATCTGCATTTAAATCCCGCACCCACGCGCCGCTGTCACGGTGACGCGGCACACCACCCAATTCTCCAAACGAGCGAGTATGGGCATCGAACAACATCTCGTGACCTTGGTTGGGGGTAGGCAACCAGCCAAAATGCACGGCTGGTACAGAGCTCATATGGGAGACCTGGATCCGCCTGCACAGCCCGTCAATCAGAAGACCTTCTTCACTCCAGTCGAACTGAAAAGCCTCGCGGGGATGCGGACAAAAACTTGGGCTGGTTATGCCGCGAGGCCCAGGCTTTCAAGATACTCAGTGGGACTGAGAGCGCCGAGGGAAATCTTGATTCGTTTCTTGTTGTACCAGCGAATGTATGAATCCAGGGCCTGAATGAACTGCTCGATGCTCGTTGACTGCTAATTGCGAGGATAGAACAGCTCCGTTTCCAGCCGGCCGAAGAAACCTTCACAAGCCGCGTTGTCAGGCGAGCAGCCCTTGCGCGACATCGAACGAATCAGCTTCGCATCAGCGATGCGCGATAACCAGCCAGGCCAGCGGTAGTGAGCGCCACGATCGGAGTGAACAACAGGCCGTTTATCGATGCAGGCCACCGTTTCAACGGCGGCATCCAGCATCGTGTTCACAAGGTCGGCGTAAGGACGCGTGCCGATCGACCAACTGATTACTTTCCCATTGAAGCAGTCGATCATGTGCGACAGTTACACCTTGCTAGCCGAGATCTGGAACTCCGAGGTGTCAGTCAGCCATTTCTCATTCGGAGCAATAGCCGTGAAGTCCCGGTTGACGAGGTGTTCTGGCGCGGGACTGATTTCCCCTAGGTAGAAACCGTATCGACGCCGTTTCGGCTTTGCGACGACCAGGAACTCCTGCTTCATCAAGCACTGCACCACCTTCTCTGACAGACGCATACGCTGCCTGCTCAGCGAAGCCCGCATCCGTCGGTAGCCGTAGCAGCGATGATTGCTGCTCGAAAATGTCCGCCATGGCAACACGCACTTCGGTGTACTTTTCCACGACCTGCATTCGGACTCGATGGTAGAAATAGGAGCTTCGGGCCAAGCCAAGCGCTTCAAGCAGCTCTGACAAGGAATACGTCCGCCTCAGGGCATCAGCCAGCAATGTCTTCTCCCGATTGATCAGGACTTACCGATCGATGCCCGTCTCTTTTTTATGAGTTCACTCGCCCTCATCAGCAGTTCGTGTTCAAGCTGCAGACGACGCACGTCGAGCCTAAGAGATTCAAGTTGCCGCTCCAACTCTTTTCGCTCGGGTGACGACGGAGTTTGTTGTCGGCGTTTCATGGATGCGGATGCCTCTGGGCCTAGTAACTGATTTTTCCAGTTGTACAAGGTCAGCCTGCACACGCCCAGCTTTTGAGCCACGGCGTGCGCACATTCATGTCGCGTGCACAGCGCGATGACCGCCGCCTGCTTCATCGCTGGCGGGCGGGCCAGCCCGTCAGAACGACCGACGACACGCGTATGCAACTCGGGGTGCAATTCGTAAATCCAGGCACGCGACGACTCCCGTGCGGGTAGCCCAACGCCTTGATAGTAGCGGCGATGCTGCGACCGTGTTCGAGATAGTACCCGACAGCCTTTTCCCTTTGGGCCGGTGAGTACTTCGACTTCGACGGAACGTAGCCACACTGCAGTTCGAGGCATCGCTCATACTCTGAATACAGGTCTTCAAAGAGTTCTTCGTCGGGTAGCCGAACTGACGAATAGTTGCCCCGGTGCGCTTTCCCAGTTTGATGTAGAGCTTGACTGCTCGGGTGCGGTCTTCGTATGAATACATGAACTACCTCCAGGTAGTCCAAGATTTCCGCCGCATCCCCAACAGCCTTTAATGAGTCAGTTTTCGGTCAGCGGCAACAATTCTGATATTAAGGGTAATTGCGTCCGCTTAAATTGGGTGACACCATCGCCTTAAGCGACGTTGTGAGGGGGATGTGTTGCCCGGACGGCTACCTGCCAGTTCGCCGCAACTCGATTACGAGCATGGTATTAGCGGCTAGATTTTTTGATCAAAACAGTAATGCATGGAGGCCCTTATCATGCCCCAATCCAAACGGTGCTCCGGTTTCCAAGTCAAAGAAAGTCTAGACAGAGGCTCCTACGCTGAGTTCGGTTGGTATTGCGTTATGACGAATCCGCATTCCCAAAAGTTGTCCAATTAAGGGAATTTCTTCGATACTCAAAGCTGAAATTCGGTTCCGCTCAGCGGAGTGCTTGGCTCCAGATTGGAAACCGCTGGCAGAAACGATGACGCCTATTACATCAGAAAACTCAACAATCTTGGCTTTGAACGCCAACACATCGTTGCGTTCTACGCGTCTTTTTGTATTTTTACACTCAATAGCAACTCGATGCCGTATCACGGCCACCTCAAACTCGTAATAGACGTCAATCAGATACCCGGCGCCTTCTCAGCCCATCAAACAAGCATTGTTCGCGACCACGATGTGGTGACCACCGAGCCTCAGAAGCGTTTGATAAACATATTGAACGTGATCCTCAAAACCTTTCCAATTTAATGAGTTGGAGGACTATGTACGTTGCTGTTCGAGGGTTTCTATCAAGCCTTGCATCAACCGCTGGATTGTCTTAAACATTGAGGGCAAGGTTCGAGTTGGATACCATTGGAAACCAACGCAATCACGCCGGAGCGCAGACCTGTATCTTATATGATTCAAATTACGCTCGGCATCAACTCAGGAGAAAATGCTTCTATCAGGTAAATTGCCTGGATGCTTCAGGCATATGGCAAGGGGTCCAACTCTGGCATGCCGCATACTATGAAACATGATTTACATCGGCATGACCGTTAGCACTTCTACATACCTGAATTTTTTCCTGGCTGCCTTGGTGGCTTCCTGTTCTGCCAGGAGCGTACTCAAAGTATCAGCTTCATGAACGATCTCAAATGTCCGACCTTCAAACTCATTGCTCACACGGAGAGTCACCAGAAGCCTAGGGGTGAAGGCTTTAGGGCCCTTCTTTTTCGTCATTTTTAATACGGGGGCGGAGCTCACTGGCGCAGATATTTCAGCGTTTCCGAACAACGCTTCGCGCATCTCTTCTTCGGTCAATTCTTCGTTCATGCTGCTTCTCAAGGGCCTGATCACAAAACCAGCGTAATTCTAACAGCTAGGTCTTGGCAAGACAGTCATCAGCAACGGAATTTGTTCTGAGCACTACTCCCCGGTGGGAACAAGCCTGGTCAATTTGCATCGGTACTCCCCACACCTCAAATGATTAGATCCAGTGAGTCGCGTGACAGATTACAGGTTGATTACCAGAATCATTGCGGTACCTGCAAGAGGGCAGCAGGCTTTAGATGATGCCTATAACCGGCGTAAGCACATTATCGCATCGGTGATGGCTCGTGAATTCTTATACAGCGTTTCCATGGCTCCCATTGCGTTAGCGGCGACACTTTCCACTCCATTCTCTGAGCTCCATTTGGTCACTTCTTCAAGGGCCGCTGCTAGGGCGTGCTGGTTATGCAGGAGCAGTGTGAGAGCGTCCGCCGTGGCTATGTTGGCTTCAGAGTTATCTGGCATGGGGACCGTCCTTGAGTAACTGGTGGGAAGACTAGCTGAACACACCGTTATCTGGCGCCACTTCCAGATCTGCTAACAACTGGATATTACACTCACCTGAACAGTGATTTGCAATCGCCCTTGGTAGACGCTTATAGATCGAGATCATATTGACGTTCCAGTACGTCATTTCTCCGCGATCATAGCTTAGACACTATGACCGAGCACGATACATGATCAGCGCCTGTACCAAAATAAGATGACGCAGCTTATTTCGTATTTCTTACTGCTGAGCCCTAGTCGTCAGTTGGATGCTAGCCCCAATAACCAAATGGGCTATCCACATGCCGACAGTATTTTGCCGAATCTGTTGTCTGCTCGTACTGATCACGTTCAATGGTGGCAGCTATGCCGCACCTGCTCATGAACAGGATCAGTTGAGTCTGATTTTGCAGCAACTCGACACTATCGAGCATCTTGCGACACGAGCCAAGATAGATAGCCCGACTGAATCATTCGAACGTTACCGCTTTGACTATCCCCGCCTAACTCAAGACATCCAGCGTATCCGCCAGGGCGTACAGGACTATCTGTCCCCCTCCCGAGCTCAACCTCGCGATCTCCATGAAATGGTCGGTGATTACCGCCTTGACGCCCCGTCTACAGAGACTTCGCCATGAGCATGACTGACGCTCAGATCGCGGCCTTCCAAAACGCCTCCGGCTTTTCGGCGCAGAGCAGCTCGACACTGTGGCTGTCCCTGGTTCTCGTCCTGGCTTTGCTTTGGTGTGCCTGGGTGATGTGGACGGCTTATCGGGGCTGGGCGACAGGAAGCGTGCGCTTTGGTGCCTTTGGCGGCAGTGCTGCGCGCGTACTGCTCGCCTTGCTGATTTTGATGTTCTTCACCCTGTCCTAATATCGGAGATCGCGATCATGCTCAAGTGCCTTGTCCCTTTCAAAAACAACCTGCGTGATCGTACAAGCCAACGCTTGATCGGTCTGCTGCTGGTCCTTGGTCCAGGCCTAGCTTTTGCCGAACTACCGACCATGGAGGCGCCTTCCCGAGGCGAAGGTTCAGGGTTGATCGAGACAATCAAAAACTACGCCTACGACGGCGGCATTTTGCTCGGCCTGCTGATTGCCCTGCTCGCGTTTCTCGGCGTGGCTTGGCATTCCCTGACCGTATTCGCTGATGTCCAAAACCAACGCAAGACCTGGAAAGACCTTGGCGCGGTAGTGGGTATCGGCGCCCTGTTGGTGGTGATCATCATCTGGTTCCTCACCAAAGCTGCCGCGATTCTGTGAGGTTGGCATGAACGACACTATCGAACGCCTTGCCGACGGCACTTTGGTCTTTCTGCCAGAGCGACTCAATCGTGATCCCGCCGTATTGCGCGGCTTAACCAATGATGAAATGTGGGTAGCCCTCGGCACCGGCGCCGTCATTGGCCTGCTGGTGGGCGTTCCTCTGGCGATCGCCACCGCGTCGATTGCCGTGGCGCCGACCAGCATGATCGCAGGCATGACAGTGGTGTTATTGGTCGGGGGCACGCTACTGCGTCGGGCCAAACGAGCTCGTCCCGAGACCTGGTTGTACCGCAAGCTCGAATGGATACTCGCCAGCCGTTGGCGCCTGGGGCGTGGAAGTTTGATTCTCCATTCCGGCGCCTGGACAGTTCGCCGTTCGCGTCGACTTCGCCCCGCCCTGTCGCGGTGGCAGCCATGAGTCGATTTCGAAACAAGGTCGATGCCCAACAGGCCCATATCTTCAGCCTGCGTCTGGCGATAGTGATCCTCGCCCTGCTCAGCGCCGGGCTCTGGTATGGCTGGAGCTCCGCACCGACCGATCTGACCGTGCATGTACCCCCTGATCTGCGCTCGGGCAGCACGCGCAAGTGGTGGGATGTTCCCCCAGAGAATGTGTATGCCTTTGCCCTGTACATCTTTGGCCAACTCAACCGCTGGCCCTCGGATGGCGAGCAGGATTATCGCCGCGCCATCTATGGCTTGCAGCCCTACCTCACACCCTCGTGCAAGGCCTTCCTCGATGGCGACTACGAGTACCGCAAAGCCGCCGGCGAACTGCGCCAGCGGGTGCGTGGGGTCTACGAAATTCTAGGTCGAGGCTACAGCGAGGATCCGGAGCTGCGGGTCAAGCAACTCGATCGCGACAGCTGGCTGGTCGCACTCGACCTCAACGCTGATGAGTATTACGCCGCCGAGCCGGTGAAACGGGTGGTAGTGCGTTATCCGTTACGCGTGGTGCGTTTCGATCTGGACCCCGAACGCAATAAGTGGGGCCTCGCACTGGATTGCTATCAGGGCACTCCGCAAAAAATCTCCCTGCCCGGAGGTGAGCAATGAAGCGGATTTCTACCCTGGGACTCACCCTCACACTGATGCTATCGGGCGCTGCAGCGCAGGCCGTCGAACTGATGCATTGGGAACGCCTACCGCTCGCGGTCCCACTGGTGATCAATCAGGAACGAGTGGTCTTTGTCGATGAAGCTGTTCGTGTCGGCGTGCCTTCCACTCTGAAGGATAAACTGCGCGTGCAATCAACTGGAGGCACGCTGTACCTGCGCGCGTCGGAAGCCATTGCACCGACACGACTGCAACTGCAATCGGTCAAGACGGGCGAGATCATCCTCTTGGATATCGCGGCCACGCCTGGCGATCACCCCCTGGAGCCGGTGCGTATTCTCAAAAATGCTCAGGGGCAAGCTACCGAGGCCGAAGCTAGCGCCGCCCCTGTTCTAGAACGTACGCCGATCCAGGCCGCTTTAACGCGCTATGCCGCGCAAAGCCTGTACGCCCCGCTGCGCACCGTGGAGTCCCTGCCCGGCGTACGCCGCGTCCCGCTCAAGCTGCGCACCGAACTGCCGACCCTGCTGCCGAGCGAAAACGTTTCCAGCACACCCATCGCCGCCTGGCGGCTCGGTGACTATTGGGTGACGGCCGTGAAGTTGCGCAATCGAGGTACAGCGACGGTGCAACTAGATCCGCGTCAGCTTCAGGCAAAGCTGTTCGCCGCGACCTTCCAGCATGCTTTCCTCGGGCCGGTCGGCAGTGCGGAAGACACCACTATTGCCTACCTCATCACTCGAGGTGCCGGCCTCGAACACGCCCTGATGCTTCCGCCCGTTGCGCGAGGTGCTGACGATGAAGGCTAACGCCTTACTCAAATGGCTGGTACCGGCTGCGCTGCTGGGCGTGGTACTGATCATCATGAAAAGCTGGGACGCTGGAGGCAGCATGCCTTCTCCAGAGCACCCAGTTGATCAGGGCGATATTCAATTATCTGCCGAGCAGGCCAAGTCGCTCGGCATTGCGGGCGATACCCCACGCGACACGGTCGCCACCTTGGTAGGTCAAGTGAAAGCCATGCGCAGCGACATGCTCAGTTTGAAGAAACACAATGATTCACTGCAAACGGAAAACAACCGTCTACGTGAGCGGGAAAACAGCGTCGACTCGCGTATTCAGACGGCACTTGGCAGTGTGACCCAGCAGGTAGACGAAGGCCGCCGACAAGCCAATGAAGCACGCCTCAAAGCGGAACAAGACAGTCGTCAGGCTCGCGGTCTGCTGACGCAATTGCAGGAACAGTTGTCGGGGCTGGCCGGCAAAGGCAAGGATATGCCGATCGGGCTGGGGCTTGAACCGGGCGATGGGGACCAGTTCGAAGGACAGCATTCTGCCAACGATGCGCTTCATTGGATTGAACCCTCGGATGCTCCCTCCACCGAAGCCCGAGGCAAAACCAAGACCTCTTCCGCACCGAGTCTGCCTAATGCCTTCAACTCGCTCGAGGGCTTGAAGGACAATGCCATCGACCGCAGCCAAAAGCAGTTACGCGAGGTCACCAAGGGTGAGCGTGACCTGACGCGCCCCGGTGATCGTACCGAAGGTGCGAAGCCTGTCTACACCATTCCCGAAAATGCGACATTGATGGGCTCGGTCGCCATGACCGCGCTGATCGGCCGAGCCCCTGTGGACGGCACCGTGAATGATCCCTATCCCTTCAAGGTGCTAGTCGGCCCCGAGAACCTAACGGCCAACGGCATCGACCTGCCGGACGTCGCGGGCGCCGTAATGAGTGGCACGGCGTCCGGCGACTGGACCCTGTCTTGTGTCCGCGGACAAGTCGAGTCGATCACCTTTGTGTTTACCGACGGCACCATCCGCACGGTGCCTCAGCCGAAGGCGGTAGCCAGCCGCAATGCCTCCACCACCCAGAGCTCAAACACCGACAAGATCCGCGGTGGACTCGGTTACCTCTCCGATCCGTATGGCATTCCTTGCATTGCCGGCGAGCGTCGCTCGAATGCTCAGCAGTACTTGGGCAGTCAGACTCTGATCACTGCCGCCGGTGCTGGCGTCGCCGCCCTGCTCGGGAATGAACAGAACAACAGCAGCGTCATCAGTTCGGGCGGCAGTGCCTTCGGGGTCACTAACAACAGTGGTAATAGCGCACTGACCTCAATTCTCAGTGGTGGGGCCAGCGACATTCGAGAGTGGGTCAACAAACTGTATGGCGAAGCCTTTGCTGCCGTGTACGTACCACCGGCAGCAGAAGTCGCCCTTCACCTCGACCATGAGATCACCATCGACTACGAGCCTAAGGGCCGGAGCGTTCGCCATGAAAAAGATCCTACGTCTCTATCTGATCTGGATTAGCTTGCTCTGCTGGGTCCTGACGGGGTGTTCCACCGACAAGGACACACTTTTGCCGCATGGCGAGCAAACCATGCTGGACATCTGGAACGGCACCGGCTCACAGGGTACTCAACAGCAACTGTTGGATGCTCGGCAACAGTTGCGTCGCCCGTTGGCTCAAACAGATCTCTCCGCTGCGCTCCAGGAACCGTATACGCGTACAGCAGCGAATGAAATTCGCAACCTGTTCCCTCGCCTGCCCAATCCTGATTTGGTGATGTACGTGTATCCGCATCTGAGTGGTACCGAGCAGGCACCAGTGCCGGGGTACTCGACCGTCTTTCCATTCTACCAACGGGTTCAGTACGCACTGCCGGGTGAACGCCAGGAAGATCTGTAATGTGTAGCAATGATGCGGGCAACCGCAATTCTGCCTGGAAAGCCTGGCGCAACCCATTGCGCCCACGCGCCACATTGGCTGACGAAGCTGCGCTCTATACGCACAATCCCAGCTTCACCGATCATCTGCCATGGGTCGAATACCTCGACACCGAGCAGTGTTTTCTGCTCGATGACAATCGCTCTGTGGGGGCGGTGTTCGAGTTGCTGCCCATCGGCACCGAAGGACGTGAACCCGATTGGCTAATGGCAGCCCGCGATGCCCTCGAAGATGCCCTGCAGGATAGCTTTGATGAGCTGGATCAAGCGCCATGGGTGGCGCAGTTTTTCTGCCAGGATGACAACGACTTCACTCCTTACCTAACCCGGCTCACAGATTATATTCAGGGCAGCGCCCGGGGCACGGTTTTCACCGAAGCGTACCTGGAACTTATTCGCCGACATCTGAAAGCCATCACCAAGCCCAGCGGCCTGTTCGAGGATAAGGCAGTCATGCGCCTGCCCTGGCGAGGAAACAACCGTAGGGTGCGATTGGTGATCTATCGCTGGCTTGAGTATGACGGTGAGGAGGCGGGACTCAACCCAGTGCAATCGCTGCAACAAACTTGCGAACGTATCGCTGTTTCGTTGCAGGCGTGCGGGGTGCAATCGACGCGAGTCGATGGTCGAGGTTTGTATGCCTGGTTGTTGCCCTGGTTCAATCCAGCCCCCAAGCTCACAGGTGAATCGCCCGAAGATTTCTACCGCCGCGTGGCCTATCCGGAATCCAGCGAGAGCGAGTCGCTGGAACTGCCCTTTGATCACGACTTTGCCGAACGGTTGTTCTATAACGAACCGCGTTCGGACGTGCGGCATGGGCTCTGGTTTTTTGATGATCAGCCCCACCGGGTCATAGTGGTAGATAAACTGCGCCGGGCGCCAATGATTGGTCAACTCACTGGCGAAATCCGCAAGGGCGACGCGGTGAATGCGCTATTCGATCAATTACCCGAAGGCACGGTGATGAGTCTGACCTTGGTGGTCAAACCGCAGGATGTACTCGAGGATCAGTTGAACCGTCTGGCCCGCAAAGCGATCGGTGAGAACCTTGCCTCGACCCAGGCCCGCCAGGATGTTGAAGAGGCTCGCGCGATCATTGGCCGACAGCATAAGCTGTACCGCGGCACCCTGGCATTTTACGTGCGTGGTCACGATGAACAGCAATTGCACCAACGCTCAGTCGGCCTGACGAACGCGCTGTTGGGCGCGGGGCTACAACCGGTGCGTGAGGGCGATGAAGTCGCCGCCTGCAACAGCTACCTGCGTTGGTTACCGATGGTTTACAACACAGCCCGCGACACACGTAATTGGTACACACGCCTGATGTTCGCCCAACACCTGGCGAACCTCGTTCCAGCCTGGGGCCGCAGTATTGGCACCGGCCACCCGGGTATCACGCTGTTTAATCGTGGCGGGTCGCCTTTGAGCTTTGATCCGTTGTCGCGTTTAGACCGGGCTATGAACGGCCATCTGCTGTTATTCGGCCCCACCGGCGCTGGCAAGTCGGCGACCCTAGTCACCTTGTTGATGCAGATCATGGCTATATACCGCCCTCGCCTATTTATCGTAGAAGCTGGCAACTCGTTCGGCCTGCAGGGCGACTACTTCGCGACACAGGGATTGTCGATCAACAAGGTCCAATTGAAACCGGGTGCCCCGGTCAGTCTCGCCCCATTCGGCGACGCCTGGCGCCTGGTCGAGCAACCGGATCAGGTGGCGAGTCTTTCCATTGATGAGTGGGATGATGAAGCAGTAGCCGGTCGCGAGGACCAGCGCGATGTTCTCGGCGAGTTGGAAATCACCGCGCGCCTGATGATCACCGGCGGCGAGGCCAAGGAAGAGGCGCGACTGACTCGAGCTGATCGTAGCTTGATTCGCGAGTGTATTCTCGATGCGGCGCAAATCTGTGTCGCAACGAACCGTCAGGTACTGACACGTGATGTGCGCAACGCTCTACTGCACGTCGCCACGGACTCGCGCTTACCGGAAAAGCGTCGCGAACGTGCACAGGAAATGGGCGAGTCCATCGATCTCTTTTGCCAGGGCTTCGAGGGTGAACTCTTCGACCGTGAAGGCACTCCGTGGCCGGAAAGCGATGTGACCATCGTCGATCTCGCCACTTACGCTCGCGAAGGCTACGAGGCCCAGATGTCCATCAGCTACATCAGCCTGATGAACACCGTAAACAACCTCGCAGAGCGCGACCAGTACTTGGGCCGACCGATCATCATGGTCACCGACGAGGGGCATATCATCACCAAGAACCCGTTGCTGGCGCCCTTCGTGGTCAAAGGGACGAAGATGTGGCGCAAGCTTGGCGCTTGGTTCTGGCTCGCCACGCAAAACCTTGCGGACTTTCCCACGGCTGCGCAGACCATGCTCAACATGATCGAATGGTGGATTTGTTTAAACATGCCGCCGGCGGAAATCGAAGAAATCGCACGGTTCAAGAAACTCACGCCGGCACAGAAAGCCTTGCTGCTCTCCGCCAGCAAAGAGCCGGGAAAATACACCGAAGGAGTGGTGCTATCGAAGAAACTCGAAACATTGTTTCGGGCCGTGCCGCCTAGTCTTTATCTCGCCCTGGCCATGACTGAGCCAGAGGAGAAAGCCGAGCGCTGGACACTGATGCAAAACACTGGCTGCTCTGAGCTGGAAGCGGCATATCGAGTAGCGGAGCGAATCGATAGAGCGCGAGGAATAGCCCCTGTATAGGTAAACCTATTCAGCGCTCTAAAGCGAATAACATTTATTTCCGTACACCTCGGAGACGCTGCTGAATCCTCAACAAAAATCCGGCTTCGAAGGCATCCTGGCAGTCACCGACAGGAAGAGTCTTGCGTGTTTGCGCCAGCTCCCACCACAGTGGTATTTCGCCAGGTGCATCAAGCCAGGCCTGCGCGCATTGCACGCCACGCTCAATCATTGAGGAAAATTCGCTACCCCACGGCGTCAGAAGACTTGGGCAACCATCCGCCGCAGGAATTGAAACGTAGTTTTCGTCCATACACACCTAATTTTCTGATTTATTTTCAGACGCAAAGGCCAGCTTCTAAAACATTTAGGCTCTAGGTAACAGCCATAAGCATTCAAATGGCATAGATCAGCGCTAATGCAGACTATATCCCGTGGATTGAGAGTCCCTCAAGGCGCAATTTGCGCGCATGACTCACGACTACGAACAGCTGCGTCTGCAATTGGCGGAAAACATCCGCTTGATGCGACGCGTGAAAAACCTTTCCCAAGAGCAGCTCGCGCTCATGGCCGAGGTCGATCGCACCTACGTCAGTCAAATTGAACGATGCACGGGCAATCCGTCGTTGTTAGTTCTTTTTAAGCTCGCGAGCGTTTTCGAAATTACCGCAGATCAGTTACTTGTGGAACCCGAGGTACTGCGTAGCTCCCTTCACGTCAAATAATAGTCTTACGTATCACAAAGCCGATAGATTGGCCTTCATAATTTCCGCTGACAGTCTTCAGCCCCTCACCGAATCTGCCCAGGCCATACATATTGAGCCTGGATTATGACTGCCATTTGCTCATCGATATCGCCTGCAAAGCTAAGACCCTTGGCACTGAGCATCCTGCTGGCATGCGGCCCAAGCGTGGCTCTGGACACCGGAAGCATCACGTCCTCCGTGCTTTCGCCAGACTGCCTCGAATACAGGGTCGTCGGCATTTGTTTCTGGCTGCTCTGCACGCCGTTCGGCTGCACAGTCAAAACCTCGACCAAGGTTCGTCATTTCATTCCTGAGCTGGTGGTCTCGAGCTACTCCACCACCGGCAATAACCCCTGGACAGAGATGGCTACCCTTTCCTCTCCCACCAGCGGCGCGGAAGGAGGCGGCAACCTGATCACCCCGAACCCTCACCGCGACAACCTGCCCCGCTTCAAGAACGTCGATGGTATCGGCCATCCTGGCGGATGGGCAGCCACGCAACTGGCTTCGCAATCCGGCTACGCCTGCGCCAGCGGCGCAACTGCCTTTATGCCCTACTACTTGAGTACCTTGGACTCACTGGCCTGGCGCCATGGGATACCGGAAAATCTCTACCCCGAGTCACTTGTGCCTGGGGTCCGCGAAGTCGGCAGTCAAGTCTTAGGAAACATGTGGGGCAACATTTATCCCCGGCAAGGTTTTCTGGTACAGCCCGATGATTTCAAGGCAGCCGCAGTCATGGCGCAACGGGCAGGTGATGTGGTTACCCGCAACTGGCAGCCGCACGTGTACTTACCACTCATACCAGCCAGACACGACGGCTATTGGCCGCCTGGCCCGATCGTCGAAAACGACGCTTCGACCCACAAATGGCAATTGCTCTCCCCCCAAATTCAACCCATGTGCGCCATCTTCCCCAGCAATCCAGTCCAGAGCGCGGATGGCGGCTACGCCTGGTCGCTTTGGCGTCCCTATAGTTGCTGCAAACGTGAGGGACAGACCTTTCTGTTCAGCATCGACTTCGAAGGAGGTGCTTCATGAGTCGGCTTCTGGCACGACCATGGTTGGGCGCGATGAGTCTGTTGTTCTGTGGACTGCTTGCCATGGCCGCGCATGCCCACTCCGCCGAAGACGATTACCGCCTGGGCACTCAAGGCGAAGTGCTCGATGACCGCGTGATGTACACCATTGGTGGCGGCTCGGCAGTCGGATCACCGAGCTCGCTCTATCGACCCAGTGGTCTCGGTGTCGGAGGGTCTTGGCGAGCGAACATGATGTGCGGAAACATGAGCCTCACCAACACCCTGCAAAACCAGCTGAACGGCGTCACCGAAGGTTTCCAGCAGATCATGGGCAGTATCGTGCAGAACGCGACCCAAGCCGTTATGTCGCTGCCGGCCTTGATCATACAGCGCGCCAACCCAGGTCTCTATGAGTTGCTCAGTAACGGGGTGATGCAGGGGCGCATCGACTTCGACCGCTCCAAACTGACCTGCCAGGCCATGGCCGAAAAGATGGCGGACAAGGTCGGTCAAGCCGGTTGGGGTGCGCTGGCCAAGAACCAAGAAATGCAAGGCAATCTGGAGCAAACCGGCGGTGATGCGGTGGCCGCGGTGAAAAACACCGAGGCCCATAACGGCAACAATGGAGTAGCCTGGGTCGGCGGTTCAAAGGCCGGAGGTGATGGGCAAACGCCCATTCGGGTGACTGCCGACGTGGTGCGCGCGGGCTATAACCTGCTGCATAACCGGACGGTTACTGACAGTACCTCAGTCAGTAACAATGATTGCCTGGGTGGTGCCATTTGTCAGACCTGGGCCTCACCGCGGGAGGAATCCGAATGGGCCGTTCGCGTGTTGGGCGAGAGCGAAGTCTCGACCTGCGACAGCTGCGAAACACTGCGTGCGACCGCTGGCAGCGGATTGACGCCGCTGATTCAGGAGGCCTACAGCGAACACCTCAAAGCACTGCAAGGGTTACTGTCCGGCTCGCTGCCGTCTACTCCTGACAATCTGGCTAAAGCCTCCAGCCCGATGCTGCCGGTAACCCGTGGCGTGGTCGAAGCACTGCGTGACGATCCCGACCAGGATCTGCTGGCACGGCGTTTGGCCAGTGAGACGGCCCTATCCAGCGTACTCGACAAGGCACTGCTGCTACTGCGCACGCTGCTGGCAGGCAGTCACGAACCGAACATCGCCTCTGCCGAGCCGGCCCAGATCGCCTTAACGAAAAACATCGACGCCTTAGAGCGCGAAATTCGCCTGCTGCAGACCGAGCTGCAGGTCAGGCAAATGCTGACGACCAATACCGCCAGCTTGGTGCTCGACCGGCATGCCGGTGGCGCCGATGCTTCGCGCACCGTCGAGCAAGGTGACCCTGAGCCGGGTCGCCTCAATGATGCTGACGCCAGGCGCAAGTGAACCATGAAACGCTCACCGCTATTCACTTTGCTTTCGAGTCTGGGGATTGCCGCAGTGATGATCCTGACCGCCGCACTGGTCGCCTGGGTCGGCCGCGCTGCGCTGGGTAGTTTAGAAGTCTGGCAGCAGGCATTCGAATCCGCACGACCTTACCTGCAGTGGTGGCGCGCCCTGCTCTACGCCGCCCTATTTGCGCTCTGGTGGGACCTGCTTCGGCGCTACCGACATCGACCACAGGATCGACTGCGCGTGAAACGCATAGGGACATTAGGGCTCGTGCTCTTTACCTGCGTCGAACTCACCCGCCTGTGAGGTCACCACCATGCTCATGAGCACAAACAGCTACCTGGAGTTTTACCTCTCTCTGCTCGCCTGGATCATCAACAACGGCCTTTGGAGTGTTCTTTCCGACACCGGGCTATACGCCGCGCCCTTTGGTGCAATCATCTTGCAGGAATGGTTGTCTGCCCGTCAGCAAGGTGCGGATGAGGGCAACAAGGGACTGCTCTCGGTGCCGCGGATCGAAAATCGGTTATGGCTGGCCTACATCGTCGTGTTGTTCGGCTGCGCGCCGGTCTTTCCGTTGAGCCTCTCGTCAATGACGTTCGATGATGTGGCGAGCCAGCGCTGCGGCGTGAGTGTGGCCAAACCAGCAGAAACCGCCTGGGGGACGACCTTCAATACCATTGGCGAACGCTCTGCCAATGTGCCGATCTGGTGGTTTCTGGTGCATGCTTTGAGCAAAGGCGTAACTGCGGCAGCCACAGCCTCCATCCCTTGCGCACCGGATATCCGACAAATGCGAATGGAGATCGACAGCTCGCGCATCGATAATCAGGTCCTGCTGCAGGAAGTCGCCGACTTCACTCGCGACTGCTACGGCTATTCCCGTTCTCGGCTGTTCACCAACCGTCCTCAGTTGGACAAAGCACAAAGTCACGACGCAGCGTGGATCGGTTCAAGCTATTTTCTCGACACACCCGGCTACTACGATAAGGATCGCTCACGTACACCGAGAGTCAGCTGGCCGTATGACGACAACCGCGATGTTTCCTTGCCGCGGCTGGAGAATGGCGCGGGCTACCCCGCCTGCAAGCAGTGGTGGAGCGACAGTGGTGTCGGGCTACGCGAGCGCTTGATCGAGCAGGTCGATCCTTCGTTGCTGACTCAGCTGAAAGGTTGGTTGACTGGGCGTTCAAGAAACGAGATCGAAGATGCCACCCTTCGCGAGCTGGTCAGCCCGCGCCAGCAATCAATGACCATGTCGCCCGGACAGGTGTACCAAGACTACGGCTCCAGCGCTCGTGGCGGTTCGATCAATCAGGGACTCAATAACCTGGCCACCAATACCGGGTTGGCCCTCGGTTCCTTCAGCAACTTCCCGGCAATGAATGCACTACGTGCAGCCTTGCCGATGGTGCAGGCGTTCCTGATCATGGGCGTCATCATCAGCTTGCCGCTGATCCTGCTGGTCAGTACCTACCAGCTGAAGACCGTCATGACGGTGACGTTCGCACTGTTCACGCTGCACATGCTGAGTTTTTGGTGGGAGTTGGCCCGCTGGGTCGACTCCAGCATGCTCGACACCTTGTACAACCAGGTGTCAGCGTCCAATCAGGTGCTGTTGTCGCTGCCCACATCCGGCTTCATGGATGGAACAGTTACGGCGCAGGTGATCGAGTATGTAATGGGGGCGATGTTCATCGTGCTACCGATGCTGTTTCTCGGGGCAATGAGTTGGGCCGGATATTCAGTCGGCAACGGGATTCAAGGCATGTTGGCGAACGGTAGCAAAGCTGCAAGTGATTCAGCGAGCAAAGGTACGGATCAAATATTGGGTGCTGCTAAGCGCTCAATTAGATGACTTGCTGTCGCCTATATAATGTCCATTGTCGTCGAAGTCGCCGATGTAGAGATCAGCTCCTAGGTAGTCTGGCCCTGGATTTTTATCTTCGCGATCGACACCAATAAAAGCCCTGAGCCATAGCAAAGTGATGACAGCCAGCATCATCACAATGAAGGTAACCAGCCAAACACTGACAAAGAGCAATCCTCCGATCAATGCCAGTTTGGCAATCAGAGAACTCCCGCGAACAAGAAATTTACCTGCGGGCACACCTGCGGTCTCCGCACGCTCAACCACGTGGGATTCAAAAGTTTTCAACCTGCGGTAACCACGCTTCACCGAAAGACCACAGGCATACGCCCAGCGGTGGGCACGTGAATTCTGAACAGGCTGTTGAGTCGGCATGGTCTCGTCCTCTTCTGAACGTTTTCATGGTTGAGCCTAGAGGAATAGGCTACTACCGAAAACGGCCCATGCCTGACCGTTTATCAGTTTCCCCGGTCGAAAAATCCTCATTGGAAGCCAGAAGACAAGCTCCGCGAAACATCGTCTCTACAGCGATTGACCCAGATAAATCGTCCGGCTAAATACAAGGTACGGATCGCTGTTATCGACAGCACTTTCCCAGGTAGCCAGAACCTTCAAGGCTACGTCACTTCGATGATGGTTCCCCCCAAGTGCGATTAGCGTTCGGTAGCTCGCACGGTGACCGTTTCTACGGTGATGAACGCCTACTGCTCTTATGAGCGCATTTCGAGCTCTGCTCGTGAGGTAAGCCCTCTTGATTCTCTTCAACCCACTGCGGGGAAATCTTTCTCCGCACGGGACAGGTTTCTTCGCGTTTTCAACGGAGACATACCATGCCCGACTCACTTACACCGGAAACACTGAACACCCTTCGGTTGCCCATCGTGTTCACTCCTGGCGCGTGGCAACGCGCAGTACTGCTCGATCAATCCGATCACGCTGAGAAGCTGCAGGTCGATCGGTTGAGCCACGTATTGCGCGCAGCCTTCGAAGCCCACCTGGCCTTTCCGCACAAGCCTTATGTGCTGTTCGAGGTAATGCATATTGAACCAGCCGATCACTTAGGCCACGACCCGTTGCTGCAATTGAGTCTGAGCCTACTCCAAGAGCCGGATCAGCCTAGCGCCTTGCTGATAGCGCTTGAAGGAGAACACCAGCGCTAAGCGCAATGGGCGGCGTTCAACTCCACATTCGAACGGCATGCAAGACCTGCACCTGTCCAGCACATCACCCAAACGGGGAACCCTCCCCGATGGGCACGGCGTTCCTCCGTTTTTCTCTCGAGGAAATTGCCATGCGCGATATCTACCAAGACGTAACTGACAAGATCGTTACTGCGTTAGACCAAGGCGTTGCACCCTGGATCAAACCCTGGTCCTCAAGTGGCTCCGCTCACATCGGTCATCAACCCTACCCCGTCAACGCCATCACGCGACGTCCGTATTCGGGCATCAATTTACCGCTGCTCTGGGCCGAGGCCAGGTCGCAGGGGTTCGCTCAAGATCGTTGGCTGACTTTCAATCAAGCCAAAAAAGCTGGCGGGCACATTCGTAAGGGTGAGCACAGCACTCTAGCGGTGCTTTACAAGCCGATGGAGCGCGAGGAACAGACCGAGTCAGGCCAACCCGTACTCGATGAAAACGGTCAACCGAAGATCGCTCACTTCGGCATTCTCAGGACGCATTTTCTGTTCAACATCGAGCAAACGGAGGGGCTCGAAACGCTCAATGACACCTTGCTCGAGACGGAACAGATTGATCCCTTCCAGCCCAACAGAGCCGCGGAAGATCTGCTGTTAAGTTCAGGTGCATGCATCGTTCATCGGCCCGCCGACGAGGCCTTTTACCACCCGATCAGGGATCTCATCCAACTGCCGAAAAAAACACAATTTCACGATGAAGGCGGGTACTACGCCACTGCACTTCATGAGCTGACGCACTGGACCGGGCATCACGCTCGGTTGCAGCGCGACGGCGTGACGTCAGCCTGTCCGTTCGGCTCGCCAAGCTACGCGTTTGAGGAGTTGATCGCCGAGATGGGCGCTGCTTTTTTATGTGCCTACGCCGGTATAAAGGGGGAGTTGCGGCACGAGGGCTACATCGACTCCTGGCTCGGCATGCTCAAGGCTGACAAACGGGCGATCTTTCGCGCCAGTGGTCAGGCCCGAAGCGCCTCGGAGTTTGTACTCAACCTGGAGCAGCAACGGAAGCAGATGATAATGGATGACTCACGATGCATGAACGATGTAGTGTGATCATTATCTCACCGCTGCAATCGCATCAAAGGGCCCAACACGAGTTGGGCCCTTTTTTCTGCGCCCAGAAACCCCATGCTGCGGGGGCTCTGATGCAAGGAGTAAGGGATTTGCACACACTCGCAGCCTGTCATTCCGCATCCAGGTTCTGCGCCAGATAATCCACCAGCTCGAGCGGGCTTCGGCTATCGATTACCTTGTAGATTAGATCACGCTTACTGCGCGGCAACTTCTTGACCACGCTCTTCGCCGAGGCCCGGACGGCTTTGTCGGTCCCATGGATACGTGCCGCGAGCAGCAGCACGAGCGTAGCGTCAGTGAGGTTCATGGCAAGACCCAAAAAATATGCACCGCAGTGTACCGACTCTTTTCTTTGCCGTACTAGCCCCAACAAAACGATGCATAGCAGTATCGATATTCCGATTGCCGCGCAAAGGGACACGCGCCAAAAGGACGGTAAGGGTTGGAAAGGAATGGGGGGCAAGGGTAAAAGCCCTATCCGAAAAGGCTAAAAGGCCACTGACCCAGCCACTTCCCGGAGGTCACGATGCTCAGCCTGTTTCGCCGCAAAAGGCAGAAGCCCTCTCCGCCACTGACCGTCAACGTCGCCGAAGGTTACCTGCCCATCGAGTCGGCTCACAGCTTGTTAGCTGCGGAGCACCGCCGCCAGTTGCTCGATCGCATCTGGCAGTACACCGCCCTCTCCCACGCACAGTTCATCCAGCTCTATTTAGATCCGATCCATCGCTACGCCGAACAGGTCCAGCAACTCCCGGCCAGCGAGACCCACCACCATGCGTATCTCGGCGGTATGCTCGACCATGGACTGGAACTGGTCGCCTGTAGTTTGAAACTGCGCCAATCCTATCTGCTTCCCACCGGCGCTGCGCCCGAAGACCAAACCGCCCAGGCCGATGCCTGGTCGGCGGGTATTGCTTATGGTGCCCTACTGCATGACATCGGCAAGATCGCCGTAGACCTGCTGGTCGAACGCCAGGATGGCCGTGTATGGCATCCTTGGCAGGGTGCCCTGGATCAGCCCTACCGTTTTCGCTACCTCAAAGGCCGCGACTACCACCTACACGGTGCCGCCGCAGGCTTGCTCTACACCCAAATTCTCGATCGTCCTATCCTGGACTGGCTCAGTGGTTTTCCGTCGCCGTGGGCGAGCCTGCTGTATGTGCTGGCGGGCCAGTACGAACGTGCCGGCGTGCTGGGTGAGCTGGTTATTCAAGCCGACCGTGTTTCCACTGCGCAGAACATTGGCGGTAACCCAATCAAGGCGCTGCAAGCGCCGATTCATTCGTTGCAACATCACTTGATCAGCGGACTGCGTCATCTGGTTCAGCACGAGCTGAAACTCAACCAGCCGGGTGCCGCGGGTTGGTTGACTCAAGACGCACTCTGGCTGGTCAGCAAGACCGTCACCGACAAGTTGCGAGCCTATCTGCTATCGCAATCGATTGAGGGCATTCCCTCCTCGAATATTGCTGTGTTCGACGAACTGCAATCGCATGGGCTGGTCGAGTCGACTCCAGAAGGTAAAGCGATCTGGACTGCGCAAGTGACACAGGGAGACTGGCAGCAGAGCTTCACCTTTTTGCGCCTTCAGCCGGCGTTGATCTGGGGTAGTGAAGACCGGCCCGAAACTTTCAGCGGAACGGTGAGCATTGCAGCCAATGACACCCCGGCTGAAACTCCAGCAAAGGCACCAGGTCCCAAGGCAGTCAGTACAAGATCAACTCAAAGCACATCGCAACTCGATCCCCTTGCGCTAGAGGATGCCGATTACCTCGGAACGTTGCTGGACATGTTCGAGTTGGAAAAGCCTGAGGCCAGTGATGCACCGTCAAAAAACGCTCTTGAAACTTCAACCCTCCCTTCGGATAACCCTGGCTACGTATTCCTGAATTGGGTCAAGGAAGGCCTCCTAAGCCACAAGCTAGTCATCAACGACAGCAAGGCCAAAATCCACACGGTGAGTGGCAGCATATTTCTGGTCACGCCTGGTCTCTTCCAACGTTATGTCCAGGAGTTTCCTGGCGTTTCGCAGGGTTCAGATCAGGAGATTGAAGAATGGCGTTGGGTACAGAAGCAGTTCGAGAAACTGAAGGTCCACAGGAAGCGAGACAACGGTCTGAACATCTGGACATGCCAGGTACAAGGTCCCAGGAAGAAAACGACCTTGAAGGGATATCTGCTTGCGGAGCCGAAGTCACTTTTAGAATCGGTACCGTCAGATAATCCTTTTCTTAAAATGGCAGAAGCTTAATACATAGCATGAGGGCGTCCGACGTAAGGCTTGAGAGGAAGCCTCAGATGCGTCGATCTAAACGGACACCTGCCTAGGTATGGAAGCGGCTACATGTCCAAAAAAGCTATCGCATTCGGATCGCACCTGATTGCGTGAGTTCGCGATTCCGTGCCTTTACGATGGCCCTCGAATACACCATGATAGCGTTTTGACCACAAGCTTGGGTTCATCATGGACGAATTTTGGAAAAGCGCTGTCAAGTATTGCGGCAGTGCGGCGCTAGCTGGCCTGGTGGGGTACACGGTTTATCCGCAAATCATCTCCTCGCCTTACCTCAAGAATCTGACACATACCGAACTGTTCGCTCTGATGTGCCTCCTGGTGGTTGTGACCGTCGCATTATGCGTAGCATTGATTAATGCCGGTACAAAAGGACGCTCTGGAAGCAATACCGTGAACATCAAGGGTTCCACAGTTCATGGTTCAGTGCGGGCGGGCAACGACACAAACAACTCGTCCAAATGAATAAAGCAAGCATTTGGGGCTCAAGCATCCAGGGCGGCGTACGTGTGGGTGATGACACCAACTACGTCATCAACCTACCCCCTGCAGATCCGACTGCAATTACTCGCGCACTTGCAAGAATCCAAGAGTTGAGTGAGCACGATGAAGATTTCATGTACTTCATCGAACGTCTGGATTTTTTTACCAACCAGAAAACTCAGTCTCCGATGATCGGGCTGGAGCAAAAACTCAAAAACGGGGGGCGTGAGGATTTGGTAGAGGTAGCAATCGAGCGCAAAGATACCTTTGCGAAGAGATTAATGAAGTCCCAGCTCAATCGAAGACGACAGGCTATCTTTCTCTACATTCTCCAAAAAATTAGTTTTGGCTTCGAAGAATCCATTCGACCGCTAATAAAACAAAATGTCCCGAATGATGTTATCGACGGGGTAATCCTCAACGGAATTGTCGATACCATTTACCGGGAGATTATGGCGGAAGACTTCACAATAGATCAGTACATGATTTCAGGGATGTTATATTTTCTCACTGGTAAGTGCCACTTGATCTGGGAGAAGCCAAAATGCTGATGTATCACCCAGCCTTCGATGCAAACCACTGCCTTTACAGAATAATATCAATTCTCAATGCGACTGGTAGCACGCCAATTAGTTGGCCCCTGTTTCGCATGCTTGATTTTTATTATTTGTTCCCTAGTCAGCTGAAGGCGATAAAACCGTGGCCCAGGGAAATCGGCAAGTACAAATCAAAAACCGCTAACATTCATGATCAGTTTGAAGATTTGACAAATCCCGCTCGCACATTCTTTGACCTCCAAAGTTTCCAAAAGGCAGCAACACTCGAGCTTATTGCGAAAGGTTGTTTATCGAAATCCGAATTCGATAAAGGCATCATGCAGTTAGAGCCAGACGCTTTGCCGCCCGGGTATATTGCACTCCTTGAAACCGATGAGTTTTTGAGGAGCGACGCATTCATAGTCATTACAAAAGGTCTGCCAGAAGCACCTTTTTACGGATCAAACGGACTCAAATCTCGCTCCGGCCTAATAGAATTTATTTATGACATCTAAGCCTTCAACATTATTTGTGAACCGATTCATAATTACCAGGTCGGGGAAGGCGGTGTATGACGCAGTATTCCACAAGGGCGTCAATATAATCCGAGGTGCTAACAGTGTGGGAAAGTCAACAATCATGGACTTTCTATTTAGCTGCCTAGGTGGGGATATAGCCGAAGATCGGTGGAATGAAGAAGCACAAACCTGTGATGGAGTTTTTGCTGAAATTGAGATTAACGGTCACGTGATGACCATACACAGGACGGTAGAGCCTGGAAAGAAGCCACCCATGAGCTTTTTCGGAGGGTCATACAATGAACTCCGCGAAGCAGGCACGTCAGCCGTGTGGCAAAAATATGGCTTGATTCGAACCGACGAAAAATTGAGCTTTTCTCAACAAATCTTTGAGCTACTAGATTGGCCTCACGACCAAACTGATGACTTTGCCAACTTGACTATTCATCAGGTCTTGCGACTGATTTATGTCGACCAAGGCACCGCAGTAAACAAGATCTTGAGGGCTGAGCACACAACCTTCGACAAGCCTAGCATGCGGCAGGCGATAGGTGATTTCCTACTCGGCCTTGATGATCTCGGGATTTACTCGCTGAAGCAAAAGCTCGCAAAAGCCGAATCAGAATTCGCCAAAATTGATGGGCAATTAGACTCAATCTACAGATACGTGTCGCCATCCGAAGGCACGTTGCGTGAGACCTCACTCAATACCGCCATCAAAAATTCCAATATCGAACTACAGGAGCTTCTAGCGGAACGCGAGCGCCTGATTGTCCAGCCTGAAGAAACCTCTGACGCGGCGCTTAATGTAGAGGCGGAGAAGGCAGCCAAAGCCATTGGTGAGCTTTCTAAGGAGATCGACATTCGAACTGCTAAGCAGGCGGAGATGGTGAATGAAATAGTAGAATCCGAACTTTTCATTTCGGCAATAGACTCAAGAATCAAATCCCTTAAAGAGTCGAAGACTGCCTATGACTTTTTTGGCGAAGTAAGATTTAAATTTTGCCCAAGCTGTCTTTCCGCCATTACCAATCACGAGAGAGATCAGTGCCACCTGTGCAAAACCAAGATTGATACCAACTCTAGAGAGGCTTCTTATTTAGCAGCCTTGAATGAGCTGATTTTTCAAAAAAAGGAAAGCACTCAAGTATTACTTGAAATGAGGACGAAGTTTAGTGAGCATTCCCATTATCTGGGGTCTAACCAGCTTGCACTTCAAGCGTTAAGGGCCAAACATGTCACAACTTTACGTATAAGCTCCAACCGGACTCTGCAACTTAACGAGGTCTCTACAAAAATCGGAAGCGTAGAGGAGCGGATTAAAAATTACGACACCAAAGCCAAGCTGGTTGCTGCGATAGAGGGTCTCATCGAGAAGAAACGGGTTCTTAATGAGTCCATTCTAAATCTGGCAGAAGACATCAAGATCAAGAGGGGTCAAACTAGCACGCGCAGAGAAACTGTTGAAAGCCGCATTTCTGAAAAGACAGTCGAATTGCTGAAGCAAGATGGTGGTTTCGAGCCGGCCTTCAATAACGCCGAAGTGGTGATGTTCGATTTCGGCAAAGATTTTATGCTTGTTGATGGTCGTTCAAAATTCTCCGCAAGTTCGGAAACGATTCTTAAGAATAGCTTTCATCTTGCGATCCTACTGGAGTCGTTGGAAGATCAGACGATGCGTTACCCTAGGCTTTTGTTGCTGGACAACACTGAAGACAAGGGAATGAACTCCGACCGTAGTCAAAATTTTCAGCGAGTCTTGGTAGAGTCCCTATCGCATCATAATTCCACGCCTTTTCAGGTCATCATGACGACCTCCATGGTTGACCCGGAGCTAGACAAAACTGCACTTTGCGTAGGGCCGCATTATGCGAAGGGGATGCACACGCTGAATCTGTAGAGCAATTGGCTAAGCCTTTGCACAGTGTGAAGACTGACGAAACCGTGTCTAATAAGCTAAGAATCAGTGTGAAACTGTAGAAGTCTCCCAACACGGAAGAGCAACATTGTAGGACGTTTGGCGTCCTTTCCTGATGGCGGGACAGCAGAAAGCATATTGCCCAGACCTGTCTGCAAGGCGTATGTGCGACAGGACGCTCAATCACCACTGGTGAAGACCTTTGCCACAAGGCTTCGCCCGATCAATTTTCGCCTGTCATCTCATTGCGGCTGCCCTTATTAAGTCGATAGCTCCGTCAGACTCAGCCTAACTCCCAGAAGACGCTAAACTGGATAGACATCCAGTGCAAAAACCATATGAGCCGGTGCTGCTCCATGTAGCTGCCCTTACGGCAACGAATTCATTATGATGAACCCCGGATTCGGCTCGCTCGGACATAAATGCGCCAGCTAGGAACGCAGACGAGGAGCTAGGAAGGGATATGGCAGAGACACAGATCGAGTGGACGGACTCTACTTGGAACCCAGTAGCTGGTTGCTCCATCATTAGCGCTGGGTGCAAAAATTGCTATGCCATGGAGATGGCGCGCCGCCTCGAGGCCATGGGCACTCCCAAGTACGTTGGACTGACCCGCAAAAAGAATAAGCGCATCGTCTGGAACGGTTCAATTATTGAAGATCACGACTCTCTGGCCATCCCCTATCGGTGGAAGAAGCCCAGAAAGGTGTTCGTGAACTCCATGAGCGACCTGTTCCATGAGAAGGTCAGTGATGAGTTCATCATCGCGGTCTGGAAAGTTATGCGAGAGACCCCTCGTCATAATTATCAAATCCTAACCAAGCGTCCTGAACGGATGAAGCAGATCCTAAACGAGGTTATCACTGAGGTTTTGCCAAACGTCTGGTTAGGCACCTCGGTTGAGGATCATGATGCCGCTGATCGTGTCCAGTTTCTCAAAGAGACTCCCGCTCAGATCAGGTTCATATCCTTCGAACCGCTAATAGGGCCAGTGGGCAGCATTGATCTGTCACAAATCGACTGGGCAATCGTGGGCGGGGAAAGCGGTACTAAAGCGCGCCCTGTGAAGGAGGCCTGGATCGATGAGATCTACACACAATGTCTTGAAAGTGGTACAGCATTTTTCTTCAAGCAGTGGGGAACATGGGGCGAAGACAATGTTCGCCGCTCTAAAAAAGCCAACGGTAGAGAATATCGTGGCAAGACCTGGGATGAAATGCCTATAAAGCTGGTAGGCATGTCCTAGTAGATTGACCGTAGCCTGATAAGGAAGATCCATGGCTGAGAAGAAATACGCTTGGGAGGAAGGCGCGACCCTTGCTGAGCATTCAAGGAAAAAGCATCAAATTCTTCGTGAGTATTTCTACGAATACGTCATCACGCGCTGCAAGCACCCTCAGGTAAGAAAATTCCGTCTTGCAGTAGTCGACGGGTTTAGCGGTGCTGGTAGGTATCACTGTGGCGCAGCCGGCTCACCTGTGATTTTTGTTGAAGAATTGAGCCGGGCCATCAATGCCATCAATATATATCGCGCCTCAAGCAATTTGCCTCTGGTTGATATCGAATGCAGCCTCATTCTGAATGACGCCGACCGCAATGTGATTGAGATTCTCAAGGGCAATCTAGCCCCAACCTTGATTCAAAGCACCTTATCGAACAGTCATCTGAAAATCATACCGCACTATTTCAGTGACTATTTTGAGACCGTATATCCCGCAATCAAAGCTTTGATTCGTTCAGAGCGACATAAGAATATTATTTTCAACCTTGATCAATGTGGTCATAGTCATGTACGGACTGAGACGCTCACCGACATGATGAGCCTTAATGACTCTGTTGAAGTTTTCTACACGTTTTTCATTACTGCCCTACTAGCTTTTTTAAAACAAAACGACCCAAATGCACTTGGAGCACAGCTCTCTTACCTACAGCTGACTGATCATGACTTTGAAGCTCTCGTTGAGCAGACTTCCAAACGTGCATGGCTGGGTGTAGCTGAACGTATCGTATTTGATAGCTTCAAAAAATGTGCGAAATTTGTCAGCCCTTTTTCTATCAACAACCCTGAAGGTTGGCGATACTGGCTTATACATCTAGCAAACTCTCATAGAGCCAGACAGGTCTACAACGACATTCTTCATCAAAATAGCGAGATGCAAGCGCACTACGGACGATCTGGCTTGAATATGCTTGCCCATGATCCGAACGAAGAAAAAACTCTATACCTTTTTAATACTTCTGCACGAGATCAGGCAAAGGATCAGCTACTGGAAGATATCCCGCGTTTCTTACAAGATGGTGGGCAACCGCTATTGGTGAAGGATTTCTACGAGCGAATTTACAACAACACCCCTGCACATAGCGATGACATCAACGCCGCGATAATCGGAAGTCGCGATCTTTCGGTAAAAACTTCAACAGGCGGTGTCAGGCGCAAGCCAGGACAGATTGATACCAAGGATTATATTGAATTCAAAAAGCAGGCAAGCTTCTTCTTCAAATAGGGAGAGACTCTCGATGGAGTTAGGACTGCAATCATCACGCGTATAACCTGCTCGCGGCTGGGCTGGCAATTTCTATAGCTAAGGACGACAAATGTCCCCACCAATGGCGAATCCCAATCTCGAAATCACAACAACCGAATTCGAGCGGTTGGTCAGGGATCCTCAAGCAGGGTGGTGAACTAACCTCGCACGAGGTGATGCAACACGTGAAGGTAGAGGTCTAGGACTCAAACTACTAGATCGACGTCCTAGTGAAATTCCAGGCGTTTGCAGACGCCAAACTCACGGTTCTGATTAAATCCAAAAAATACCGAAACGCAGCCGAAGGAGAGCTGGTTCAGGTACTGCACGACAATACAAGCAGCAGATTCCTACCACGCTCAAAAATCCATTGAACGTCGGCCGCGCTGCGCCATGTATGCTTCTGGCCTAGGTGGAGCAAAGCCGATCTCTAGGGCATCTAATAAATCCGCCCAATACTGCATCATCTTACGTCTCGGCTCGACGTATTCCGCATGATTGTACGCAGCCCGAATTTGATTGGCATCAGCATGGGAAAGCTGCGCCTCAATCCACTCTTCCACAAAGCCAACCTCGTTGAGCGCCGTTGAGATGGTGGCCCTGATGCCATGCCCGGTGAGCCTTCCTTTGTAACCCATCCGGCTGATCGCGGTGTTAAGGGTATTTTCACTGATCATTTCCTGCGGTTCGTATCGGTGAACCAGCAGGTACCGCGCACCGCGCGCCCTTAACTGCATTAGCCGCTGCACAATTGCAATTGCTTGGGTAGACAGTGGAATTACATAAGGTGGGATCTCATTCCCCTGGGTTCGAACACGACTCCGGAGTTGCTTGACACCCTCCGGCGGCACCAGCCAGATCCCCTTGTCGAGGTCGAATTGGTCTGGCGTCGCCGCCCGTAGCTCTCCTGTACGCACCCCTGTCAACAGCAATAGACGGATACCAAGCCGTGTCGCTTCTGCACACCCATAGTTGGTTACGGTCCTGAGCAGTCCTGGAAGTTCATTTACCTGGAGGAAAGGATTATGGCGAACTGGCCGCGGCGTCTCGGCAACGATATCAAGATCTGCTGCTGGGTTCACATCAACGAGCCCTTCCGCTATGGCAAAACGGAAGATCTGGTTGAGCCAGGTGCGCACCTTTCGAGCAGAGACCAGCGCCCCTCTGCGCTCAATTCGCCTAATGAGCTCCAGCACGTCACCACGAGAAATATCTGAGATCGGAAGATCGCCCAAACACGGCAGCATGTCCTTCTTCAGGTATTTGCTCGCTTGCCCTGCACTGCCCTTCTTACTTTTCGTCAGCTTTTTACTTCGGAACTCATGCCAGCGACCAGCAACCGCTTCAAACGTGTTGTTGGCGGCGTGAGAGGCTTTTTGGCGCTCGGCGCGACGATGTGAGCGGGGATCGATATTGTTGGCCACCAGCGCGCGTGCAGCCTCTCTCCGCTGGCGAGCCTCCTTGAGACTGACGTCGGGATAGATGCCAAGGGAAATACGCAATTGCTTGTCATGCCAATAGAAGCGGAAATGCCAGCGCTTCGAACCCGTCGTGGGCACTTGCAGAGATAAGCCATCCCCATCAGTTAACGTGTAAGGCTTGCTGGCGGGCTTGGCTTGCTTGATCGCTGTATCTGTCAGAGCCATCAGACACCTCCTTTTGCATCAAGGAGGGGAATACAACCCAGCGGTAGACGGACCAAGACAAAAATTGATGCGCAAGGAATCGTAAAATGCTGTGCGAGCGGTGTACTTAAATGTGTACTTAAAAACCGTGGCTGGAGATGGATTCCAGTAGAATTCAGAAAACGAAAAAAGCGGCTCAAGGCCGCTATTTCCGCAGCTTCCAGGCGTTCAGTGGGCCTTAGTGGAAGCAAATATGGCGCAGCGGACGGGACTCGAACCCGCGACCCCCGGCGTGACAGGCCGGTATTCTAACCGACTGAACTACCGCTGCGCGTAACACATGAAGCGAATGGTGGGTGATGACGGGATCGAACCGCCGACATTCTGCTTGTAAGGCAGACGCTCTCCCAGCTGAGCTAATCACCCTTCGTTTCGGTGTGGCGCGCATTCTACGGAGCGACCTTAAGTCTGGCAAGCACTTTCTTAAATCTTTTTTTTGATAGCTTCCAATGGCTTAGGCAGGGTTGGCCTGGGACGTTATCAAGAGAATAATGCCACCCTTTGTATAAAGGAGAGACTCACCCCATGTGGTTCAAGAACCTGCTTATCTATCGCCTGACCCAAGATCTGCCTGTTGATGCCGAGGCGTTGGAAGCGGCCATGGCCACCAAGCTGGCGCGCCCTTGTGCCAGCCAGGAGTTGACCACTTACGGTTTCGTCGCGCCGTTTGGTAAAGGTGAAGACGCTCCCCTGGTTCACGTCAGCGGCGACTTCCTGCTGATCGCCGCGCGCAAGGAAGAACGTATCCTGCCGGGCAGCGTGGTGCGTGACGCACTTAAAGAGAAAGTCGAAGAGATCGAGGCCGAGCAAATGCGCAAGGTCTACAAGAAGGAACGCGACCAGATCAAGGATGAAATCATCCAGGCCTTCCTGCCCCGCGCCTTCATCCGTCGTTCGTCGACCTTCGCCGCCATCGCGCCAAAGCAGGGCCTGATCCTGGTCAACTCCGCCAGCCCGAAACGCGCCGAAGACCTGCTGTCGACCCTGCGTGAAGTGATCGGCACCCTGCCGGTTCGCCCGTTGACCGTGAAAACGGCACCGACTGCGATCATGACCGACTGGGTCACCACTCAGAAGCCGGCCGATGACTTCTTCGTCCTCGACGAGTGCGAACTGCGCGACACCCACGAAGACGGCGGCATCGTGCGCTGCAAGCGCCAGGACCTGACCGGCGAAGAGATCCAGCTGCACCTGACCACCGGCAAAGTCGTGACCCAACTGTCCCTGGCCTGGCAGGACAAGCTGTCCTTCATGCTCGACGACAAGATGACTGTCAAGCGCCTGAAGTTCGAAGACCTGCTGCAAGACCAGGCGGAACAGGACGGCGGTGAAGAAGCACTGGGCCAGCTGGACGCAAGCTTTACCCTGATGATGCTGACGTTCGGCGACTTCCTGCCGGCGCTGGTTGAAGCACTGGGTGGTGAAGAGACCCCGCAGGGTATCTAAACCGTGTGAAATTCAAAATGTGGGAGGGGGCTTGCCCCCGATAGCATTCTGTCAGTTAAAACACCTATGACTGACAGACTGCAATCGGGGCAAGCCCCCTCCCACATTTGATCGAATCCAACAAAAAAGGACATCCCATGCGCGCTCTCGCCGCCTTGAGCCGCTTCGTCGGCAATACCTTCGCCTATTGGGTGTTGATTTTCGCCGTCGTCGCTTTCCTCGAACCTGGTTGGTTCATCGGCCTGAAAAGCGCCATCGTCCCTCTGCTGGGCCTGGTGATGTTCGGCATGGGGCTGACCCTCAAACTCGATGACTTCGCCGAGGTCGCCCGCCATCCCTGGCGCGTCGCCCTGGGCGTGGTCGCGCACTTTGTGATCATGCCGGGTGTGGCATGGCTGCTGTGCCGGGCCTTCCACCTGCCACCGGAAATTGCCGTCGGCGTAATCCTCGTCGGTTGCTGCCCAAGCGGCACATCGTCCAACGTAATGACCTGGCTGGCCCGTGGCGACCTGGCGTTGTCGGTGGCCATCGCCGCCGTCACCACCCTCCTCGCCCCACTGCTGACGCCAGCATTGATCTGGCTGCTGGCGTCGGCCTGGCTGCCGGTGTCGTTCATGGAGTTGTTCTGGTCGATCCTGCAAGTGGTGCTGCTGCCGATCGTGCTCGGCGTACTGGCGCAACGCGTGCTCGGTGAGAGGGTCCGCCATGCGGTCGACGTGCTGCCACTGGTGTCGGTGGTGAGCATCGTGATCATCGTCGCGGCGGTGGTTGCCGCCAGCCAGGCGAAGATCGCCGAGTCGGGCCTGCTGATCATGGCGGTGGTGATGCTGCACAACAGCTTCGGTTACCTGCTGGGTTACTTCACCGGCCGTGTGTTCAAGTTGCCGTTGGCGCAGCGCAAGTCGCTGGCGCTGGAAGTGGGCATGCAGAACTCCGGGCTGGGCGCCGCGCTGGCCAGTGCGCATTTTTCGCCGTTGGCGGCCGTGCCCAGTGCACTGTTCAGCGTCTGGCACAATATTTCCGGGGCGTTGCTGTCGACCTACTTCCGCCGCATGAGCGAAAAGGAAGACCGTCGCGTGCTGGAGAACACGCCGCAAACTTGATCAGCCGGGCACTTTTCGGCACTCTACCGAGCTTCGCGGGGACGACCCTGCGACGCTCCATAGCGCAGAATCCGGGGACGACCCCATCTATAGAAGGGGAATCACCATGTCCTGGATCATTCTGTTCTTTGCCGGGTTGTTCGAAGTCGGCTGGGCCGTCGGCCTGAAGTACACCGACGGTTTCAGCAAGCCGTTGCCCACCGCCCTGACGATTGCCGCCATGGCCATCAGCCTCGGTCTGCTGGGGCTGGCCATGAAGGAACTGCCGCTGGGCACCGCCTATGCGATCTGGACCGGTGTGGGTGCCGTGGGCACTGTGATTGCGGGGATTATCCTGTTTGGCGAGTCCATGGCGTTGTTCCGCTTGGCCAGTGTGGCGTTGATCATCTGCGGGCTGATTGGCCTCAAGATCAGCACCTGAGCCACTATCCTCATCGGGGGCAAGCCCCCTCCCACCTTTGATGTGTGAACACAGTCAACATGTGGGAGGGGGCTTGCCCCCGATAGGGCCGGTACAGCCAAAACCAAAACTACCTGACACTCCCCCGCAACCCGCCTACCACCTCCTGCAACCTCGCAGGTGTCGGCCCCTCCACCGGCTCCCCCGCCACCAACACCACCCGCGACCAGATCCGATGAAAGAAGCCCTTGTTCGGATCGCGGCTGAAAAAACTCCCCCACAACCCCTGCAACGCCATCGGAATCACCGGCACCGCCGTCTCTTCCAGGATGCGCGTCACACCACCGCGGAATTCGTTCATCTCGCCATCGGCGGTCAACTTGCCCTCCGGGAAGATGCACACCAATTCCCCTTCCTTCAGGTACTGCGCAATCCGCGTGAAGGCCTTTTCGTAGATCTGGATATCTTCGTGACGCCCCGCAATCGGAATCGCCCCGGCGGTACGAAAGATAAAGTTGAGCACCGGCAAGCGGTAGATCTTGTAGTACATGACAAAGCGAATCGGCCGACGCACCGCGCCGCCAATCAACAGCGCATCGACGAACGACACATGGTTGCACACCAGCAACGCCGCGCCTTCATCCGGAATCGCCTCCAGGTTGCGATGCTCCACACGGTACATGGAATGACTGAGCAGCCAGATCATGAAACGCATGGTGAACTCGGGGACGATCTTGAAGATGTAGGCGTTGACCGCGATGTTGAGCAACGATACCACCAGGAACAGCTCGGGAATCGACAGCTTGGCGACGCTGAGCAGCAGGATCGACACGATTGCCGAAACCACCATGAACAGCGCATTGAGAATGTTGTTGGCGGCGATGACACGCGCGCGTTCGTTCTCGGCGGTGCGCGACTGGATCAGCGCATACAGCGGCACGATATAGAAGCCGCCGAACACGCCCAAACCGAGGATATCGAACAACACCCACCAGGCCTGGCCGTAGCTGAGCACGGCGAGCCAGTCGTTGGCCTGCACGTTCTGCGGGAAGCCGCCGGAGTGCCACCACAGCAACAGGCCGAACACCGTCAGGCCGAATGAACCGAACGGCACCAGGCCGATTTCCACCTTGCGCCCGGAAAGCTTTTCGCAAAGCATCGAGCCCAGTGCGATGCCGACAGAGAACACCGTCAGGATCAGCGTCACCACGGTCTCGTCGCCGTACAACCATTCCTTGGCGTAGGCCGGGATCTGCGTCAGGTAGATCGCACCGACAAACCAGAACCACGAGTTGCCGACAATGGAACGCGAAACGGCCGGCGTCTGCCCCAGGCCCAGGCGCAGGGTGGCCCAGGATTCGCTGAAAATGTTCCAGTTCAGGCGCAACCCCGGGGTCGACGCCGCCGCCCGGGGAATACTGCGACTGGCCAGGTAACCCAACACCGCCACGCCGACAATCGCCGCTGCCACCACCGGCGCATAATGGGTGGACGACATCATGATCCCGGCGCCAATGGTGCCGGCCAGGATCGCCAGGAACGTGCCCATTTCCACCAGGCCGTTGCCGCCCACCAGCTCATCTTCATGCAGGGCCTGGGGCATGATCGAGTACTTCACCGGCCCGAACAGCGCCGAGTGGGTCCCCATGGCAAACAGTGCCAGCAGCATCAATTCCAGGTGATTGAACAGGAAACCGGTGGCGCCCACGGCCATGATCACGATCTCGCCGATCTTGATCGCGCGGATCAACGCGTCCTTGTTGAATTTCTCGCCAAACTGCCCGGCCAGCGCCGAGAACAGGAAGAACGGCAGGATAAACAGCAAGGCGCAGAGGTTGACCCAGATGGAACGGTCGCCGTCGATGGTGAGCTTGTAGAGAATGGCGAGGATCAGCGATTGCTTGAAGATGTTGTCGTTGAACGCGCCTAGCAACTGGGTGATGAAAAACGGCAGGAAACGCCGTGTGCGCAGCAAGGTGAATTGCGAGGGGTGGCTCATCGTCCGTGTTCCTGCGTGGCCTAATAGTTATCAGGCCACGACTTTACCTAACTCCGCTTACTTATTCCCTAGTCCCGCAATGCACGGCGAAACAAAAAGCTCACCTTTATAGGCACCCTGCACCGTGCGCTTGGCGACGATCAGCCACATCAGCGCCAGCGCCATCACCAGCACACTGCCGAAGACGCTGAAGAAACCCAGGTGCAACAGGCTCGCCAACTTCAACGTGGCCAGCGCGTACACCCCCAACGGAAAGGTGAAGCCCCACCAGCCCAGGTTGAACGGGATGCCTGCGCGCAGATAACGCAGGGTGATCAACACTGCGATCAGCATCCACCACAGGCCGAAGCCCCACAGGGTAATACCGGCCACCAGCCCCAGGCCGTTGGCCATTTCACCCACGCCCGGCAAACCGTTGGCCGCGAAGATCGCCGGCGCATCGCCCCCCAGCAGCAGCATGCCCAGCGCACCGGTGCCGATGGGCCCCAGGGCCAGCCAGCTCGACGCGGCCATATTGGCGTGGGGCAGTTTATGCAAGGCCATGCGCAGCATCAGGATGGTCAGGATGCTGAACGCCACCGGCAGCGAAAACGCCCACAGCACGTAGCTGGTCACCAGCATCACCAGTTGCGAATGCGCATCTGCCAAGTGCGGCGCCAGCAGGCCACCGCTGGCGGCGGCGACTTCGGCGGCAACCACGGGCAGCAGCCACACGGCGGTCATCTGGTCGATGCTGTGTTCCTGGCGGGTGAACATCATGAACGGGATGAGTACGCCACAGGCCATGGCCATGGCCACGTCCAGCCACCACAAGGCTTCGGCCAGCGGTATCACGTCGCAGCCCCAACGCGGCAAGCCGAACAGCAGCAAACCATTGAGAATCGTCGCAAGGCCCATGGGAATCGTGCCGAAGAACATCGACACCGTGGAGTGCCCGAAAATCCGCCGCGCCTCGTGGAAGAACATTACCCAACGGGCCGCATACAGCACGCTGAACAACACGAACAGGCCGATGGTGAACAACCACAGCGCTTCGGCGATGGCGTGCAAACCTGGCAGGTTGACCGGCAGTTGCGCCAGGGCCAGCGCCAGTACGCCGGTGCCCATGGTCGCGGCGAACCAGTTGGGGGTGAACTGGCGAATCACTTCCCGTGGACGGGCCAGGTGACTGAAGGGTTTGTAGCTGAGGGTATTCGTGCAGGGCATGATGGCGTGCCTCTTTCTCGTATGAGGTTGAGGCCATCATAGAACCTGATCGAATATCTATATAACGGGTAATATCTCTAACTGTTATCTGTTTTACCAATATATGCGCAGTAACCATTACCGTCAGCTGTCCGTGGTCACCCGCACCCGCGCTGAATCCTGCCACAACAATGCGACGAGTGCGCCGAGCGCCAGCAGGATGAGGACCGCGCCGTAGCCGTCGGTGGTGGCGATCAGGCCAAAGCTGCGAATCAGGTTGCCTGCCAGCAATGAAGGCAAACAGAACGCCAGGTAGCTGAGCACATAAAACGCCGACATCAGCCCCGCACGTTCATGGGGCAAGGCCAGTGGCACCACACTGCGCAAGGCGCCGAGAAAACCCGCACCAAAGCCGCTGCCGGCGATCAGGGTAGCGATGAAGAACAGTGCCAGGCTGGCGCTGTGCACGGCGGTGAGGATCAGCGTCACGCCGATGGCGAGCAAGCCGGCGCCCAGACGCAGCACCTTGTCGGCCGCACGATTGCGCAGGGTAAAGATCATCAGTGCGCCGCTCAGGGTCAGCACGGCCACCAGGCCGCCACCGATCAGGTTTGAAGTGGAGCCGGTGGCCGCACGCACCAGCGATGGCGCAAGGGACAGGTAGAACCCGCCCATTGCCCAGACGGCGATATCCACCGGCAACGACAGCCACAATGCCCGGCGCGCCTGGGGCGGTACGTGCAACGTCGGGCGCAGCGACGCCAGTGCGCCGGGGATACGGCTCACGGTCTCCGGCAAACGCCATACGTAGAGGGCCTGCAACAGCATCAAGGCCAGCAGCGCCCAGTAGATCAACTGGGTCGGCAACGGCGCGTACTCCACCAGCAGACTGCTACCCATCGCCCCGCAGGCCATGCCCAGAAGCGGCGCCACGCTGTTGACCAGCGGGCCCTGCTGGCGGTCGGTGTCGAGCAATGCCGCGCCCAGCACGGCGGTGGCCATGCCGGTGGCAAACCCTTGCAGGGTACGGGCGGCAATCAACCAGGCCACGCTGCCTTCATTGATAAACAGCAACATCGCCAACATATTCAGAAGCAGCGCAGCAAAAATCACCGGCTTGCGCCCCAGGTGGTCCGACAATGAGCCAACGGTCAGCAGTGCCGCCAACAGGCTCAGGGCGTAGACCCCGAAGATCAGCGTGAGCATGCCTGCCGAAAAATGCAGGCCCTCCTGATACAGGTGGTACAACGGCGTCGGCGCACTCGAAGCGGCCAGGAAGGTCAGCAAGGTGATCGCGAGGAACACCAGGCTGGAACGATGGGAAACAGGACTGGACATACGCACGCTCCGCTAAAGCTAATATTTTGCTTTTGCAGAGTGTGCTACCGGCCAGCGCTTAAAGCAAATTCTTTGTGTTAAGGTCACCAGCATGGCGATTAAAGAAGGCCTTCGCCCGGGGGGCCGCAGTGCCCGGGTCCAAGAATCAGTGCACAACGCGGTGCGCGAACTGCTGGAAACCCATGAGCGCTCCAGCGTCACCGTGCCGATGATTGCGGCGCGCGCGGGGGTTACGCCCTCCACCATCTACCGACGCTGGGGCGATCTGTCCGTGCTGTTGGCGGACGTGGCACTGGCACGCATGCGCCCCGACAGCGAGCCGGCCAACACCGGCAGCCTGCGCGGCGACCTGCAGGCCTGGGCCGAGCAGTACCTGGATGAAATGAGTTCGGAACCGGGTCGCAACATGATGCGCGACTTGCAGTGCTTGATCACGCCGGGGTACTGCGTGAGCATTCTGAGCGGGCAGTTTCAGGCGATTATCGAGCGCTATCCGGACGAGATGCCACCGAACGTGGACCATCTGATCAACCTGATCGCAGCGCCGACGGTGTTTCGCATTCTGTTCTCAAACGCGCCGCTGACGGTTGAAGAGCTGCACGGGCTGATCGAACTGGCACTGAAAGCCTGACATTACTCAAATACAAATGTGGGAGGGGGCAAACCCCCTCCCACATTTTTGACCGCGTTTACGTACGCATCCCGCGCCCACTCACCAGCAACCGTGCACAACCGATATACAGCACCACGGTGGCAATCAACATGAACGTGATCGCCACGCTGATCTTGATATCCGACACACCCAAAATGCCGTAGCGGAAGGCGTTGACCATGTGCAGCACCGGGTTGGCCAGCGACACGGTCTGCCAGAACGGCGGCAGCAAGGTGATGGAGTAGAACACCCCGCCCAGGTAGGTCAGCGGCGTGAGCACGAAGGTCGGGATGATCGAGATATCATCGAAGTTGCGCGCAAACACCGCGTTGATGAAGCCCAGCAGCGAGAAGATCGTCGCCGTCAGTACCACCACCAGGATGGTGACCCCAAGGTGATGCACCTGCAGGTGGGTGAAGAACAGCGACAGCAAAGTCACGATCACGCCGACCATCAGGCCCCGCAGCACGCCGCCCAGGGTGTAGCCGATCAGGATGGTATGGGGCGACACCGGCGACACCATCAGTTCCTCGATGGAACGCTGGAACTTGCTGCCGAAAAAACTCGAGACCACGTTGCCGTAGGAGTTGGTGATCACCGACATCATGATCAGGCCCGGCACGATGTACTCCATGTAGGTGAAGCCACCCATGTCGCCGATCTGCCGGCCGATCAGGTTCCCGAAGATCACGAAGTAAAGGACCATAGTGATCGCCGGCGGCAGCAGGGTCTGCGGCCAGATCCGGGTAAAGCGCTTCACTTCGCGGTAGACGATGGTTTGCAGTGCGACAAGGTTGGGTTGCAGTTCGGAACTCATACCGCCACCTTCGTCAGATTTTTCTCCACCAGGGACACGAACAGCTCCTCAAGGCGATTGGTTTTATTACGCAGGCTCAGTACTTCGATGTTCTGGGTCGCCAACTGCGTGAACAACGCGGTGATGCCCACGGCCTTGTCCACCTGCACTTCCAGGGTGTGGCTGTCCACCAGGCGGCTCGGGTAGCCGAGCAACTGTGGCGCTACCGACAGGTTGTTCTTCAGGTCGAGCAAGAAGGTCTCCACATGCAGCTGGCCCAGCAGGTTGCGCATGCTGGTGTTCTCGACGATGGTGCCGTGGTCGATGATGCCAATGTTGCGGCACAGTTGCTCAGCCTCTTCCAGGTAATGGGTGGTGAGGATGATGGTGATGCCCTTCTCGTTCAGCTCGGTGAGGAAGGTCCACATCGAGCGGCGCAGCTCGATGTCCACGCCCGCGGTGGGCTCATCGAGGATCAGCAGGCGCGGTTCATGCACCAGTGCGCGGGCGATCATCAGGCGACGCTTCATGCCACCGGAGAGTGAACGCGAAGGCACATCGCGCTTGTCCCACAGGCCCAGTTGGGTCAGGTACTGCTCGGCGCGTTCCTTGGCGATTTTCGCCGGGATGCCGTAGTAGCCCGCCTGGGTCACCACGATATCGAAGGTCTTTTCGAACTGGTTGAAGTTGAATTCCTGGGGCACCACGCCGATGGAGCGCTTGAGCGCCGCCGGGGATTTGTCCAGGTCGTGGCCGAAGATATTCACCGTGCCGCTGGTCTTGTTGACCAGGGTGGAGAGGATACCGATGGTGGTGGATTTGCCGGCACCGTTGGGGCCGAGCAAGGCGAAGAAGTCACCTTCGGCAACGTCCAGATCGATACCACTCAGGGCCTGGAAACCGTTGCCGTAGGTTTTGGTTAGCTGCCGGATGGACAGAGCGGAACTCATATCGGAATACGCACCAAAGAAGGGAATAGAAAGAGTAGATGGGGGCGCAGCCCAGGTAGTTCAACGGCGGCGCATGACGAGCATGGTGCTTGCCCGCGCCGCACAAGTACAGTCACCCGTATTAATAGTGGGTATTAAGTCAACGCGGTCATGACCGCTTTGCGGTAGGCCGGGCGTTGCTGCAGGCGCTGGTACCATGCCTCGAGATGGGGCATCGCAGGCCGTTCGATAGGCATTTCAAACCAGGCGTAAATAAAGCTGCCCAACGGAATATCGCCCATGCCGATCTCGTTGCCCGACAGATACGGCTGTGTGGCCAGGGCTTGATCAACGGTTTGGAGTACATCGATGCAGGCCTGGCGACCGGCGTGGATGTTGTCCCAGTTCTGTTTTTCCGCCGGGGTGCGCAACACGCCCCAGAACACGATCTTGAACGGTTCGGCGAAGGTGGAGGTGGTCCAGTCCATCCACTTTTCCGCATTGGCGCGAGCCTTCAGGTCGCTCGGGTACCAGCTGGAGGCCTGCCTGGCGCAGAGATAGCGCACGATGGTGTTGGACTCCCACAGCACAAAGTCGCCGTCCTCGATCATCGGCACCCGACCGTTGGGGTTCAGCGCGCGGTACTGCGGCGTGTCGACCACGCCAAAAGCCCCGCCCGCATCAATTGCTTCATAGTCCAGGCCGAGTTCCTCGGCGCACCACAGTGCCTTCCTGACGTTTGATGAATTTTTACGACCCCAGATCTTCAGCATGACCGCGCCTTTATTGTTGATGAACATGGCTTGATGAAGGCAGCAGCATACGCCGGTTCACGCGCGGCTCAAATCGCTCTGCATATCACCCAGCAGGGGCGGCATTTCCTCGGCAAACAGGTGGGGGTAACACTGCTGGATATGCGCGAAGAAAAACGCCTCGGGCACGTCGGGAAATTGCCCATGGTCGACCACATACTCCATCGAGCGCAGGCCCTGGCGGTTGAACGCATGGAAGACGCTGTCGTGAATGCCATCGAAGTCCAGCGGCGGCACATCGAAGAGATCGCATAGCTGCTGGTTGAATGCGGGCGTGGCCTTGACCCAGCGATGGTTCAGGTAAAGCTCGGTGTAACCGTGCATGGCGAACACATCACTCTTGAGCAAGGCGATCAGGCGCTGTGTCGACAGGTGATTGCGTACATCCGCCAGGCCGATGCGCGCCGGGATGCCGCAGTGTCGGGCGCAAGCTGCGAGCAAGGTGGCCTTGGGCACGCAATAGCTTTCGCCGGTGCTCAACGCGAAGCTGGCACTCAAGGTGTCTGGATCACGGCTGAAGGTGTAGGGGTTGTAGCGAATCGCCTCACGCACGGCGTAGTAAAGGCTGACTGCCTGGTCACTTGGAGCCGCGTGGGTTCCGCGATGTTTTTCGGCGAACTCCACCACCGCAGGGTGGTCACTATCGATGAAGCGGCTGGGACTCAGGTACGTATCCATGAGCTTTATCTCCGAAGGAAGCCTGGAGTCTAACCACAGGTCTGCCGGGGAGATAACGACGAATCGGCCAAATCTCGTTACACCCTGATCACCCCGCTTGTTCGGATGCCGACTAAGCTCCCTGGTGGTTTCGCCCCTGGTTTCACGGAGGATTGAATATGCTGTTGTTGTGGATACTGGTGCTGGTGGTCGGCATTGCCTACCTCGCACACCGCCGCGTCGCCCCCCTGCCCGCCCTGGGCGTGGTCGCCGTCTACCTGCTGGCGATGGGCGCCTGGGGCCACGCACCGGGTTGGCTGCTGCTGATCTTCTGGGTGTTGATCGCCGTGGTGGCCGCGCCCCTGCTGTTGCCTGACCTGCGCCGCCAATACTTCACCAAGCCACTGTTCAATTGGTTCCAGAAAGTCCTGCCGCCGATGTCCGAGACCGAGCGCGACGCCATCGACGCCGGCACCGTGTGGTGGGACGGCGAGCTGTTCAGCGGTCGCCCCGACTGGGACAAGTTGCTGGCCTATCCCAAGGCCCGGCTGACCGAAGAAGAACAGGCCTTCATCGACGGCCCCACCGAAGAACTGTGCGCCATGGTCAGCGACTGGGAAATCGGCCAGGCCATGGACCTGCCGCCCGCCGCCTGGGAACACATCAAGACCCACGGTTTCTTCGCCTTGATCATTCCCAAGGAATACGGTGGCAAGGGATTCTCCGCCTATGCCCACTCCCAGGTCGCAATGAAGCTCGCCACCCGCAGCGGCGACCTGGCCTCCACCGTGATGGTGCCCAACTCCCTCGGCCCGGCCGAGCTGCTGTTGCACTATGGCACCGAAGAACAACGCAACTACTACCTGCCGCGCCTGGCGCGTGGCGATGATATCCCGTGCTTCGCGTTGACTGGCCCGCTGGCCGGCTCCGATGCTGGCGCGATGCCCGACACCGGCGTGATCTGCAAAGGTGAATGGGAAGGCAAGGAAACCCTCGGCCTGCGCCTGAACTGGGAAAAACGCTACATCACCCTTGGCCCGGTCGCGACCTTGCTCGGGCTGGCCTTCAAGGCCCATGACCCGGATCACCTGCTGGGTGACGAGGAAGACCTGGGCATCAGCCTGGCGTTGATCCCCACTGACACCCCCGGCGTGGAAATCGGCCGGCGCCACCTGCCCCTGGGCGCCGCGTTCATGAACGGTCCCAACTCCGGCAAGGACGTGTTCATACCCCTGGAGTTCCTGATCGGCGGCCAGGAAATGCTCGGCAAGGGCTGGATGATGTTGATGAACTGCCTCTCCGTGGGTCGTTCGATTTCCCTGCCGGCGGTCGGCACCGGCGCGGCCAAGTTCACCAGCCTGGTGACCGGCCAGTACGCCCAGGTGCGCGAACAATTCAACGTGCCACTGTCGGCCTTCGAAGGTATCCAGGAAGCCCTCGCCCGCATCGGCGGCAACGCCTGGCTGATGGACAGCGCGCGCATGCTGACCGCCAATGCGGTGGACCTGGGGGAAAAACCGTCGGTACTGTCGGCGATCCTCAAGTACCACCTCACCGAGCGCGGCCGCGAGTGCATCAGCCACGCCATGGACGTGCACGGCGGCAAGGGCATCATCATGGGCCCGAACAACTACCTGGGCCGCAACTGGCAAGGCGCGCCGATCTTCATCACCGTGGAAGGCGCGAATATCCTGTCGCGCAACCTGATGATCTTCGGCCAGGGCGCGATCCGCTGCCACCCGTTCGTGCTCAAGGAAATGGCCCTGGCCGGTCGCGAAGACCATGACCAGGCGCTGAAGGAATTCGACAGCCTGCTGATGCAACACATCGGTTTTGCCGTGAGCAACGCCGCCAGCACCCTGGTGCTCAACCTCGGCGTCGGCCATTTCGAAAAAGCGCCAGGCAACCGTTTGAGCCAGGGTTATTTCCGCGCACTCAACCGCCAGGCCGCCGCGTTCGCACTGCTGGCCGACCTGAGCATGATGCTGCTGGGTGGCGAGTTGAAGCGTCGTGAACGCCTGTCGGCGCGCCTCGGTGATGTGTTGAGTCATATGTACCTGGCGTCGGCCGCACTGAAGCGTTACCACGACCTGGATTCGCCGGATCACCTGGAACCGCTGTTCGCTTGGGCCATGGAAGAAAGCCTGGGCGAATCGGAGCGCGCACTGGATGAGCTGCTGAGCAACTTCCCGAACAAGGTGCTGGGCTGCCTGCTGCGGGTGATCGTGTTCCCGTTCGGGCGTCGCCATACCGGCCCGTCCGATGCGCTGGACGCCGAAGTCGCCGCCGTGATCGGCCGCGCCAAAGGCGACCCGACCCTGGAAGAGTTGCTGGCCGGCTGCTACCGCCCGCAATCGGCGGAAGACCCGGTGGGTGCCCTGCAACATGCCTACGACCTGCTGGGCGCCAGCCATCCGCTGCAAAAGAAACTGCACACCGCGCTCAAGAGCGGCCAGGTCAAACCTGCTGCCGGCGAGCATGCCATTGATGCGGCATTGCACGCCGGCGTGCTGCAACCCGCCGAAGCGCAGACCCTGCGTGACGCTGAAGCAGCGCGGCGCAAGGTGATCGACGTGGATGACTTCAGCAAGGAAGAGTTGACCCAGGCTGAGGGTAAAGTCCGCTGAGTCGAGTGGTCATATAAAAACGGGCGCGAGGGGCATATACTCTCGCGCCCGTTTTTGCTTTAGAGGACTTATCTCGTGTCCAACGTCGTTGCCGATCATCTCGTCTTGCTCGACCACTTGCGCAGCATCCTGGTTGCCGTCGGCGAAGCCGAACAGGTGCCCGAGGAAAGCCATTCCCTGTTCCTGGAGCGCTTCGACGAACTGCGCGCCCTGCTGCCAATCGACCCGATCGAAAGCCAGTACCTGGGCCAGGACCTGATGAGCCAGGTCATCCTGCGCTACCCACAGATCGCCCACCTGGTGCCACGCGACCTGCTGTGGTTCTTTGGCGGTGACTGCCTGCACTTCATGCCCGATGAAGAACTGGACCTGTACCAGGCCCTGGAAGAGCGCCGCTTCGAAGCCGAACAGAACGACGAACCGTTCGACTGGAACCAGGAAAAACAGCTGCTGGCCATGCCCGACGACCAAAGCAAGCACTGATCAGCGATCCGGAATGGGCCGTCGCAATGTCGGCTCCTTCGCCATGCACGCCACTAGATAATCAATAAACACCCGCAACTTCGGCGGAAGATAGCGCGTGGGCGAATGCAGCAACCACGCCTCGCCATGATAGGACGCGATAAAGTCCCACGCCGGCAACACCTGCACCAAACGCCCCTCCTCCAGCGCATGGCGCGCCGTAAAGTACGGCAGGCTGCCAATCCCCACATGCTGCAACACCGCATCCAACCGCACCCCGGTGTGGTTCGCCGCATACCGCCCGCGCACCACCACCGTCACCGCCTTGCCCGCCTGGCGGAATTTCCAGCGCGAGTCCCCTGGCGTTTCCCCCAGGTAGATACAGCTGTGTTCCAACAGATCATGGGGATGGCCCGGCACTCCATGCTCGGCCAGGTACTGCGGCGTCGCGCACAACAAATGCTCGATGGGCAGTAACTGCCGGCCAACCAACCCCGGCGGCGGGCTGTCGGTGATGCGGATGCTAAGGTCGACATTGTCATCAATCATGTCCACCTGCCGATCCTCCAGGAGCAACTGCACGTCGACCTTGGGATAGCGCCGCAGGAACTCCGGCATATGCGGGTGCACCACAAACCGCCCCACCGCCTTGGGCACGCTGACCCGCACCAGCCCTTCAGCTTCGTGGGTGAACTGGCCGCTGATCTCCATCACCGAACGCGCCGCGTTGACCATCTCCTGGCAACGCTTGAACACCTCTTCCCCGCCCTCGCTCAGGCGCAATTTGCGCGTGGTGCGTTGCAACAAACGCGTGGCCAGGGCCTTTTCCAGGCGCGAGATGCTGCGGCTCACCGAGGACGGCGAAGCGCCCAGTTGCCGGGCGGCTTCGGAGAAGCTGCCGGTTTCCACCACTTTGACGAAGATCGCCATCTCGCCCAGCAGTGGCAACGGTAGATTGATGCTCATGGTGCACAGGTCCATTGATAATTGAGCGGATTATCACCCATCTGCGCACTATTTATACTGCCCGCAGAACCCTGATGCGGATGTAGATCATGACCGAACGCCTGTTTTTCACCCACGACCACCTGACTGCCGAACTGGAGGTGCTGAGTTGCACGCCCCACGAAGACCAGTTCGCGGTGATCCTGCAGTCGACGATTTTTCATCCACAGGGCGGCGGGCAACCTTTCGATACCGGTTGGCTCGGTGAAAGCAGCGTGCTGCGCGTGACCCAGGAAGCCGATCATGTGGTGCATTACGTCGACCGCCCGCTGGCGCCGGGCCCCGCCACCGCACGGGTCGATGAACAGCGCCGGGCGTTGCACACCCGTCTGCATTCCGCCGGGCACTTGATCGGCAACGTGGGCGAGACCCTGGGCTGGATGCCCATCAAGGCTCATCACTGGCCAGGCGAAGGCAAGATCACCTTTATCCGTGGTGAAGCCGCGCAGAGCATGGACGCCGAGACGATCCAGCAACAGGTCAACCAATGGATCGCCGCGGACTACCCGCGCCATATGAACCTGGAAGACGGTACCCGCCAGGTCGGCTTTGGCCAGTTGCCTGCGTATGCCTGTGGGGGTACTCATGTGCAGACCTTGGGTGAACTGGGTCGGGTCACCATCCTGGCGTTATCGGAGAAAAAGGGCGCGTTGTCGGTACGCTACGAAATCACCTGAACCAGCCGCATTCACCCTTGTGGCGAGCGGGCCTGTTGTGGCAAGCCCGCTCACCACAGAAAATCGGCTTGTCAGAACAAACTTCCCTACACCTCAACCGCCCCCGCCCGCCCCGACTCCACCACAAACGACTTCAGCGTCGACACCCTGGCCGCCGGATCACGCGGGTCGGTAATCACGCGCAAGTGCGTGAGCATCCTGCCCGCCTCCACCTCCACCGACACATACCCCCGCTGGCGACTGTCAAAGAATTTCACATGGGGGTTAAGCGGCAGGATCTTGCTGAACGCCTCAAACGGCGGCCCGTCGGACGTCACCGACGTACCGACGAACTCCGTGGCGACCACCGGCGAATCCGGGTTGTTGCCATCGGCATGCAAGTCCGTCACCCAGAACGAATGGATATCGCCGCCCCAGAACACCGGATTGTTGACCCGGTTGCGCTCGAGGGAAGCCAGCATCCGCGAACGATTGGCCATGTAGCCATCCCAGCCATCGGTCCAGCGCCCCGGCTTGTGGTTGGTCAGGTCGCGCTGGGTCAACGGCGCCACCAGCAAGTCCTGGGCGATGATGTTCCACTGTGCCTTCGATTGGGCAAAGCCCTGGTCCAGCCAGGCTTCTTGCTGCCAGCCGAGCAGGGTGCGGGCAGGGTCGCGCAAGTCGTGGCAGAGGTTATCGGCGATATGCCCCTGGTGGCTGCCATTGGCCAGGACGCACGGTTGTTCGGAGCGGTACTGTCGACCGTCCAGCACGTGGAAACGGGCCAACCGGCCGTAATCCATACGCCGATAAATGCGCATGTCCGGCCCTTTCGGCAAGCTACTGGCACGCAGCGGCATGTGCTCATAAAAGGCCTGGTACGCCGCCGCCCGTTGCTGCAGAAACTGCCCCACCGGGATCTTCGGGTCCTGGGACCAGCGATTGGCGTAATCATTCTGCACTTCGTGATCGTCCCAGGTCGCCACGCTCGGTGCAGCAGCGTGCAGGGCCTGTAGATCCGGATCGGTTTTGTACAAGGCATAGCGGTTGCGGTAGTCGCTGAGGCTCACCGCGTTGCCGCTGCCATGGGGACGAATGATCTTGCCCGAGTCCGCTGCGTAGGAACTGTCGTAGATGTAGTCCCCGAGAAAAAACACCAGGTCGGGTTGCTCCTGCGCCAAGTGGCGATACGCACTGAAATAGCCACGCTCCCAATGGGAGCACGAGACAAACCCCAAGCGTGCCGACACCATGGCATGCACCGCCGGTGCCGTGCGCGACTGCCCCACCGGACTTTGCGCGCCGAGCCCTTCGAACTGGTACCAGTACGACCTGCCCGGCTCCAGGCCCGCCACCTCCACATGCACCGAATGCCCCCAGCGCTCGCTGGCCATGACCTCGCCCTGGCGCACCACGCGGGTCATCGCCGCATCGTGGGCAACCCGCCAACGCACCGGCACCGGGCGGCTCAAGCCACCCCGGCCATCGCCAGCATTGAACAGCGGCGCCAGGCGCGTCCAGATCACAAACCCGTCAGGCAATGGATCGCCGGAGGCCACGCCCAAAGTGAACGGGTAGTCCACCCCGGCGAGGACCCGCCGCCGGCCGTGATCGACGTCACCCCTCACAGCCGAAACTCCCAATCCTCACGCAGGGTGGCGAACACCAGCATGTCTTCATGCACCCCATTCTTGAGGAACGCCCCGCGCAGGCAGCCTTCGTACTGCAGACCGATTTTCTCCATGACCCGCGCCGATTCCTTGTTGCGACTGAAACATTGGCTGCCCACACGGTGTAGGCCCAGTTCGCCAAAGCCGTAGTCCATCAGCGCGGTCGCCGCCTCGGTCGCATACCCCAGGTTACGTGCATCCGCCGCCGTCCAGCCGCCAAGGTGCCCATAGTGATGAGCCGCATTGATGCGCAGGCTGGCGATGCCGATCAGTTCGCCGCTGTCGCGCACATGCACGCCCAGGCTCAACAACCCCACCGAGCGAAATTTCTCCTGCATGCCGTCGATAAAACCCTGCGCCGTTTGCAGGGTATAGGGCGACGGAATGCTCGCCGTGTTATCGGCGATCTTCGGCCCGTTGGCGAGGGTGCACAACGTCTCGGCCTGGTGCTTTTCCAGTGCTTTCAATAGAAGTCGCGGAGTGGAAAGACATGGCAATTCGCTACTCATCTTCGGGGGCCCTCGATGTAAAGTTTTTGAGAATGCCCCTGTCGGGTTTCAATTCTGTTACGTCACGAAAATGACTCAAGAGTCGCCTGTAATACCCGTCCTAGAGCCCTCAAAACGTCAATTAAAGTTAACCAATCGGTCATTTTTGGTTGTTAGCGTGTCGCCCCTAATTCAATAACGGGGTAGCGGAATGAGAACCTGGGACGAACCGAAAAAACGCAAGGCGCACATCGAACTGATCCCGATGATCGACGTGATGATGTTCCTCCTGGTGTTTTTCGTACTCGTGAGCCTGAACGTGATTCCGGCCCTCGGCATGAAGACCCAACTGCCGAGCGCCAGCAGTTCGCAGCAGCTCAAGCCGCAGAACAAATTCATCCTGACCCTGGGCCTGGAAGGCCAGTTGCAACTGGACGGCAAGGACCTCACGGTCGATGGGCTGGTGCCGGCGTTGAAAGCGGCCGAAAAGCCTGACACCAAGTCGACCATCATCGTGAACAGCGACAAAGGCGTCGAGGTTTCGCGCCTGGTGGAGGTGATGGACACCCTGCGTCTGGGTGGCTTTACCTCCGTGTCCATTGCCACGCGTAAGTCCTGATCATGTACGTATTGTTTCGTGCGCGTCAGCTGCTGGGCAGCGTCCCGGCCCTGATCGCCCTGGTGCTGATTGCACTGGGTATCCAGTCCCAGACCTTGAAGGTCGAACCGGTGTATGACGAGTCCGCCGTCGAGCTGGCGCTGGTCGAACCGGAGCCGGAGGTGATCCCGGAACCGGTGGTGGAACAAGAGCCGCCACTGCCGGTGATCGAGGATGAAGAGGCCGAGCCGGCCCCGCCGGCGCCACCACCCAAGCCGCTGCCAAAACCCAAGCCTGAGCCCAAACCCAAGCCCGTGCCCAAACCCGTGGTGGCCAAGCCAACGCCTGCGCCGACGCCGCCACCGGTCGCCGCCAAACCGACGCCTGCAGCCGTGGCCCAGGCCGCGCCGACACCCGCGCCGCCCGCCCCTCCCAAGGTCGACGGCCAAGCGCTGGAAGGCAGTTACCTCAAGGGGCTGCGCAACGAGTTGGACACCTACAAACAGTACCCCACCGGGCGCCAGGCCTCCCTCGAACGCCCGAGCGGCGAAGTGGTGGTGTGGTTGCTGGTCGACCGCCAGGGTCGGGTTCTCGACTCCGGCTTGCAAACCCAGGCCTCGAGCATGTTGCTCAACCGGGCCGCCACCAACAGCTTGCGTCGCATCAAGCAAGTCAAGCCGTTCCCCGAGCAAGCCTTCGGGGGCCGCAATGAGCAGCGCTTCACCGCCACCTTCAACTACAGCGTGCAATAAGCACCCGACACCAGGACGACAGAGATGAGGTTCACACGGATTCATCTGGCACTTGTTGCCGCAAGCATGGGCCATGGAATGGTCATGGCCGATACCAGTGACAGTGACGTCGGGACCATTGGGGTTCAGGGCAAGGCCACGGCAGGTGGCGGCTACATGGTGCAGGAAGAAAGCATCAAGGGCCGCTCCACCGTGACCAAGGAAGCGCTGGATAAACAGACCGCCACCGGCAACGCCGTGGACAAGCTCAAGTACACCCCGGGCTTGAACATTTCCAGCGAAGACAACACCGGTCTGTCAGGCTTTCGCTTTACCATGCGCGGCCTCAACTCCGACCAGGTGGGGATGTCGGTGGACGGCATGCCGATCAACGACTCCGGCAACTACGCGTTGTACTCCAACCTGCTGGGCGACCCGGAAAACATCGAGCAGATCTTCGTCACCCAGGGCTCTTCGGAAGCCGACGGCCCGCACATCGGCTCCAGCGGCGGCAACATCGGTATCGTGACCATTCGCCCGACCAAGGAAACCGGTGCGTTCGTCAAACAGATCATGGGCAGCAACGCCACCCGCAAGACCTTCGCCCGCCTCAACACCGGCGAGATCAACGGCCTGAGCAACTGGCTGTCGGCCTCCCATACCGAAGGCCAGATGTGGCGCGGTTCGGGTGCCGTGCGCGCGGACAAGGTCGAGTGGAACAGCTTCTTCGACGCCGGCGATGGCAACACCACCAACCTGATCCTCAAATACCACGAGCAGGACAACAACAGTTACAGCCAACTGACCAAGGCCCAGTTCCAGCAGAACGGCCGCAAATACGACCCTTACCCCGCTACCCCCACCGTGGGCAGCAACGGCAAGTACAACAGCTACTACGCCCTGGCGCAGAACCCGTTCCAGACGTTTACCGCGGTGCTCAACACCCAATTCAAACTGGCCGACAACCTCGCGCTGTCGGTGATCCCGTATTACTACTGGGGTAACGGCAGCGGCGTTGGCTCGTCCAGCTACGCCCTGAACCGCGGCTCGAACCAGGGCGGCGTGTTCGACCTGGGCAACCTGCCCACCGGCGCTCAATACAACGCCGACGGCACCCCGAACAGCGGCGTGTACTATCGCCCTTCACGCACCCAGACCTGGCGTCCGGGCATCACCACCAAGCTTAACTGGGACCTGGGCGATCACAGCCTGCAAGTGGGCTACTGGTACGAGCGCGCACGCCAGAGCCAGACCCAGCCGTTCATTCCGCTCAAGGCCAGTGGCAAGCCGGTCGACACCTGGCCGGATTCCAACGAGGCGGTGGTGGATGCCAATGGCAACACCATCCAGGGCCGCGACCGCTTCACCATCACCCCAGCGCAAAAGGTCTGGGCCCAGGACACTTGGTACATCAACTCGGACTGGACCCTGATCGGCGGCCTGGCCTATATGAACGTCAAGCGTGACGGCACCAACCATGGCAGCCTCACCGAGCAAGCAGAAAAACGTAACCAGACCTACAACAAACTGCTGCCCAACGCCGGCCTCAAATACCAGGTGGATGAACGCGACCAGGTGTTCTACAGCCTGTCGCGCAACATGCGCATCCCGCAGAACTACGTGCTGTACGACAAGGGCGCAGGCTCCATCGACGCCAAGCCGGAAACCAGCTGGAACCACGAACTGGGCTGGCGCTACACCGATGAAGACATGACCGTGGCCGCCACCTTGTTCTACATGCAGTTCAAGGATCGCCAGGTGTCGTCGCGCGATATCAACGGCGACTTCGCCGACATCAACGCCGGCTCCGTCAACAACAGCGGCCTGGAACTGGAGTGGAGCGGCCTGTTGCCCAATCACTTCAACTACTACACCTCCTACACCTACACCAAGGCCGAGCAGCAAGACGACTTGACCGTGTACAACGCTGGCAAAGCGATCGTACTGCCCACCAGCGGCAAGCAGTTCGCCAACGTGCCGAAAAACATGCTGGCCGCCAACATCGGCTACGACGACGGCCGCTTCTACGGCACCTTCGGCGGCAAGTACACCAGCAAGCTCTACGGCGATTTGACCAACGACGAAGCCATCTCCGGGCGCACCGTATTCAACGCCGGCGCCGGTATCTACCTGCCGGTGGACAAGAAAGTGGTCAAGGACGCGACCCTGCGCCTGAACGTCGACAACCTGTTCGACAAGAAGTACCTGGACGGCGTGTACACCACCAAGACCAACGCGGCCACCTACGGCGGTTTCCGTGACGGCGACCCGGCCTACATCGTGGGCCTGGAACGCACCGTGACGGTTTCCCTGGAAGCCAATTTCTAATTGCGAGGTAAGTGAACATGGACATGAACCTGCTCCACGACATCACCTTCTATGTGATGTATGCCGCGATGGCCATCGCGATCTTCATCACCATCGAGCGCGGGATTTACTTCGCGTATGTACGCCGCCAGGCCCATGCACTCACCGAAGTGCTCGGCGCCAACGTGCACAGCGAACGCGACCTGCCGGAGAGCCTGACCCGTCGCGACAGCCTGCCGTTGAGCATGGTGCTGCCGGTGCTGGCACAGAAGGCGTCGAACGGCTCGCGCAAGGACCTGGATGACGTCATCGAGACCCAGTACCTGACCACCCGCGCGCCGCTGGCCCGCAGCCTGTGGATCATCGAAACCATCACCACCGCCGCGCCGCTGTTGGGTTTGCTGGGTACCATCCTCGGCATCATCGACACCTTCAAGGCGTTGGCGACGGCAGGCGTGTCGGACCCGGGCCAGATCTCCGGTGGCATCGGTACGGCCCTGTTCGCCACCGGCCTGGGGATCGCCATCGCACTGTTTTGCGTGGTGTTCCACAACTTCTTCCAGGACCGCCTGGAGCGCATCAACGACCAGCTGAAAATCCTGCTGATCCGCGCCGCCACCGGTGCCCGCGTGCAGAGTGAAGTGCCGCATCGGGTACCGACGCCGTTGCATAGCCGCACCGCATAAACCTGTGGTGAGCGGGCTTGCCCCGCGTTGGGTGGCGCAGCCACCCCATATCCAGGCACCTCGGTCTTTCTGGGACAACGCGGTGGACTGTTTGGGGCGGCTGCGCCACCCAGCGCGGGGCAAGCCCGCTCACTACATCAGTGAAGAGAGTGTTATGTCCGTCTCCTTGAAATTGCGTATCGCCGGCCTTGCCGGCTTGCTCCTCAGTCCGCTGGCCCAGGCGGACTTTTCGATTCCGGGGTTTGAACTGGTACACACCGTACCGGTGGACACCGCCCTCGGCACCGACGACCTGCGCCAGCCCGGCCCGGTATGGAGTGAACTGTTCGACGGCGCCAAAAGCCGCATCGATATCGGCCAGTTCTACGCCGCCGATCACCCCGGCTCGGTGATGGACCGTGTGATCGAGCGCCTGGAAGCCGCCGGCAAACGCGGTGTGAAGATTCGCTTTTTGCTCGAAGAAAAAGGCATCAAGTTGTCGGAGGCCTCCACCCTGGAACGCCTGCGCGCGATCCCCAACCTGACCTTTCGCGTCTTGCCCTACGCCCGTGTAAGCGGCGGGATCATCCACGCCAAGTACCTGGTGGTGGATGGCAAGCAGGCGTTTGTCGGCAGCCAGAATTTCGATTGGCGCTCGCTGGAGCACATCCACGAAACCGGCCTGCGCATCACTGATCCGACGGTCGTGGGGCAGGTGCAGGCCATCTTCGAACAAGACTGGAAAGCCCAGCAGGCCTTGGCCGACAACCAGCCGGTGCCACTGCCCGTCGTGGGTAAAGAACCACCGCGCACCGGCAACTACCTGGTCGCCAGCCCGCAGCGCTACAACCCGCGCGGCGTGGGCGACTCGCAGCTGGAACTGCCGCGTTTGTTGAGTGAAGCCAAACAGGAAGTGCGCGTGCAACTGCTGGACTACGCACCGTTGTCCTACGGACCGGACAAGACCCGTCCGTACTACGCGGTGATCGACAACGCCGTGCGCGCGGCGGCGGCGCGTGGGGTGTCGATCAAGCTGATGGTGTCCAACTGGAACACCGACAAGCTGGAACTGCCCTACCTCAAGAGCCTGGCGGTGCTGCCCAACGTGCAGATCAAGATCGTCACCCTGCCCGAGGCCAGGCAGGGATTCATTCCTTACGCGCGGGTGATCCACAGCAAGACCATGGAGATCGACGGCCAGGTTGCGTGGGTCGGCACCAGCAATTGGCTGGGTGGCTACCTGGATAATTCGCGCAACCTGGAAGTGGTGATGCGCAACGAAGCGATGGCCAGGCGTGTCGGGGAGTTGCATGAGCAGCTGTGGGATGGGCCATATGCCAAGGCATTGGATGTGACAGCTGAATACGCGGCTGCGCACCCGGGTACTTTGTAATACACCATCAGTTGCGGACATTTGAATTCTTGAGATTGGCAGCTAGCCTTCTCAGGCTCCGGACGCAGCTTTAGCGGTGCTGCGGCTGGAGCCCACTGACATGAGAGCATTGCCATGAAAACCGCACCCTTTCGCACCTTGTGTACATTGCTTCTGCTTATTCCACTCAGCGCCTGCGTCAACAGCCCGCCAACACTCACTCTGGTGACCTTTGCCGACGGTACACGGGGCCTCAAGACGCCCGTGGATACTGGCGCACCGGGGCCTTCCCAAGGCGACCTGTTTGTCTTCGCTCAACCCCTGATGGATCAGGATCGCCAGGACATCGGACACAACAATGGCTATTGCGTCACCACGCAGCCTGGCGTTCACAGCCAATGCCAATGGACACTGATGTTCGTGGATACCGCCGGGCAGATCACGGGCACCCTTGTCGTCGGCGGACAGGAGTACGAAACCGGCTTATCCACCGTCGCACTCCTGGGCAGTACCGGCAAGTATGCCGGCTTCACTGGCCATATGACTTCCGAACCCATGCCCGACGGTACATTCAAGCAAACCTTGTATCTGACTCCTCGCTGAACCCGCAAAACGCCGCTCATCAACGCGCGGCGTTTTCTTATTGAAGTAGGACATTTCACTGATCCGCACCTCCCATCTCACGCCTTCACAGTGTTAGTGTGTGGAAATGTTTCTGACAGATCGATCAGAAACCTCCTACTTACTACCTGCAAAGGAATGCGTCTCTCCATGCACTTTCCACTCAAGCAATTGGCGGCTGCCACCCTGTTTGCGGCGAGCCTTTCGGCTGTTACCTGCCCCGCCTTCGCCAACATCACGCCCGAGCAAAGCACGGCGATTCTCAAGAACTTCAACGAAACGTCCGTCACCGATTTTCGCGGTTTCCTCGGCGCGCTGGCTAAAGGCGACCTGGGCAAGACCAGCGACGTCGGCCCGGCAATCAGTGCCTTTCTCGACAACAAAACCCTGAGCGCCGACCAGCAGAACGAAATCAATCGCCTGCTGGGCATCTACACCCGGGTGAAGTACGGCAAAGCCGCCCCCGAAACCCTGCGCGAGCTGGTGGAAATCCCGACCTTCAACGTGGATGGCCTGCCGCAGTACAAGAACCCGGAATTCATCAAGATCGCCGGCAAGCTCCAGGACCTGGCCAAGGCCTTTAACCTGAACTTCCGCAACATCGACAACCGCGTGTACGAAATTTCCCTGGAAGGCAGTGGCGACGAAGTCGTCGGTATCCACGCCCACGCCGATGTGGTGCCGGTGACGCCGGAAAATTGGGTGCTCAAAGATGGCACCAAACTCGACCCGTTCAAGGTCACCCTGATCGGCAACCGCATGTATGGCCGTGGCACCGAAGATGACAAGAACGGCATCGTCGTGGCGATGTATGCCATGAAGGTGATCAAGGAAGAAAAGCTGCCACTGGCGCGCAATTTCAAGCTGCTGGTCGACACCACCGAAGAAACCTCCGGCGACGCGATCCCTTACTACTTCCAAAAGAACCCGACACCGCAATACAACCTGGCGCTGGATGGCGGCTACCCGGTGGTGATTGCCGAGAAAGGCTACGGCACGGTGATGGCAACCTTCCCGCGCCGCAAGGGTGAAGGCAAAGGCGCGGAAATCATCGCGATGACCGGCGGCATGGCCACCAACCAGATTCCGTCGGCATCGGTGGCGACCTTCGTCAGCGACAAGCCTGCCGAGTTGGCCGCCAGCCTGCAAAAGGCCGGCAGCGAATACGCCAAGCGCAACGGCGGCGATTTTGAAGTGGCCGCCAAGGTCGACGGCAAAGACGTCAAGCTGACCGTCACCGGCGTGTCCGCTCACTCCTCCGAGCCGGAGTCCGGGGTCAACCCGGTGGCGCGCATGCTGGAGCTGATCCACAGCGTCGACGGCAAGATCGCCCTCAAGCACAACCACATCACAGACGCGGCGCGGTATGCCTCCGACAACTGGGGCCTGGACTACCTGGGTAGCAAGTTGGGCGTGGGCTTCTCCGACGAGTTCATGGGGCCACTGACTACCTCGCTGACTTTTGTCGGCCTGGATGAAAAAGCCTTCAAGCTGGCGGTGAACCTGCGGGTGCCGAAGGGCAAGTCGCCGGAGAAACTCAAGGCCGAGATCGCCGACAAGCTGAGCGCCTGGGACAAGAAAGCCAAGGTCAAGGTGGACTTCACCTACTCGGTGGCCGAGCCGATGTACCGCAACCCGGAAGGTGAATGGGTCAAGGCACTGCTGGCAGTCGCCACGGAAAACCTCGGCATGGAGCACAAGTTCGGCACCTCCGCCGGCGCAACCTCTGTGCATGAACTGCCCAACGGCGTGCAATTCGGCCTGGCGCGCCCGGAAGTCAAATACACCGGGCACACCGACGGCGAGTTCAAGACCGTCGACCAGTTCCTGCTCGACCTGCAGATCGTCACCGAAATGATGGGCCGTATCGGCCAACTGCCGAAGCTCTGAGCCCAAAGCACTGATGCAAAGGAGCCCGCCGCAACGGCGGGCTCCTCAGGCTTGCAGCCTCAACATATCCTCGAAAAAACCACCGACCGGTTCCGTGGGATGGCACAGCTGGATTTCCAGCACCCAGGCCATTTCACTCGGTGGGATGTCCAGATCCGCCAGTTCCTTGTTCTCGAACAACGCGTGGGGGAAATCCGCCAGGCGATGCCCCGCAAGGTTGCGCGCCAGCCTCCAGCCTTTTGCCACGGCGCTCTGCTCGGCGAAATCATACAGCTCTCGACCGGTGAGGCCTCGCAACCAGGCGTCGCGGGTCTCGTCGAACACCTCGTGCAGCGCGGTCGTGCACGCCAGGTGCAGCGGCGCGTCACCGAACACAAAGGTATCGCCGTAGTCGCCTTCATAGCCGTCCCACACCGGGCCCAAATCAACCACGACGATATCGCTGGCGCGCAGCCTGCGCTGGCGGTCGACCCCTTCGCGGGGTGGGCGGACCGTGTCGGCGCCAAAGCGAATATAGGTCGGGTGCCAGGTGTGCGATGCGCCCATGGCCTGCAGTTGTTCGGTGGCCATCTCGAGGGCTTCGCCGGTGGTCATGCCTACCCGCAGTCGGCTGGCAATGGCCGCCAGGGCGCGGATGGATTGGTCACGGGCCGCCAGCATGCCGTCAAACGAGTAACGGGGGCCGACCTTTTCCCAGATCGGATCGAACGCAGGTGTAGGCGCTTGCGTGCCTGCGCCACCACTGGGCACAAAGGCTTCGGCGACAAACCGGTGAGCCGGCAAGCCCGCGTCGAGGCACTGCTCGCGGACCTGGCGGATCATTGCGCCGTTGCCGCACGCGTACACCTGGGCGACTTGCCAGTGATGCCCATGACCCAGCGCAACGTCCTGCACGCGCCCCTGCGAAGCCAGCACCGGGTGCCAGTGAAAACGCGGGTGATCGATGACGGACTGGTCCAGGAACACGCGGTCATAGAAGTCTGACGGTTGCGCGCCGCCCCAGTACAACGTCACTTCGACATTGCGCTTCAAGGCGCTCAACAGGATTGGTTTGATGCCGGCATAGCCGGTGCCCGTGGCGAACAGGACCACGGGGCTGTCATCCACGTCCTGCCAGGTGCAGGCACCAAAAGGCCCCTCCAGTTGCAGCACGTCGCCGGCCTCCAGGTCGCCCAGAACAGCCTCGGAAAACAGCCCGCCGCGCACCTGGCGAATCTGAAAGACCAGGCGCCCGTCATCTTCGGCCGGCAGGTTGGCGATCGAGAAACACCGCGAGTCACCGTCGACCAGACGGAACTTGAGGTACTGGCCGGCACGCACCGCCAATGGCAGGTCCGGCATCAGCACCAGCTCAATGATGTCAGGGCTCAATGCGCACTTGCTCAGCACTTGCGCCTCGACACTCAGCGCGGGGGTGTCCAGGGACCAGCCGGGAATTTCCAGGCGCATATCGCCGCAGGCGTGGCTCTGGCACAACAACATTTCATTAGCCGCCAATGGATAGCACGGCGCGGGGGCGTTCGGCGCCAACTGCCTGGCCCGGTACTGCCCTTCTGCGACTACCACCTTGCACGATCCACAGGCACCGCGCCGACAGGAAAACGGCACGGACAGGCCACTGGCGAGCATCGCATCGAGCAACAGCTCATCACCGGCCTCAAAGGTTTTCCCCGAGGGGGACAGTTCGATGACATGACGTGTATTCATAACAACCTCGGGGGTGAGTGAGGCTTGATTGTTGCGCTAGACTAGGCCCATTAAAACCTCCAGTTTTGGATACTTCAGATGGTCCAGATGCGTAAATGGCGGCCGCTGCTCAAGCTGGACGAGAGCGCCAGCCAGGCGTCCTACCGCAAGATCGCCGAAGGCCTGGTGACGGCAATCGTCGAGGGTCGCTTGCCGCCCGGCACCTTGCTGCCGGGCACGCGGGAAATGGCGCAATTGCTCGACGTCAACCGCAAGACCGTGATCCTGGCCTACGAAGAAGCCATGACCAAAGGCTGGCTGGTCAGCGAGCCGCGACGCGGGACCTTCGTCAATGCGCAATTGGCGCCCAAGCCATTGCCGAATCGCGCGCAACCGTCCTTCGCACCGCCCGTCCTGGCCCAGGCGAACGCGCCGTACTTCACCCAGAACGCCCAGGCGACGGCACTGCAACATCGGCGTGGCGCACTGTTTTTCGACAACGGCACCAGTGACCACCGCCTGCTGCCCCAAGCCGTGCTGCACCGCCACTACCGCAATGCCCTGCGCAACAGCTTCGCCTCCAATACGGTGCGCTATGGCAGTGAGGGCACCGGCTATGAGTTGCGCTGCGCCCTGGCCGAAATGCTGCGCAACAACCGCGGGCTGACGGTCAGCGCCGAGAATATCTGCCTGACCCAAGGCACCCAGATGTCGCTGTACCTGAGCGCCAGCCTGCTGCTCAAACCTGGCGACGTGGTGCTGGTGGAACGCCTGAGCTACCCGCCGGCCTGGGAGATTTTCCGCAAGCTGGGCGCGCAGTTGGTCACCGTGGATGTCGACGACGAAGGCTGCCGCACGGACCAGATCGATCGTCTGTGCCGCGAGCACAAGGTGCGGATGATCTATCTCACGCCGCACCACCAATTCCCCACCACCGTGAGCCTGCACGCAGCGCGTCGGCAACAGCTGCTGGCATTGGCGGCACTGCATGACTTCTGCATCATCGAAGAAGATTACGATCACGAATATCACTTCAACGGGCGACCTTACCTGCCGCTGGCCAGCGACCGTTCACAGCGCCATGTGCTCTACGTCGGCTCGCTGTCCAAGGCGCTCGGTTCGACGTTTCGCTGCAGCTATGTGGTGGCTCCCACACCCGTCATTGAAGCCCTGCACGGCAACGCTGCGTTGATGCTGGGCGATGCCGACGCGGTGGCGCAGAAGATGCTCGCGGACCTGATCAACGCGGGTGAGTTGAAGAAACACCTGCGTCGGGTATCCAAGGAATACCGCGCCCGCCGCGAAACCTTGCAGGGCTGTTTGCATGCGGCATTCGGTGATCGGATCATGGTGCGCGAACCCGAAGGCGGGCTGGCGCTGTGGGTGCGTTTTGACGAAAGGATAAACGTCGAGCAGATGGTGGCCACCGCATTGGACCATGGGCTGGTCGTACGCAGTGGTCGGCAATTTTCGCCCATGGACCAGCCGGAAAATGCGTTGCGCCTGGGCTTTGCCTCACTCAATCAGGCGGAAATCCGTGAGGCCACGGTGCGCCTGGCCAAAGCGGTGAACCTGTGCGCACACAAAAATGCCGATCATCGCTGATCGGCATGCGGTTAGAGCGGCAGCAGGAAGCGGGATTTCTCTTCGGCCCGGGCCAGTTCCGGGAACTCCAGCAGCAGCGCCCGGTTGCCCCGGCCAATATGCTCCATCACCGCCCGTGTAATGTACTCACGCACCATGCCCGTCGAGACGTAATACATGGCCCAGGCTTGTTCGGGCGTACAGTGGCCGATCTGTTCTTCGATTTGCGTGTACGCCTCGTCATCGTCCGACTTCACGTCGCGCTGATATTCCGCTTGGCCCATGATTGATCTCCTTCAACGGCACGCCTGCAACAGCCCGGCATGCCTGGTCATTCAGCCGGTCACGTGCCGCTCTTCACTTTGGTCCACACACGCGTGCGGATTCGCTCCAACTTCAAGGGCAGCGGTTCAAGGGGAACCAGTGTGGCAATGGTCTCTTTGGACGGATAAATCCAGGGGTTGTCGCGCAGCTTCTGCTCGACCAACTCGGTAGCGTCCTTGTTGGCGTTGGGGTACAGCGTGTGGTTGGAACTCTTGGCAATCACTTGCGGCTCAAGCATGTAGTTGATAAACGCCAGACCCTGCCTGGCATGCGGCGCATCCTTGAGCAGCACGAAGTTTTCCGACCACACCAACCCGCCCTCGCGCGGCAGGCTGTAGGCAATCTTGCGCCCGGTGTTGTTTTTTTCATTGATGGCCTGTGCCGTCAGCGCCCCGCTCGCCCAGCCCACCACCACACAGATGTTGCCATCGGCAAAGTCGGCATCCGTCCTGGATGAATCAAAGTAAAGGACGTAAGGGCGGATCTTCAGCAGCAGCGCCTGGGCTTTCTGGTAATCCTCAGGGTTCTGGCTGTTGCTGGGCAGCCCGAGATAATGCAAGGCGATCGAAATGATTTCACTCGGGGAATCGAGCATCGCCACGCCACACGACTTGAGCTTGCTGATGTTCTCTTCCTTGAAGATCAGGTCCCAGCTGTCTACCGGGGCATTCTCGCCCAGGGCGGCCTTGACCTTATCCACGTCGTAACCAATGCCGGTGGTGCCCCACAGGTAGGGCACGGCGTAGCGATTACCCGGGTCATTGGCGGAGAGCAGCGCCAGCATCTCCGGATCGATATGCGAGAAGTTGCTCAGTTGAGAGCGGTCCAGCGGCGCCAGTACGCCAGCCTTGATCAGGCTGGGCAAGACATTCGACGTGGCGACGACCACGTCATACCCGGTACGCCCGGCCATGACTTTGCTCTGCATGATCTCGGCACTGTCGAAGGCATCCATGTGCATCCGGGTGCCGGTTTTCTGCTCGAATTCCTTGGGTGTTTCCGGGGCGATCAGCCCGAACCAGTTGTAGAGGTTGACCCGGGGTTCGGCCGCCGAGACCGGCGCGCTCGCGCCAACACAGACCAGCGCCGCCATGAACATGGCGCGCAAATGGGGTTGACTCATATCGCTATCCTTGTCAAAAACGACAGGCCATCATGGCCTTCATCCGCTGAGGGGTGAATATACTCGGCACGTCCGATTAGTAAATACCTAGAAGTACTTAGCCCAGCCCCATGAATGCCTAACCCTAAAGGGGTAGTACATGTCGCTCGACCTTCACAACCTGGCCTGGCATCGGTCGGCCGGGACGCTGATCATGCAACTGAACCGACCGGCGTTCTGGAGCTCACTGGTTCGCGTGCTAAAGGAATACGTCCAGATCGACAACTGGGTCGTGCTGATCTTCAGCGACCACCAGGTACGGGTGGTCAGCGTGACTGAGGTCGCCGATGCGGACGAAGTGGACGCGTTGACCCAGCGCTACGTAAAAGGGCTGTACCTGCTCGACCCGTTCTACATTGCCAACCGCGAAAACCCGCAGAGCGGCTTTTTTCATCTGTCCGACATTGCGCCGGAGCACTTCCTGACCACCGAGTATTACCACCAGTATTTCGCCCAGTACATCAGCGTGGATGAGGTGCAGTACAACGTACAACTCGACGCCGACAGAACGCTGTGCATTTCATTTGGCAGCAACGCGCGATACAGCCCGCAGCAGATCGCGACCCTGGACATTATCAAGCCATGGGTGATGGCGTTGATGCATCAACGCATGTGCTTTGAGACTGATGCGGAAAAAAGCCAGGACGAACCGCCACCCTGGTCAGAGGCCATCGTGCAACTGGGCACACAAATCACTGCGCGCGAAAAAGATGTGCTCAAGTTGCTGTTGAGCGGTTTTTCCAACAAAGAAATCGCCGGCAAGCTGAACCTGTCGGCAGAGACCATCAAAGTTCACCGTCGCAACCTCTACAACAAACTGAACATCAAGTCTCAGTCCGAGTTGTTTGCGCGTTTTTTCATGCCGGCGCAGGAGGCCCAGACGGCGCATTGAACGCTGCCGCAGCGGGCCTGCGGCGTCTCCGCACAAATCACGCACAAACAAAAACGCCGATCATTGCTGATCGGCGTTTTTGTCGAATATGGAGCGGGAAACGAGACTCGAACTCGCGACCCCGACCTTGGCAAGGTCGTGCTCTACCAACTGAGCTATTCCCGCAAATGGCGTCCCCTAGGGG
>NZ_FOIH01000006.1:222592-376701 GCF_900111535.1 Pseudomonas sp. NFR09
AGCTATTCCCGCAAATGGCGTCCCCTAGGGGACTCGAACCCCTGTTACCGCCGTGAAAGGGCGGTGTCCTAGGCCACTAGACGAAGGGGACACACGTACAACATTCACTGCTTAACCGCGTTTTGCTGTGTGCTTTACGCGTTAAGTGGCGCGCATTCTATGGACGGATTGAAAGATCGTCAACCCCCAAGGATAAATTTATTAAAATCAATGACTTCCCCCAGCTTTTCGGGCTCATGGGGGGATTGTGCGCGTCCGGGCTTTGACGCCTATATTCTGGCGCCCGACAAGACGCTATAGTTCGCTCCAGCAAATGATGGCAATGTGCATCCATGCAGGGAGCGCCTATGCCTATAGAAGCAAACTACCCGGGCAACTGGTCGATCAGTCCTATCCGCCGGATGGCCCAGTCACTACACTCCACTGTAAACCCTATAAAGAGGTCACACCGGTGACACCACTCATGATCACCCTGCTGGTAATAGCCGGGATCGCAATACTGATCGCCATTGGCTACATGAACCACGTGGTGGAAAACAACAAGCTGGAAAAGAAGCGCACCGAGATCGAGCTTAACGATCGCCTGCGCCGTTGCGGTGAAATCACCGAGACCTTCCCTGGCCAGTTGATGACCCCGGCGCTCAAGCTGTTGCTGACCCGCCTGGAACTCAACGTCAACCAGCGCCTGCTGAACCTGAATAAAGGCAGCATGGCGCTCAAGGCCCGCATCGCCGAGCTGAATACGCTGGTCGCCCAGGGCGAATCGATCCCGGTAAACAACCCGCCCGCGCCAATCCAGACCGAAGCCAAGGCCAAGGATGTGCGTTTCCTGCTCGAAGCCCTGCACGGCCAGGTCACCCGTGCGGCCCAGGATGGTTTCCTGCCGGCCAACGAGGCCAAGCACTGGATCCGCGAGATCCGCCATATCCTGGTGTTGCTGCATATCGAGTTCTTCAACAACCTCGGCCAGCACGCCCTGCAACAAGGCCAGCCGGGCCAGGCGCGGCTGGCATTCGAGCGTGGCGTGCAGTACCTGCGCAAACAGCCGGAGCCGGTGATCTACAGCGCACAGCTGCAACACCTGGAGGCCCAACTGGGACGCGCCAACTCCACGGTGCTGACCAACAGTAAGCCGGCCGAAGACGAAGTCAACGAACTGACCGAAGGCCTCAAAGTGGTCGACGCCGACGCCGAGTGGAAGAAGAAAGTCATCTACGACTGATTCGCCGGCTGGAAGACTGGCCTGGCTTTTATTGCTGTGGTGAGCACGCTCACCACAGCAATAAAAGCCAGGCCAGTACAAACCACCTCGCTGCTTCACGAGATGCCATCACTTTGCATCTATCCCCCCGCCCCCGACTAGCGTAAAAAAGTGCCCCTCACTCCATGAAGTCAGAGGCCCGCTATGCCTGTCGCCGTCATTGATGGACAACCGCTGCACTACGTCGACCAGGGTTCCGGCCCCGTCGTCCTGCTGGGCTCAAGCTACCTGTGGGACCGCGACATGTGGGCGCCGCAGATCGAAGCCCTGTCGCAACAGTACCGGGTGATCGTGCCCGAGCTGTGGGGCCATGGCGAATCCGGCCCGCTGCCCGCACCAACCCGCTCCCTCGACGACCTCGCGCGCCAGGCCCTGGCCCTGCTGGACCAGTTGGATATTCCACAGATCAACCTGGTCGGCCTCTCGGTCGGCGGCATGTGGGGGGCACGCCTGGCGCTGCTGGCTCCCGAGCGCATCAACAGCCTGGTGCTGATGGACACCTACCTGGGTGCCGAGCCCGAAGCCACGCGCCAGTATTACTTCTCGCTGTTCAAGATGATCGAAGACGCCGGCGCTATCCCCGGGCCGTTGCTGGACGTGGTCGCGCCGATCTTCTTCCGCCCGGGTATCGACCGCGAATCCGCGCTGTATCAGGATTTCCGCAAGCAATTGCAGGGCTACTCCAAGGAGCGCCTGCTGCAGAGCATCGTGCCCCTGGGTCGCTTGATCTTCAGTCGCGAAGATGTGCTGGGACAGTTGCCCAAGCTGGACGCCGACACCACCCTGGTGATGTGCGGCGAACAGGACAAACCGCGCCCACCTGCCGAATCCGAGGAAATGGCCGGCCTGATCGGCTGCAGCCTGATCCTGATCCCGCAAGCCGGGCATATCAGCGCCAGGGAAAACCCGGACTTCGTCAACGAAGCCCTGCTGACCTTCCTCGCCAACAACGCCTGACCGCCCTCCCCTGTGATCGCCGCATGAACGCTGCGATCACAGGCGGAAGTGCCCGACCATCCCCTTGAGTTCCGCGCCCAGCTGCGCCAGCTGAATGCTCGATGCGGCGTTGCCCTGCATGCTCAGCGCCGACTGGTCGGCACTGGCACGGATACTGGTGACACTGCGGTTGATCTCCTCGGCCACCGAGCTTTGCTCCTCGGCCGCCGCGGCAATCTGCTGGTTCATCTGCTGGATCAGCGACACCGCCACCGCGATGCTGCCCAGGGCGCTCTCGGTTTCCAGGGCATCGCTCACCGCCAGCTTCACCAGTTCGCCGCTTTGCTGGATCTGCTGCACCGAGGACTGGGCCGCGTTGCGCAAGGTACTGACCAGCCGCTCGATTTCTTCGGTCGATTGCTGGGTACGCTTGGCCAACGCCCGCACTTCATCCGCCACCACCGCGAAACCACGGCCCTGCTCGCCGGCACGGGCGGCCTCGATAGCCGCGTTGAGGGCCAGCAGGTTGGTCTGTTCGGCCACGCTTTTGATCACGCTCAACACAGTGCCGATGTTCTGGATCTCGGCGCTCAGGCTCTCGATGCTGGCGCTGGCACTGGTGCTGGAGGTGGCCAGCAATTCAATACGCTGCAAACTCTGGCGCACCACCCGCTGGCCGCTGTCGACTTTGTCGTCCGCTGTCTGTGCGGCTTGCGCGGCTTCTTCGGCGTTGCGCGCCACGTCATGCACGGTAGCGGTCATCTGGTTCATCGCCGTGGCGACCTGCTCGGTTTCTTCTTTCTGGCTACTGACTTCGACATTGGTTTGTTCGGTAACACTGGACAATGAGTGAGCCGAGCTGGCCAGTTGCTCGATACCGGCCTGCAGGCCGCTGACCATATGGCTCAGGCCATTGCCCATCTGCTGCATCGCCTGCATCAGTTGGCCGATCTCATCGCGGCGACTGACCTCCATGCGCCCGCTCAAATCGCCGGCCGCAATCTGCTGGGCAACCGCAATCACACTGCGCAGCGGCGCGACGATCAAGCGGGTGATCACCCAGGCCGCGATCAACCCCACCAACAGCGCCAGGGCCGAAGAGCCGATGATCAGCATCGCGCTTTTCTTCAACTGTGCCTGCATCGACAGGTCTTCAGTGTCGTACGCCTGGTTGACCCGGCCGACCACTTGTTCGGCCCGATCATGCAACTGCTTGTAGACCACCTTCTCCTGGGCCAGCAGGCCGGTGTACTCGCCGAGTTTTTCACTGAACGAAGCAATATGCCCGGAGACCTCATTCAACACCGTCTGGTAACCGGGATCCTTGACCGCGGTTTTCAGTGTTTCAACCTGGGCCAGCGCCTGGTCGGCCTGCTCGATCTTGCCTTGCTCGGCGTCATCGGCGTCTACCTTGCGGCTCTGGTCCAGACGTACGTGGGCTTCGTTCATGGCTTGCAACATCAGCCGTGAAACCTGGCTGACCTGCCCCGCCTGCTCGATAAACTCGGCGCCCTCCTTGCCCTGGCTTTCCTTGAGGCCATAGGCACCGTCGTCAGCCAGCCCGGCCTGCAGCACATCGAGGTTATTGGCCACGCTGGACACTGACCAACTGGCCATTTCCAACGCCAGGTCCTTGGTCTGGGTCAATTCGACAAACTCATCGAACGCCTTGCGGTAGGCGGCCAGGGCCTGTTCGACATCTGTCATGACGGGCACGTTGGCCGCCGACTGGGCCTTGAGGCTCGCCGCGAGCGCGGCCAAGGCATCGACACTTTCATGCAGGGCGTCGACGGCCTTGGGGTCGGCATGCAACGCGTAGTCCTGCTCGATCAGGCGCACCTTGAGCAAGCCACTGTTGAGCGACGACATGGCCTTGAGGCCTTCGAAGCGCTGGCCAACGGATTGCAGGGACCACACGCCGATGGCCGCGACCAGGGCGGTCAACAGCAATACCAGGGTGAAGCCCAAGCCCAGTTTTTTTGCCATACCGAGGTTGGCGAAGCGTCGTTGCACGGCCGAAATCATTGCACTTGCATCCTCTTGCAATGGCAGATGCCATCAAGCCCGGTTTACACAGGCGAGATTGGCAACCACAAGGCACCGAACACAAGTCATTGGCGCCACAATAATGGCAAAAAGCTACACGCTCGTCGTTTTCAGAATGGTCGAGGTCGATCTTGCAGGTCCCATGGCGCGGAATAACGCCAGTGCCCGTTGATCATCAGCATAGGCCACATTGATTCGCAGCCACTCACTGGGCTCATCCGTTGGACTGAACAGTGCCCCCGGTGACAACAAAACCCCCAGCCGCCGGGCATACGCCTGCAACCGCGACCGATCCCCAACCCCTGGCCGCGCCCACACGAACATCCCGCCGGCAGGGTTGGCGAACACCTCCCATTCCTCATCTTCCAGCACCTGCAAGGTCGCAGCCATTTGCGCGCTCAGCCGCTTGCGCAGGCGCTGCACCCACTTGCGATAAGTGCCATTAGCCAGCAGCGTCGCCACTACGGCCTCGGCAAACCGCGAAGTGCCGAAGCCGGTCAGGGTCTTGAGGCTGGCCAATTGCTCGATGATCGCCGTGCTCGCACTGAGATAACCCACGCGCAAGGCACTGCTCAGGGTCTTGGAAAAGCTTGCGACGTAGATCACCCGGTCACCGTGGGGTAACGCCGAGAGCCGCGTGCAACTGGCGTGTTGCAGATCGCCAAACACGTCCTCTTCGATAATCAAAAAGTTCTCGCGGTGCGCCAGCTCCAACACACGCTCCGCCACGGTGCGACTCAGGCTGGAACCGGTGGGGTTGTGATACAGGCTATGGATGAACAGGCATTTGGGCCGATGACGCTGCAGCAAGGCCTCAAGCGTCGCGATGTCCGGCCCGCCACGGGTGCGTGGCACCTGCAGCAGTTGCACACCATGAAAGACCAGTTGCCGATAAAGGTTGCCGTACCCCGGCGTTTCAACCATCACGCAATCGCCGGCCTTGAGCAGGGTGCGTATCAGCAGGTCCTGTGCATGGCTGGCGCCCGCCGTGGTGAGGATGCCGTCAAGGTGGGTGGGGATGTGGACCTGTGTCAGGCGCTTGAGCAATTGCTCACGCAATGCCGGAAGCCCCAATGGGGTGCTGTAGTTGAACAGCGCAGCCGTGTCGCAGCGGGTGACTTCGCGAATCGCGTAGCTGATGTCATCGCTTTCGCGCCAGGCATCAGGCAGCCAGCCGCAGCCCAGTTTCAGCTCGCCCAACGGGTTATCGGCAAAGGCGCCCCAATCTCGCTCGGCACCTTCATACCACTGGCTTTCGTGCACCGTCGGTGGCTGGGCCACGCAGAAAACCGACCCCTGTTTCGAAACCAGCACGCCCTGGGCGACCAACCGCTCGAATGCCTCGATCACACTGGACTGGCTGAGCAGGTTATCGAGAGCCACCTGGCGAACGGAGGGCAAGCGTGTACCAGGGCTCGCCCCACTCGTGCGAATCCATTGCGCCACCGCGCTGATGATTTGCTGCACCACCGGTACAAGGGCTTGTCGATCGATCCCTAAATCCATGCGCCACTCACTTCAACTGTCTGTAATTCAACCCGGGACAGTTAAGCACAGAAGCCCATGTCGGCCGCTCGCCAACTTTTATTAAATTATTGATTTTATTGAGTTATTTACCTGCTGATACACATTCTGACAAGGCACCGTGCCAGCTATGGAAAAACCTCACACCCTCCCAGGCCTTTTCGAATGGAGGGTGACCTGAGGTCCTAGATAGCCGTCGCGCCACCGTCCACTGCCAAGGCGTGACCGGTGGTAAAGGCCGCACCGTCGCTGCACAGGTACAGCACCGCGCTGGCGATTTCCTCGACCTTGCCGATGCGCCCCACCGGGTGCATGGCAGCGGCGAATTCGGCCTTGCGCGGGTCGGCTTCATAGGCACGCCGGAACATATCGGTGTCGATCACGGCCGGGCAGACCGCATTGACGCGAATGTTCTTCTTCGCATACTCGATGGCCGCCGACTTGGTCAGGCCGATTACCGCGTGTTTGGACGCGGCATAAATGCTCATCTTCGGCGCCGCGCCCAACCCCGCGACCGACGCGGTGTTGACAATCGCCCCGCCGCCCTGGGCCAACAGCAGTGGCAATTGATGCTTCATGCACAACCACACGCCTTTGACGTTGACGCCCATGATGGCGTCAAACTCGTCCAGGGTCCCATCCGCCAGCTTGCCCTTCTCGATCTCGATCCCGGCATTATTGAAGGCGTAGTCCAGGCGGCCATAGGCGGCGAGGGTCTGGGCCATCAATTGCTGAACATCCGCCTCCAGCGTGACGTTGCAGCGCACAAACAGCGCTTCGCCGCCGGCCTGGCGGATCAGCGCGACGGTGCCTTCGCCGCCCGCAACGTCCAGGTCAGCGACCACCACCTTCAACCCTTCGGCGGCGAACGCCAGTGCGGTAGCGCGGCCGATACCGGCGGCGGCACCGGTCACCAGGGCGACCTGGCCGGAAAACGTCATGCTCATGAGGGATGTCCTGTGAGGGAAAGTCGTGGGTCGAGTCTAGCCAACGCCGCGCCAGACGCGTCAGCACTATCAAAAGGCCGGTTGAAGCTGCATGAATCGTAGTGATAACAGCCGCCGCCTGACTATCAGCAACACCTATCGACCGGCATTCGCACGCTCGGTGAACCTTGCTCCCGGCCCGTTCAAGGTCTATCACTTCAGGTTCATTTCCAGAAGAGTCACTGCCATGAGCGCCCAGACCAACCGCCAATTCCTGCTCGCCAAGCGCCCGGTCGGCGCGGCCACCCGGGACACCTTCACCTACCAGGAAGTCCCGGTGGGCACGCCCCAGAACGGCCAGGTGCTGGTGCGCAATGAATACCTGTCCCTCGACCCCGCCATGCGCGGCTGGATGAATGAAGGCAAGTCCTATATCCCGCCGGTCGGTATCGGTGAAGTAATGCGCGCCCTGGGCGTGGGCAAAGTGATTGCCTCGAACAACCCGGCATTCGCAGTCGGGGACTACGTCAACGGCGCCCTGGGCGTGCAGGATTACTTTCTGGGCGAGCCGCGGGGTTTCTACAAGGTCGATCCGAAACTGGCGCCCCTGCCCCGTTACCTGTCGGCACTCGGCATGACCGGCATGACCGCCTACTTCGCACTGCTGGACACCGGTGCGCCGAAGGCTGGCGAAACCGTGGTGATCTCCGGCGCGGCTGGTGCCGTGGGCAGCATTGCCGGGCAGATCGCCAAGCTCAAAGGCTGCCGTGTGGTGGGCATTGCCGGCGGCGCCGACAAGTGCAAGTTCCTGGTGGATGAACTGGGCTTCGATGCTGCTATCGATTACAAAAGCGAAGATGTGCCTGCCGCACTCAAGCGCGAGTGCCCCAAGGGCGTGGATGTGTATTTCGATAACGTCGGCGGCGATATCCTCGACGCCGTGCTCAGCCGCCTGGCGCTGAAGGCACGCGTAGTGATCTGCGGCGCCATCAGCCAATACAACAACAAGGAAGCCGTGAAAGGTCCGGCCAACTACTTGTCACTGCTGGTCAATCGCGCGCGCATGGAAGGGTTTGTGGTGATGGATCACGCCGCAGGCTTTGCCGCTGCCGGGCAGGAAATGGCCGGCTGGATGGCCCAGGGCAAGCTCAAGAGCAAGGAAGATATCGTGGAGGGGCTGGAGACGTTCCCGGAAACGCTGATGAAGCTGTTCAACGGTGAGAACTTCGGGAAGTTGGTGCTCAAGGTCAGCTGACCACCCATAGATCTAAATGTTGGAGATCTGAATGTGGGAGGGGGCAAGCCCGCTCCCACATTCGAAAATCAGGCGATTTCGGCGACGACTGCCGCCAATGCCTTGGCCGGATCGGCCGCCTGGCTGATCGGGCGACCGATCACCAGGTAATCGGAACCTGCATCCAACGCCTGGCGCGGGGTCAGGATACGGCGCTGGTCATCCTGGGCACTGCCCGCCGGACGAATACCCGGGGTCACCAGTTGCAGCGACGGGTGCGCGGTTTTCAGGGCCTGGGCTTCCAGCGCCGAACACACCAGGCCATCCAGGCCGGCTTTTTGCGCCAGGGCAGCCAGGCGCAGTACCTGCTCCTGGGGCTCGATATCCAGGCCGATACCGGCCAGGTCTTCACGCTCCATGCTGGTGAGCACGGTCACACCGATCAACAACGGTTTAGGCCCGCTGCGCTGTTCCAGCACCTCACGGCAGGCACTCATCATGCGCAGGCCGCCGGAGCAATGCACGTTGACCATCCACACGCCCATTTCGGCGGCGGCCTTGACCGCCATCGCGGTGGTGTTCGGAATATCGTGGAATTTCAGGTCGAGGAACACTTCGAAACCTTTGTCACGCAGCGTACCGACGATTTCCGCCGCGCAACTGGTGAACAATTCCTTGCCGACCTTGACCCGGCACAGCTTCGGGTCCAACTGGTCAGCCAGCTTCAGTGCGGCGTCACGAGTGGGGTAATCCAGGGCGACGATGATAGGAGTCTGGCAGACGGACATTGGAATGGGCTCTCAGGCAAGTCGAAATCGGCGCGGATTGTAGCGCAAGCGGCGGCGTTGCGGGATCCGATGATCGGTAAATACTGACCAAGCGCTATCGGGCGGGCATTTCAGGGAATTATTTCAAAGCCGATACATTCACGACATGCCCCCAACACGCCTCACGGCTAGCCTCGCTTGCACGACCCACCGACCAGCACTTCCAGCCATGGGGCTGGCCGCCTATGCTGAGCGCAACAACAGGGCAGATGATCGCACTATGCATACCCCTTCCGTCTCCATGAACGACGAGCAAAAAGGCGCGGTGATCGCCGACGACAAACGCTGGAACACCCGCGCGCTGATCGTTGACGACGATGTGCCGATCCGTGAACTGCTGATCGACTACCTGGCCCGCTTCGGCATTCTCGCCAGCGGCGTCACCGACGGTACGGCGATGCGCCAGGCCATGCAGGCCGAAACCTTCGACGTGGTGGTGCTCGACCTGATGCTGCCGGGCGAAGACGGCCTGTCGCTGTGCCGCTGGCTGCGCGCGGAATCGGATATCCCGATCCTGATGCTCACCGCCCGCTGCGAACCCACTGACCGCATCATCGGCCTGGAGCTGGGCGCCGACGATTACATGTCCAAGCCCTTCGAACCCCGCGAACTGGTAGCGCGCATCCAGACCATCCTGCGCCGTGTGCGTGACGACCGTACCGAACAACGCGCCAATATCCGCTTCGACAATTGGCGCCTCAACAGCGTGCTGCGCCAACTGGTCGCCGACGATGGCCTGGTGGTGCCGCTGTCCAACGCGGAATTTCGCCTGCTGTGGGTATTCATCGAACGTCCGCGCCGGGTGTTGAGCCGCGAACAACTGTTGGATGCCGCCCGTGGCCGCTCCATCGAAGCCTTTGATCGCAGCATCGATTTGCTGGTGTCGCGCCTGCGGCAAAAACTCGGAGATGATCCCAAGGCGCCCCAATTGATCAAGACCGTGCGGGGTGAAGGCTACCTGTTCGACGCCCGGGATATCGGTTGATGCGCAACGCCTTCAACACGCTGTTCGGTCGACTGTTTGGCGTGTTGCTGGTGGCGATTGTGCTGGCTCATGTGCTGGCCATTTCCTGGTTTCGCTATTACGGCCCGCCTCCGCCGCCGCCTCAGGAGACCTTTGTCGAGCAGCCGGACGGCACGATGAAACACCTGGCCAGGCACAAGCGACCATGGTTTGGTGGCCCGGTGGTGCCACTGACGTTCCAGTTCATCTCGTTGATTATCGCCGCCTGGTACGGTGCCAAGCTGCTGAGCCGGCCGATCCAGCGCCTGAGCGAAGCTGCCGAGCGCCTGAGCCTGGACCTCGGCAGCCCGCCCCTCGACGAATCTGGCCCGCGTGAGGCACAGCAAGCGGCGTCGACTTTCAACCTGATGCAGCGACGCATCCGCGAGCAAGTCAGCCAACGCGCCCGTATGCTCGGCGCTGTCTCCCATGACCTGCGCACCCCGTTGTCACGCCTGAAGCTGCGCCTGGAACAGATCGAAGACACCCGGCTGCAAGGCCAGATGCGCCAGGACCTGGACGACATGATCGGCATGCTCGACGCGACCCTGAGCTACCTGCACGAACAACGCACCAGCGAAACCCGGCATTGGCTGGACGTGCAGGCGCTGGTCGAGTCGATGAGCGAAAACGCCCAGGACCAGGGTTCCGATGTGCAGTTCGGCGGGACCTGCGCACCGCTGCAAGTGCAGCCGATGGCCTTGCGATCGTGCCTCAACAACCTGATCGACAACGCCCTGCGGTACGCCGGTTCGGCGCGCATCGAGCTGACAGACAGCCGCGAGGCGCTGGTCATCCGTGTCATCGACCATGGCCCCGGGATTGCCGCCGACCAGCGTGAGGCGGTGTTCGAACCGTTCTATCGGCTGGAAGGCTCACGCAACCGCAACTCTGGCGGGGTCGGCCTGGGCATGACGATTTCCAGGGAAGCGGCGGAACGCCTCGGCGGTCGGCTGCACCTGGAAGAAACCCCCGGCGGTGGTTTGACCGCCGTGATGTGGTTACCACGCGTCTAGAGCGGCTTGTCTTCCCGCCGCCCCTGGGCCTGGGTTGCACTCCAGTCCATCAACAGGCTGTAGGCCACCGCCAGTAGGGTCGGGCCGATAAACAGGCCGATGAAACCAAAGGCAATCAAGCCGCCGAACACCCCGAGCAGCACGATGACCAACGGCAGGTTGCCGCCGCGGCTGATCAGGTAAGGCTTGAGCACGTTGTCCACGCCACTGATGATGAACGTGCCCCACACGCCGAGGAACACCGCGTAGGTGTAATCGCCCTTCCAGGCCAGCCACGCCGTGGCCGGGATCCACACCAGTGGCGGGCCCATGGGAATCAGGCTGAGCAGGAAGGTGACGATGCCCAGCACCAGCGCACCCGGCACCCCGGCGATCAGGAAACCGATCAGCGCCAACAGGGCCTGGGCGGCGGCCGTGCCGATCACGCCGTTGACCACGCGCTGCACGGTGCCGGCCACCAGTTCGATGTAATAGCCGGCACGCTCGCCGATCAAGCGCTCCAGCAGGCGGTGAACAAACATCGCCAGGCGCGGCCCGTCCCGGTAGAAAAAGAACACGAAGACCAGGCTCAGGGTCAGTTCTAGAATCCCACCACCGATTTGCGCACTGCGCGCCAACAACCAATTGCCGACCTGCCCCAGGTAGGGCTTGATGCTGACCATCAAGGCCGCGCCCTGTTGGTCAATGCTGTCCCACATGGCCACCAGCCGCTCACCGACTAAGGGGATCGAGCCGAGCCAGGCAGGTGCCTCCGGCAGGCCGTCAACCTGGATATCCTTGATCAACGCCGTCGCATCGCGCACGTGATCCGCGAGGTTGAAGCCCAGCCACACCAGCGGCAGCGCCACCAGCAGCATCCAACCCAACGTCAGGATGCCGGCGGCCAGGGATTCGCGCCCCCCCAGCCAGCGGGTGAGCAGGACCATCAACGGCCAACTGGCAAATGCCAGTACCGCGCCCCAGAACAGCGCCGACCAGAACGGCGCCATCACCCAGAAGCTGGCACCGAACAGCACCAGCAGCAGGATTTGCACCAGTAGGCGATCGTTATTGAGCATGGAGTATCTCTAGAAGAAGGCTATAGGAAGAGAGCTTAGGCGAACGGCGCGGGTCCGTTCGCCTTGTAACGGTCAGCGTATCAGATGCAGGTGCAGGCCTTTGGTTTCAGCGGAGCCGGTTTCCATGCGCGCGGCGCGCACACCTTTGTCGACCAGGGCCTGGCGCCAGGCTTCGGCGTTCGGGCCGGTAAGGCTGACGCGCAAGGTGGTATCAAGGTTCAACCCACGGGAAATCAGGGTCAGCCAGGTGTCGTCAGGGTCGCCGCCCAGCGCGGGGAAATCCAGCTCGCCGGTGCTTTTCAGCTCTCGCAGCAGCGTTGCGGAGGTCGGCAGAAGGTCGGCCAGCGGCGCGTTGGCGTCCAGTTGCTCCACGTGCAGATAGGCGCGACGGTTGCCACGGGTGATGCCATACAGCGCCACCAGGGAGTTTTCCTGGGGGGCTGCCAGGCGCAGCAGCAGGTATTCCTGCTGGCCGTCGGCGCCGACCAACTTGGCGTTGCCGAACACTTCATTGGCCCACAGGCTGCTTTCGCCGCAATCCCGGGCCTGGCACCAGAACAGCAACTGCGCGCCCTTCGCCTGCAATGCTTCGCGCGTCGCAGTAAATGCGGCACTGGAGCTGTGTTCGGCAGGTAATTCATAGGTGATGGCGGTGGCTTGGCCCCGTGCGGTGGCCTGGCCTTCATAACGCAGCTGGCCGCTGATCTTGCGGATGGCACCCATGGGGTAGATGCGTTCTTTTTCTTCGGTGGGACGGTAGTCGACGATTTGCGCGTCGACCTGGCGGGCCACGGTGGGCAGGTCCTGGCTACCCGGTATGTCGGCGGCAAATACCAGTGGGCTCAGCAGGCCCAAGCCCAGGATACGGATACATCCGTTACGCACGCTCATAGGATCAACGAGCCCTGGCCATCGGCGGTCACAGCGGTGTTGAAGTAGTTCATGGTTGACTCCCTTTCAATCCGCCCAGCCTCGGCAGTTGACCGCCCCAAGTCAAGGCGCGCAGAAGAACCGATTGAAACAGTCTGCAACAAGGACCGCGCCGGGCTCGTCATTCAGGTGTAAATGATGGCCGCCTGGCAGCGTGGTCACGGTAAAGGGTAGCTGGGAAAGCAATTCGGAATGTTTCGCCAGCATGCCATCAGCCGCGACCACCAACTGTGTAGGGCAACCCACACGTCGCACGAAAGCCATTGCCTGCTCATCGGTCAGACGCATCGGCGAAGCCAGGGTCAGGCGGCTGTCGGTGCGCCAGGTGTAACCGCCCGGCACTGGCATCAGACCGCGTTGGGCCAGCAGTTCCGCGGCTTCGCGACTGACCGCCACCACGCCTTTCATGCGCGCCTCGACCGCTCGATCCAGGGTGCTATAGACCGGCTTGCGTTTGTCCTGCAGGTTCAATTGCGCCTGCAACGCCATGCCCAAGCGTTCGGCGGCGTTGTCACCGCTGGCAGTGGGCGGGATCACCCCGTCGATCAATCCCAGGTGCGTCACCCGTTCCGGCAGCGCACCGGCCAGCACCAGGGAAACGATGGCGCCGAGGGAGTGGCCAAGTAATGCAAAACGTTTCCAACCCAGTTGCTCGGCGACGTGCAGCACGTCGTACGCGTAATCCCACAAGGCGTAACCGGCGCCGATAGGACGATGCGCCGAATGCCCATGCCCGGCCATATCCAGTGCAACGATGCGCAAGCCCTGAAGTTTCGGCGCCAGTCGCGCAAAGCTGTTGGCGTTGTCCAGCCAGCCATGCAGCGCGATCACCGGCAAACCGTCCTCGGGCCCGAACAGATGGGCCGCCAACTCGATATGCGGCAGGCTCAGGCGCACTTCTTCGACCGGTGTGCTCATGCGCAACTGCGCTCGCGGGCTTCCCAGCGGGAGAACAGGTTCTTGATCAAGGTCGCGGTGTCCTGGGGGCGTTCAAGGGGGAACATATGGCCGCCGGGCATGGTGAGCATTTCGCCCATGGGCAGGCGACCGACGCCGCTGGCGTGGTGACGCATCACCACCCGGCTCTGCCGGCCGCGCACCACCGCCAGCGGCACCTTCATCTGGCGCACCTGACCGGGGCTGGTGTGGGGCACGCCCCGGTAGATGCTGATCTCGGTAGCGGGGTCGAAGCGCAGGCGCAGGCGGTCACCGACCTGGTGCAGGCCGTGTTGCAGGTAAGCGTCGAAGCATTCCGGGTCAAAGCCACGGAACAAGGTCTTGCCGGCGAAATAGCTGCGCGCGGCGTCCAGGTCGCTGAACTCTTCGCGGCGTCCCAGGGTGCGCCCGGCCGGGGTCAGGCGGTCAATAAAACCAAAGCGCTTGGCCGCGCGGATCACCCAGCGGTCGGCGCGGGTCAACACCGGCGAATCGAGCATGACCACTCCGCGATATAACTGAGGGCAACGCATGGCTGCATGCAGATGCAAAACGCCACCGAGGGAATGCCCCACACCCCACACCGGTTCCGGCTGCCGCTCCAGGTGGTGGATCAGCTCATCCACCAGGTTCTGCCAGTTATCGTCCACCGGAAACCTGGGGTCGTGACCGTGCTGCGGCAGGTGCGCCACTGCATATTCCGGGGCCAGGGCGGCAAACAGCTTGCCGTAGGTGGCCGAGGGGAAACCATTGGCGTGGGCGAAAAACACATGCTGCGACATACCGGATCCATCGACAAAAACAGAGATTGATTGTCACCAGCCCCGACCGCCACAGCAATGACTGTAACTGCCAGGAATGATGACACTCACGCCACGCCTATCGCGCCGGCGGGTTCTCGCCCAGCGGCACCACCGCCATGGTCAGGCGCGACACGCAATTGGCCTTGCCATCGTCGCTGGTCAGGCGAATGTCCCACACCTGGGTGGTGCGGCCGATATGGATCGCCTTGGCCACCGCCGTCACCCGCCCACTGCGCACACCGCGCAGGTGGTTGGCGTTGATCTCCAGGCCCACGCAGTAGAACTTGCTCGCGTCGATGCAAAGATAGGCGGCCATGGAGCCGACGCTTTCGGCCAGGACCACCGATGCGCCGCCGTGCAACAAGCCGTAAGGCTGATGGGTGCGATGGTCGACCACCATGCTGGCGGTCAGCGATTCGTCATCGAAGCGTTCAAAACGGATATCCAGCAATTCACCGATGGTGTTCTTCTGGATCGCATTGAGTTGGTCAATATTCGGTTGAGTGCGCCACAGGCTCATACGGTTGTCCTTGTTGGTTTTATGATGGCCCTAATCCTGCCACAGAACGGTTTCGGAACGCTCGCTCCACGTCTGGAAATGTTCACCGTAGGTCGATTCGATCACATTGCGTTTGATCTTGAGCGTCGGGGTCAGAAAGCCGTTTTCCACCGCCCAGTTGTCTTTCACCACCACCAACTGTCGCAGGCGTTCATGTTTATCCAATGCTTGATTGACCTGCTCCAGCCAGCGTTCAAGGCTGCTGCGCAGCACATGCGGTTCTTCGCTCATTGCCGACAACACGCAAAGCCCCATCGGCGCGGTCAGGCCATCGCCCACCACGCACACCTGTTCGATGCGCGCATGTTCGGCCAGGCGGTTCTCAATCGGTGCCGGGGCCACGTACTTGCCTTTGCTGGTCTTGAAGATCTCCTTGAGGCGCCCGGTCAAGCGCAGCCGACCGTCGGCAGCCTGCTCGCCCTTGTCGCCGGTGCGCAGGAAGCCGTCGGCGGTGATGGTCTCAGCGGTTTTGTGCGGGTCCTTGTAGTAGCCGAGCATGGTCGCACCGCTGCGCACTTGCACTTCGCCCGCAGGATCGATGCGCACCTCGACACCAGGGCACGGCAGGCCGATCCAGCCGATGGACTGTTGCCCGGGGCGACACACATGGGAGTAGCCGCAGCTCTCGGTCATGCCGTACACCTCCAGTACGTCCAGGCCCAGGCGCTGATACCAGCGCAGCAGCGCCTCGGGCACCGGCGCCGCCCCGGACAGTGCGATGCGCAACGCATCCAGGCCCAGCCCGGCGAGCACCTTGTGGCCCACGCGCTTGCCGATGAAGGGTAGACGCAGCAGGGTGTCCAGGCGTTTTTCCGGGATTTTGGCGTAGACGCCCATCTGGAATTTGGTCCAGATACGCGGTACGCCAAACAGGGCGGTCGGACGTGCCCTGCGCAGGTCGGTCAGAAACGTCTCCAGGCTTTCGGCAAAAAACACTGTCTGCCCGGTGTAGATCGCCGCCATTTCCACAAACATGCGCTCGGCCACATGGCACAGCGGCAGGTAGGACAGCAGGCGGTCGCCCTCCCCCAACCCGAATAATTCGGTGCCACGGGTGGCGGCAAACCCCAGCGCGCCGAAGCTATGCATCACGCCTTTGGGTAGGCCGGTGGTGCCAGAGGTGTAGATGATGGTGGCCAAGTCCCAGTCCGCAGGCGCCGGGTCATCCTGGATCGGCGAACAGGCTTGCAGGTCGGCCCAGCTGAAATCGAACGCGCCGGCTGGGCACAGCGGCAAGCTGATGGTCGGGACATTGGACGGCACGCCGGGCGCCATAGCGGGCCAGTCGTCGAGCTTGCCGATGAACGCCAGCGCCGCCTCGGAATGGGCGAGCACATGGGCCACGGAGTCGGCAGTGAGGTTGGGGTACAGCGGCACCGAGACATGCCCGGCCATCCAGATCGCCAGGTCGGCAATGATCCAGTGCGCACAGTTTTTCGAAATCAGGGCAATGTGCGAGCCTGGGGGCAGCTCGCGGGCGCGCAGCCAGTGCGCGGCACACCGGGCCTGTTGGCCGACATCGCCCCAGGTGAGGCGCTGCACCTCACCGCCGCCCACGGGCTGCACCAGAAAGGTCTGGCGCGGGTGCCGCGCTTCACGTTCGAAGAACACCTGCAACGGCAATCGAAATGCGACGGGCATGGGACGCGCTCCTTTGTGGTCCGACGACAGCCAACCAAGCACTTGCTTGGTTGACTATATAGCACACACAAAGCCGCGATAACGCCTACGGATTCTTCACGCTGACCAGGCTCATCGGCCCCGCCAGCGGGAAATCCCCTTCCAGTTCCGCCAGGCTGGCGGTGTGCATCGGCTGAGGCTGGCGCTGATGACCATGCTGCAGAAAGCTGATCAGGCTGCCCACCAGGGGCTGATGGCTGACCAGCAGCACATTGTCGTCGGTGTCGAGCTTTTCCAGCACCTGCAACGGGCTGCCATCGGGGGTCAGCCACGGCACCGTGCGAATCTGCGCCTCGAAGCCCAACGCATCACGCACCAGATGCGCGGTCTGCTGCGCCCGCACATAGGGGCTGGCGATGATCGCACTGAGGGGCTGGCCGATCAGGTGCGCGGCACTGCGCAACACTTCGCCACGGCCATGCTCGGTGAGGTTGCGTTCGGCATCGGTGCGCGCATGCCCTTCGGCCTCGCCGTGGCGCAGTATCCACAACTTCATAGTTTCGGCTCTTCATCACGCACCGGGTGCGGCGCCGGCGGCACGCTGTGGGCAGCTTCGCCCTCGGGTGCGCGCGGGGTCGGCCAGTCGGCGAACGGCCACGGTTTTTGCTCGGTATGGAAGCTGCCGAAACGACCGATCTGCGCCAGGAACTGGCTGAGGCTGTCGCCGAAGTTCATCAGGCCCAGGTTCGGGGCGCCGTAGACCAGGCGGTAGATCAGTTGCACCACCACCAGCGCGCCGAGCAGGAACTGCGCCACTTGCCAAACCAGGGCAAACACCAGCATCCACAGGATGCGCAGGGCAATGGATTCGTACTTGGGGGCTGCTTGCGGATCGTTCATGACGCGTTCCTCAGTTGAAACCACTGGTGGAAATAAAGTCGACATCGGTCTTGGGCTCGGCGCGCATCAGCAACTCGATGACCTGGTTCAAGGTGCGCCCTTCAAACAGGATCGCGTGCAGCCCGGCGACCAACGGCATATACACGCCGACTTCCTGGGCCTTGGCCTTGAGCACCTTGAGGGTATTGACGCCCTCGGCCACTTCGCCCAGGCGCGTGACCGCGTCTTCCAGGCTCAGGCCCTGGCCGAGGGCGAACCCGACCTGATAGTTGCGGCTTTTCGGCGAGGAGCAAGTGACGATCAGGTCGCCCACGCCCGCCAGGCCGAGGAAGGTCATCGGGTTGGCCCCCTGGTTGACCGCAAAGCGGGTCATCTCGGCCAGGGCGCGGGTAATCAACATGCTTTTGGTGTTCTCGCCCATGCCCAGCGCCACGGCCATGCCGGCGATGATCGCGTAGACGTTTTTCAGCGCACCGCCCAGCTCGACGCCAAAGCGGTCGCTGCTGGCGTAGACCCGGAAGGTACGGCCGTGCAATACAGCCTGGACCCGTTCGCACAGCTCTTCGTCTTCACTGGCGACTACGGTGGCGGTCAGCGCGTGCTCGGCGACCTCCCGCGCCAGGTTCGGCCCGGATAACACGCCAATGCGCGCCTGGGGCGCGATCTCTTCGAGAATTTCGCTCATCAGCTTGAAGGTCTGCGCCTCGATGCCCTTGGTCAGGCTGACCAGCAGCTTGCCCACCAGGCGTTCGGCGTGGGGTGCCAGCACCGAGCGCAAGGCGCTGGACGGCAGCGCGACGAAGCACAGGTCGCAGGCCGTGAGGGTGTCCAGCAGGTCGGTAACCGGCTCGACCGCCGGATGAATCTTGATGCCTTTGAGGTAACGCGGATTTTCCCGGTGCACCCGAATGGCCTCGGCCTGTTCGGGATCGCGCATCCACTGGCGCACAGCGTGACCGTTCTCGGCCAGCAGGTTAGCCACGGCGGTACCAAAACTTCCGCCTCCCAGGACCGCGATAGGGCGCTGTTCAGTCATATGCAATCCGTTAATCCATACCAGTGGCGATGGCGGCATTATACGGGCCGACCCGTCGGCGGCCAGCCCCCGTATCAATTCGTGCGCTTGTCGGAAAATGCCACACTTACATGAAGTAATTGCAAGTCCGGCGACTGGCAAATGGCCCCACCTCAGTTAACATGGGCGGCTATCCGTAATTATCAAGGCCGTGCCGTGTATTTGGGCCCTCCTCCCCGTTCATCTCTGTGGTTGATGCTGCTGTGCAGTGCGCCTGTCATGGCCGACGACCTGTTCCTCGACAGCCAGCCGCTGCCCCAGGTATTGACCGCCACGCGTCTCAAGCAATCGGCCGCCGCCGTGCCCGGCAGCATGACCGTGATCGACAGCGAGTTGATCAAGGCCAGCGGCGCGCGGGATATCAGCGAGTTGCTGCGCCTGGTGCCGGGGATGATGGTCGGCTACACCTCCGGCAACCAGGCGGCGGTGAACTACCACGGCACCAGCGCCAGCGATGCGCGGCGCATGCAGGTGCTGATCGACGGCCGCTCGGTGTACCGCGCCGGCCTGGCCACCGTGGACTGGAGCGACATTCCAGTAGCGATGGAAGATATCGAGCGCATCGAAGTCTTCCGCGGCCCCAACACCGTCAGCTACGGCGCCAATGCCTTGATGGCGGTGGTCAACATTCTCACGCGCTCGCCGGCTAACAGCCACGGCACCCGGGTCAAAGTGGTGCGTGGCGAGCGTGGCATCAATGACTTCTATGCCAGCCAGGGCATCGGCTGGGAAACCGGCGATTTGCGCCTGTCGCTGTCCGGCCAGCAGGACGATGGGTTCGACAGCGACGCCGCTGGCGCCGACCGCCGCGACGGGCGTCGTCTCAATCGCTTCAGCCTGGCGGTGAGCCAGACGTTGAACGCGCAGCAGAGCATCGACTGGCAACTGGATGCGAAGGAAGGCACCAACCAACGTCCGTATACCTACAGCCCGGTATTCGCCGGGATTACCGAAGGTGGCAACAACTCCGACGTCACGGCCAAGGACTACGCCGGCTCGCTGCGCTGGAATTTCGATTTCAACCCTGAACACAGCCTCTATATCCAGGGCTCGGCCCAGCAGTGGGACCGCCGGCAAATCTGGAAGGCCTGCGACGCCAAGGTGTCGTTCAGCCCGGAATTGACCCAGCTGTGGCAGATGAACCCCAACTACGCCGAGCTGCTGGCCCGCCACATGGACACCTACAGCCAGGGCAGCGCACCGCCGGGTAGCGCTGCCGAGCAAGCGCTGGCCAACCAGGTGTTGCAGCAGTGGCGCGACGGTGCCAGTCAAAGCGTGTGCGGCGACATCGACCAGAGCACCCGCGAAAGTCGCTATGACTTGGAAATCCAGGACACCCTCAGCCTGTCCGACAGCCTGCGCCTGGTCAGCGGCATGAACTACCGCTACGACCGCGCCGACTCCGATACCTACTTCAATGGCACCCTGGACGACACCACCTGGCGCCTGTTCGGCCAGTTGGAATGGCGCGCCAGCGAACATTGGCTGCTGCAAGGCGGCGCCATGTATGAAGACACGCACCTGAGCGGCAATTCGCTGACGCCACGGGTGGCGGTCAACTACCTGATCAACCCGCGCCATGGCTTGCGCGCGGTGTACTCCGAAGCCATCCGCTCCCCGGACATGTTCGAGAACAACGTCAACTGGAGTTATCGCGTCACCAACCTCAGCTCCCCGGCCTACGGTCAGACCACCGGGCAATACTTCGTAAAGACGCGGGGGCCGGGCAACCTCGATAAAGAGATGATGAAGTCGCGGGAACTGGGGTACAACGGCTTCTTTGCCGACATCGGGCTGAACATGGACGTGAAACTGTTCTACGACGAAATTACCGACATGATCAGTTCGCCGCTGCGCAATAACCAGTACATTGCCAGCAACGCCAACAGCGCACGCTTCACCGGTGCCGAAACCCAGTTCGACTGGCGCGTGAGCAACGCCGACCGCTTGCGGCTGACCTATGCTTATGTCGATGCCAGCGCCAGCAACCCGCTGGACAAGGCACAGACCGCACGCAACAGTGGCTCTGCCGGTTGGTTGCGTGAATGGGGCCAAGGCTGGTCCAGCGCGCTGTTCTACTACGGCGATGACGCACTCAACCAATATCGCTTCGAACGGGTCGACCTGCGGGTGGCCAAGCGCATTGCCCTGGGCAAAGCCAACGTGGAGCTGGCCGGCATGCTGCAAGAACGCCTGGATCACCAGCCCACCACCTGGGCCGATAACAATTATGACCATCGCCACGTGCTCTACTTCAGCGCAGAGTTAGAGTTCTGACATGGGCGACTCGTCACGGATGACCTGCTTTTTTATCCACACGCTCTGGCGACGCATTGTGCTGTTCGCTTGCCTGCTGTCTGCCGCGCCGGCCTGGAGTGCCGAGATCCTGCTGACCGCTGCCGAAGACAGCGCCGGCGTCCAGGCCTTCGCCCAGGCCCTGGCCCAGCAACGCCCCGAAGACCACATCACCTTCACCCCGCTCAAAAACCTGCCAGCCCCTGGTCGACTGCCGGCCAACACACGTCTGATCCTGCTCGACCTGCCCAGCCTCGACTGGCGCCTGCAGGAGACCCAAGGCCCGCCGACCCTGGTGCTGCGTATCAGTCGGTTGCAGGCCCATCAACGCCTGGGCACCACACCTCACCCGCACATCAGCCTGCTGTGGAGCGACCCACCGCTGGAACGCCAACTGCGCCTGATCGCCGCCATCCTGCCCCAGGCGCGGCGCATCGGCGTGCTCTACGGCGCCGACAGTGAGTTCCTGCTGCCCGAACTGCGCCAGCACGCCACACCCCTCGGCCTGGAAATCGTGCCACAGCTCTGGGACAACATTAATGACAGCCGCCCCCTGCAAAACCTGTTCAGGAACAGTGACGTGCTGCTCGGCCTGGATGACCCGCAGTTGTACAACTCGAAAACCGCGAAGAACCTGTTGCTGAGCAGCTATGCCCAGCAATTGCCGCTGGTGGGCCCGAATGCAGGCTTTGTGCGGGCCGGCAGCCTGGCCAGCACCTACAGCGACCAGACCGACTGGCTGGCCGTGCTTGACCGTTTGCTCGACCACCCGCCGGCCAACTGGCCGCGCTCGCTGTACCCGGAACACTTCAAAGTCGTGGGCAACCCGCAAGTCGCGCGCTCACTGGGGATCGAACAGGTGGACGAAGCCGGCGTCGCGATCCGCCTGGCCGAAGGAGAAAAACGCCCATGACCTTGCGCCGTCGTTGGGACATCAACACCCGCACCCAGCTCATCACCCTGGGCCCGGCGCTGTTGCTGACGTTGCTGCTGATCAGCTTTTTCACCTTCGTGCGGATCCAGGACTTGCGCCAGGAACTGGACCACACCGGCCAGTTGATCGCCAACCAACTGGCGCCCGCCACCGAGTACGGGGTGATCTCCGGCAACAACGAAGTGCTCGACAGCCTGCTGCGCGCCACGCTCGCTACGCCCCATGTGCGGTTCCTGGAGATCCAGGACAGCAGCGAGAACATCCTGGTGTATGTCGAGCAGCCGTCGGAAAAACACGACCGCTCGTTGTCCGTCAAAGTGTTCCAGGCACCGATTCGCCTGCAACACATCCAGTTGGGCAATGATTTTTTCCAGGACAACCTCAACGAACCCAAGGCACCGCGGGCCGACTACCTGGGCCGGGTGATCGTCGGCATGTCCAACGACGCATTCAGCCAGCGCCAGCAGGAAATCCTGTTCAAGGCCGGCATCCTGGCGCTGTTCGCCCTGCTGTTTACCTTCCTGCTCGCGCGGCGCCTGGCCGCCAGCCTGTCTCAGCCGATCAGCGCCATGGGCCACGCGGTAAAAGCCATCCAGCAAGGTGACTACAAGACGCCGCTGCCGATCGTGGACGACTCGGAACTGGGCGACCTGTCGCGACACATCAATAACCTGGCCGAAGGCCTCAACCAGGCCAGCCGCGAACAGCAGCAGGCCATGGCCCAGTTGATCCAGACCCGCGAAGAGGCCGAGCGCGCCAACAACGCCAAGTCGGATTTCCTGGCGATGATGAGCCATGAGCTGCGCACGCCCATGAACGGCGTGCTGGGCATGTTGCAGTTGCTGGAAACCACCGAGATGACCGAGGAGCAGGCCGAGTACGCGGCGCTGGCCTCCGAGTCCACCGAGCATTTGCTCAAGGTCATCAACGACATCCTCGACTTCTCGCGCATCGAACGCGCTGCCCTGGAACTGGAGCATATTCCGTTCAACCTGGCGGACCTGATCAACAGCTGCGCCCAGGCGTTCCAGCACAGCGCCCAGCAGCGCGGGCTGGCGTTGAAACTGTCGATACCACCGGGGTTGGACGCCTTGCGCGTGCAGGGCGACCCGACGCGAATCCGCCAGATCCTGGTGAACCTGATCGGCAACGCGCTGAAGTTCACCGAGCAGGGCAGCGTCAGCGTCGAACCCCATTGGCAGACCCTTGACCATGAACTGGTGTGGTTCACCTGCACCGTGCGCGACAGTGGCATCGGGATTTGCGCCGAACGCCTGGAGTTGATGTTCGACGCGTTCCAGCAGGCCGACAGTTCCATTTCAAGACGTTACGGCGGCACCGGCCTCGGCCTGCCCATCGCCCGTACCCTGGCCGAACGCATGGGCGGCACCCTGCGCGCGCAAAGTGAAGAAGGCCGCGGCTCGGTATTTACCCTGGAAATTCCCCTGGCCATCGACCAGCAGAGCGTGCCGGCCATCGCGCAAGGCGCCGACGGCAAAGCCAACGCCGGCGCTGGCCGCCATGTATTGCTGGTGGAGGACAACCCGGTCAACCGCACCGTGGTCGAAGCCATGTTGCGCAGCCTGGGCTTTGAAGTGAGCCTGGCCACCGACGGTGCCGAGGCGATCCGCAGTGCCGAGAGCCTGATTTTCACCGCGATCCTGATGGATTGCCGGCTGCCGTTGATCGACGGCTACGAGGCCACCCGCAAGATCCGTCAACTGCCGGGCTGCGCCGACCTGCCGATCATCGCCCTGACTGCCAACGCGTTGCAGGGCGACCGTGAAGCCTGCCTGGCAGCCGGAATGAACGATTACCTGGCCAAGCCGTTCAAACGTACGGATTTGCAGCAAATCCTGCAGCGCTGGGTGCAATAGCGTCGCGCCATCAGCCAACTCCGACTGGCGTGAAAGACGAAAGTGCGGCAGTCTTAGGCACCCGAACGGGCCCATAAACGGGCCCGGTTTAAAATTTCAGTGAACAAGTGTACATTCAGTACCTTGCCGCTGTGACTTTCACTACAACGCAATAGTCTACGTGTAGGCTGCCGACATGAGGCATGAACGCTTCATTCGGTTCGGGAAGATTTGCCCTACCCTGCCGCATGGGATTATTGAGGAGCTCGCATGACCAAACAAAACGCCTTTACTCGGGAAGATCTGCTGCGCTGCAGTCGCGGTGAGCTGTTCGGCCCAGGTAACGCGCAACTGCCCGCCCCGAACATGCTGATGGTGGATCGCATCACCCATATCAGCGAAGAGGGTGGCAAGTACGGCAAAGGTGAATTGGTCGCCGAGCTGGATATCACCCCGGACCTGTGGTTCTTCGCCTGCCATTTCGAAGGCGACCCTGTGATGCCGGGCTGCCTGGGCCTTGACGCCATGTGGCAGCTGGTCGGTTTCTTCCTGGGCTGGCAAGGCCTGCCGGGCCGCGGTCGCGCCCTGGGTTCGGGCGAAGTGAAGTTCTTTGGCCAGGTCCTGCCGACCGCCAGGAAAGTCACCTACAACATTCAGATCAAGCGCGTCCTCAAGGGCAAGCTGAACCTGGCCATCGCCGATGGTTCGGTGAGCGTCGACGGTCGCGAGATCTATACTGCCGAAGGCCTTCGGGTCGGCGTATTCACTTCCACTGACAACTTTTAAGGGTTATCCGCATGCGCCGCGTCGTTATCACTGGTCTGGGCATTGTTTCTTGCCTGGGCAATGACAAAGAGACCGTCACCGCTAACCTGCGTGCAAGTCGCCCTGGCATCCGCTTCAACCCGGAATATGCCGAAATGGGTCTGCGTAGCCAGGTTTCCGGCTCCATCGACCTGCCCCTCGAAGAACTGATCGATCGCAAGATCTATCGCTTCGTCGGCCACGCTGCCGCCTACGCCTACCTGGCGATGAAAGACGCGATCGCCGACTCCGGCCTGAGCGACGACCAGGTATCGAACGTACGCACCGGCCTGATCGCCGGCTCCGGCGGCGCATCGACCCTCAACCAGATGGAAGCGCTGGACATCCTGCGCGAAAAAGGCGTCAAGCGCGTTGGCCCGTACCGTGTCACACGGACCATGGGCAGCACCGTTTCGGCCTGTCTGGCCACGCCGTTCCAGATCAAGGGCGTGAACTACTCGATCTCCTCCGCGTGCGCCACCAGCGCTCACTGCATCGGGACTGCCGTTGAGCAGATCCAGCTGGGCAAGCAGGACATCGTGTTCGCCGGCGGCGGTGAAGAAGAACATTGGAGCCAGTCGTTCCTGTTCGACGCCATGGGTGCACTGTCCACCCAGTACAACGAAACCCCGGAAAAGGCCTCCCGCGCCTACGACGCCAAGCGTGACGGTTTCGTCATTGCCGGCGGTGGCGGCATGGTGGTGGTCGAGGAGCTGGAACACGCCCTGGCCCGTGGCGCCAAGATCTACGCGGAAATCGTCGGCTACGGCGCGACCTCCGACGGTTACGACATGGTTGCCCCAAGCGGTGAAGGCGCCATCCGTTGCATGCAGATGGCCATGTCCACCGTGGACACCCCAATCGACTACCTGAACACCCACGGCACCTCGACTCCGGTCGGCGATGCCAAGGAAATGGAAGGCGTGCGTGCGGTATTCGGCGACAAGGCCCCGGCCATCAGCTCTACCAAGAGCCTGTCCGGTCACTCCCTGGGCGCCGCCGGCGTTCACGAAGCGATCTACTGCCTGCTGATGATGGAAGGCAACTTCATGGCCGGCTCAGCCAACATCGACGAGATTGATCCGGTCGTGGCGGATATGCCAATCCTGACCAAGACTGTCGAGAATGCAAAAATCGACACCGTGATGAGCAACAGCTTCGGCTTCGGTGGCACCAACGCCACCCTGGTGCTGAAACGCTGGCAGGGTCAGTAAGACCTGTAGCTTGACCGCATGAAAAAGCCCCGACTGGTTCGGGGCTTTTTGCTTTCAGAGCCATAGGTTTCAAGCTATAGCCGCAAGAGAAGAGCACTCGAACCACTTGCAGCTCGTCGCTCAAGGCTTGCAACTGCCTGTGCCCTATACCGAAGCAAGAGCAAAACGCGATATCAATCAGCGGCACCATCGCGAGTCGACTCAGGCAGGATCGCCAGGAAGTTATCGCGGGCCACTTTGCGGGCGACCCCTTCGGAGAGTGCATCGAGGAACGGGTCGAAGCTGCGCATTTGCTTACCCAACTTGTTGAAGCGCCCTACGACGTCCGAGCCGAGCATAAAGCGCTCGGGAAAGCGCTCCACCAGTTTTACCCACTCGGGGCGAGGCTGGCCTGCATCATCCAGCAAGTAGGGCGTGAGCACGCTCCAGGACAGATCGATGTAAAGGTTGGGGTACGCCTCCAGCATGCGGCTCAAGGTGGGCAGCAAAAAGTCCATCTGTACCTGATGACGATGGATCTCCTTGCTGGTGCCAGCATGGGCCCAGATAAAACGGGTGTGCGGGTGGTTGCGCAGGGGTTCTTCGACCTCAGCCAGGTACAGCGGGTTGCGCTCGCGCTTGGAGGTGATGTTGGAGTGCAGCATCACCGGCAAGTCATTTTCCGCCGCCAGGTGATAGATGCGGGTCATGGCTTCGTTATTGGCCCGTGGTGTGTCACCAGCAGTGATGGCCGTGAGGTCGTCATGTCGGGTAAAAACCTCGCCGATGCCCTGCCACAGTCCTGGATTGAGATCGAGCATACGTTGGATATGGGCGGCCGAGTTCTTGTCGTTGGGGTTGAAGCCGGACAGGAACGGATGAAAGTGCTGGCGCTGCCCAGGGGTCAGCTTGTTGACCGCTGCGGCCACGATCACATCGGTGGCGCTGTACCAATAGGCATCCGCGTCGTCGCCGGCGTAGTAGCGCGGTCGCTTGGGTTCGTCCTCGTGCCATTTTTTCGCAACGGGAATACCAGAAATCATCACGTGATCGATGCGATTGTCGGCCATCGCCTTGAGCAGCTTGTCCATGCCCGCCGTTTCCTGGAAGAAGTCCACGTAATGCAGGTGCGCATCGCTGTAGGCATAGTCGCGGGCCTGCGCGGCCAGGCTGCCGGCGGCGAACAACAGGGCAAGGGTCAGGCGAGTCCAGGGCACGGTAACACCTCGATAGGGGCTGATACGGGTAGACCTTGAACGCCTTGCCGGGGTTCATCCGGCAAAAACAAGGAACACCGAAGTGCCAGCATGCTCTATAACTGCATGACCTTCATCCTGCCACCCTGTGAGGTTTGCCATGCCTGTTACCGTAAACACCCTGAACCAGGACAACTTTCGCCATAGCCTCAATATCGACAACCACGAGTTGTTCACCGACCTGCCCAAAAGCCTGGGCGGTGACGATTCGGCGCCCTCCCCCCATGACTACTTCGACGCCGCCCTCGCCTCGTGCAAAGCCCTGACGGTGAAGCTCTACGCCCAGAAAAAAGACATCCCGCTCACCGGCGTGACTGTGGAAGTCAGCCACGACGCCACCGAAGAACAAAAGGGCAAATACAGACTCAACGTCAAACTCACGCTCAAGGGCGTACTCACTGACGAACAACGCGATGAGCTGCATCGCGTAGCGGATCGCTGCCCGGTGCACAAGCTGATGACTACCGCCGAGATCAGCATCGACACCAAGCTGTCGGAAGGCGCCTTCAGCCAATAGCGGCAACCTCCCGTCGAGCGGGTTATGCTCAGCAGCATCCAACCCGCTCAGACTGGGACGCACCATGACCACCCTCACCGTGATCCGCCCTCGCCCCGAAGATGTCGAAGGGCAACCTATCCTGCGCCCGCTGCCGTCGCGCGAATGCCGCAGCGTCGGGCCTTTTGTGTTTTTCGACCACATGCTGCTGACCCGCTATGCACCGGGCGATGGCATGAATATCCGCCAACACCCGCATATCGGGCTGTCCACCCTCACCTATCTGTTCGAAGGCGCGTTGCAGCACAAGGACAGCCTGGGCTCGGACCAGGTGGTGCAGGCCGGCGACGTCAGCTGGATGACCGCCGGCAGTGCCATCGCTCATGTCGAACGCACACCCGAAGCCCTCAGGGCCGAGGGTTTCAGCCTGCACGGGCTGCAAGTGTGGCTGGCCTCGCCCAAAGACCACGAGACCGGGCCGGGACATTACAGCCATCACCCGGCGGCGAGTCTGCCGGTGAGTGAGAACCTGGGCGTGCAGATACGCCTGATCGCAGGGGATGGGTTCTGTCTCAAGTCACCGGTGCCGGTGCTGTCGCCCACCCTGTATGCCGAGGTGCGGATGCAGACGGCTACGACCCTGCTGGTGCCTGAAGAGCATGAAGAACGTGCGGTGTATGTATTGGAGGGTGAAGCTCAGTTGGACAGCGTGGCGCTGGAAGTGCACAGCCTGGTGGTATTGCCGACCGGGCAGGAGATGACGTTGTTTGCGGACAGTGATTGCCACTTGGTGGTGTTTGGTGGCGCGCCGCTGGATGGGCCACGGCGGATCAATTGGAATTTTGTCGCGAGTGATCCGGCGGTGATTGAACAGGCCAGGCAGCGCTGGGCAGCCGGGGATTGGCCGACGGTGCCGGGTGAGTCTGAAAGAATTGAGTTGCCATTGAGATAGCCATCGGGGGCAAGCCCCCTCCCACATTTGATCAGTGATTGCATCCAAGTATGGGAGGGGGCTTGCCCCCGATTAGGCCCGGACAGGCGCTGAAAAATCAGCCCTTGAACACTTCATCCAGCAAGTTATGCATCGACTGGAACGCCCGCTTGGCGGTCTTGGCGTCGTACATCATCTTGCCCGGCACATTGGCATGGGGGTCGGTGAAGGAATGCACCGCGCCGCCATAGCTCAGCAGTTGCCAATCCACGCCGGCTGCGTTCATTTCATCTTCGAACGCCGGCAGTTGTTCCTTCGGCACCAGCGGGTCGCAAGCGCCGTGCAGCACCAGCACTGAGCCCTTGATGTTCTTTGCGTCCGCCGGGTTTGGCGTGTCGAGGGTGCCGTGGAACGAGATGGCCGCCTTGACCGGCGCACCGGTACGCGCCAGCTCCAGGGAGCAGCAACCACCGAAGCAGAAACCAAAGGTCGCCAGTTTCGACGTATCGACAACGGCCTCGGTCTGTCCCTGCAACTGCTCGAAGGCCGCCTGCATACGCTTGTTCAACAACGCACGGTCGTTCTTCAGCGGCATCATCGCTGCGCCGGCTTCATCGCCATTCGACGGGCGTACGGTCTGCCCGTACAGGTCGGCAATCAGCACCACGTAGCCCTTGCCGGCCACGCTTTTGGCGATCTCTTCGGCACCCGCACTCACCCCCATCCAATTCGGAGCCATCAACAGCCCCGGCAGCGGGCCTTTATGATTGGCGTCGAACGCAAGGCGGCTTTCGTAGGACTGGCCATCAATCTGATAGACCACGGAACGTACAGTGACTTGGCTCATCATTTACTCCAGTTGAGGTGCGTTAGAACGAAAAAACCCGCCGAAGCGGGTTTTTCTACATCAGGATCAAACCGACAGTTCAACCAACAGCTTGTTCAGGCGGCGCACATAGGCAGCCGGGTCTTTCAAGCTGTCGCCAGCGGCCAGGGCCGCCTGGTCGAACAGGATGTGCGACAGGTCGCCAAAACGCTCTTCGCTCTGCTCGCCATCGAGTTTCTCGATCAGCGGATGAGCCGGGTTGAATTCGAAGATCGGCTTGGAATCCGGAACCTTCTGCCCGCTGGCTTCGAGGATCTGGCGCATCTGCATGCCCAGGTCCTGCTCGCCGATGGCCAGGATCGCCGGGGAATCGGTCAGGCGGTGCGAGACACGCACTTCGCTGACGGCATCGCCCAAGGATGCCTTGATGCGCTCGACCAGGCCCTCTTTGGACTTGGCGACTTCTTCGGCTTCTTTCTTCTCTTCCTCGGAGTCCAGGCTACCCAGGTCCAGGTTACCACGGGCCACGTCGACAAAGGCCTTGCCGTCGAACTCGTTGAGGTAGCTCATCAGCCACTCATCGATACGGTCGGTCAGCAGCAGCACTTCGATGCCTTTCTTGCGGAAGACTTCCAGGTGCGGGCTGTTCTTGACCTGGGCGTAGGTTTCGCCAGTGAGGTAGTAGATCTTGTCCTGACCTTCCTTGGCGCGCGCCAGGTACTCGGCCAGGGACACAACCTGCTCGCCGTCGTCGCCCTGGGTGGAAGCAAAACGCAGCAGGCCGGCGATTTTTTCCTTGTTGGCAAAGTCTTCCGCCGGGCCTTCTTTCATGACCTGGCCGAAGTTTTTCCAGAAGCCCTTGTATTGCTCAGGCTCGTTCTTCGCCAGTTTTTCCAGCATGTCGAGCACGCGCTTGGTCAGCGCCGACTTCATCGAGTCGATGATCGGGTCTTTCTGCAGGATTTCCCGCGACACGTTCAGCGACAGGTCGTTGGAATCGACCACACCCTTGATGAAGCGCAGGTACAGCGGCAGGAACGATTCCGCCTGGTCCATCACGAACACACGCTGCACGTAGAGTTTCAGGCCTCTTGGCGCTTCACGCTGGTACAGGTCGAACGGAGCACGGGCCGGCACGTACAGCAGCGAGCTGTATTCCAGATTGCCTTCGACCTTGTTGTGGCTCCAGCTCAGCGGGTTTTCGTAGTCGTGACCGATGTGCTTGTAGAACTCCTGGTATTCCTCGTCCTTGATCTCGGTACGCGGACGGGTCCACAGCGCGCTGGCACGGTTGACCACTTCCCATTCCTGGGCAGGGACCTCTTCGCCTTCAGCAGCCGCTTGTTCTTTCGGCAATTCGATCGGCAGGGCGATATGGTCGGAGTACTTCTTGACGATATTGCGCAGTCGCCAGCCATCGGCGAATTCGTCTTCACCGGATTTCAGGTGCAACACGATACGGGTGCCACGGTCAGCCTTGTCGACGGTAGCGATTTCAAATTCGCCCTCGCCTTTGGAGGACCAGTGCACACCTTCGCTGGCGTCGAGGCCGGCACGGCGGCTGAATACTTCAACCTTGTCGGCAACGATGAAGGCCGAGTAGAAGCCCACGCCGAATTGGCCGATCAGGTGCGAATCTTTCTTCTGGTCGCCCGAGAGGTTCTTCATGAAATCGGCGGTGCCAGACTTGGCGATGGTGCCCAGGTGGACGACCGCATCGTCACGGCTCATGCCGATACCGTTGTCTTCGATCGTGACGGTCTTGGCGTCCTTGTCGAAGCTCACACGGATCTTCAGTTCGGCGCCACCTTCCAGCAACTCAGGCTTGGACAGGGCTTCGAAACGTAATTTGTCGACAGCGTCAGAGGCGTTCGAGATCAATTCGCGAAGGAAGATTTCCTTGTTGGAATACAGCGAATGGATCATGAGGTGCAGCAGTTGCTTCACCTCGGTCTGGAAGCCCAGGGTTTCCTTTTGAGTTTCCACACTCATGGTCATCAAACTCCAATTGGATGGCAATGGCCGCGCCCTAGAGGGTTGGCGGCGGGTTGTCATCAAAGTTGGGGGCTAAGAGCAGGATTTCAAGGGTGGCCTGGTTCCTCGATCTTGAAATGCGCGCGAGCCGTGGCAATGGGCTCGGCCGCGGTGCTCTGCCAGGCGGTGATCGCCACGTTCGCCACCCGTCGGCCCTGGCGCCATACCTGGCATTTGGCGTAGGTGTCGCGAAATTGCCCGGCGCGCAGGTAGTCCAGAGAAAAATCGATGATTTTCGGAATGCCCGGCGCGCCCGTGAACACCAGCAGGTGCAGCGCCGCCGACAGTTCCATGAAACCCGCGATCACCCCGCCGTGCAGCGCCGGCAATATGGGGTTACCAATATTGTCCTTGTTGGCCGGCAGGCGAAACAGCAGCTCATCCCCCAGCCGGGTGCATTCGATGCCGATCAGCCTGGCGTAGGGGATCAGGTTGAGCAGCGCGGCGTAATCGCCGCGCCCGTGGGCCTGCTCCAGGCGGGTCTTGAATCGGTGCGTCATGCCTGCTCTCCCTTGATCGTGCTGCCCAGTCCTTGCGTGCCCTTGAGACGCTTGCCCATGCGCATGAATGTACCGACGACATGGGCAACGGGTTGCTGGGGATCATCCTGGTAGGCGAAGCCACGGGTGAAGATCACGTCGGTGGTCACCCTGTAGCATTGGGCGAAGCCGTACACCGGTTTGTGTGGGGTAGCGGGATGCATGTAGTCGACGCGCAGGTCGAGGGTCGGACAAACCTCGAATTCCGGCAATACGCACAGGGTGGCCATGCCACAGGCGGTGTCCATCAGGGAAGTGAGCGCACCGCCGTGGATCACCCCCGATTGGGGATCACCGACCAGATGGGGCGCATAAGGCATGATCAGCGTGATGCCCTCCTCGCTGGCCTGATGAGCGGTAATGCCCAGCACCTGACAGTGGCGCAAGGCCGATACAAAGCGCTTCGCACGCTCTAACAGGGGATTTTCGGTCATTCGTTCCAGACTCTTATTAGTGTTGATCCGCAGAATGGGCGGCAGGGTAAAAGTTCCGGTTAGTCTGCGATTTATATATCTACCAAATAAAAGGAACTAATGCCGAAGCGCCATGCTCGAAAGGCCAGTAGATATCTTCAATAAGGAGAAACACCCATGCGCAAGACTTTAGCTATTTCCATGATGCTGGCCGCTGCCCTCGGTCTGGCTGCCTGCGACAAGAAATCCGAAGACAAAGCCCAAGACGCTGCAGCCCATTCTGAGCAAGCTCAGAAAGATATGGCCAAGGCTCAGGATAAAGTGAACGACGCTGCGAAAGAAAACGCCGAAGCTGCCAAAGCTCAGGCTGAATCGAACCAGGCCGCCGCAAAAGAAGCAGCACCTGCTACCGGTTCTTGAGACCGCGGCTTGTAACAGCTTCGCTGCAAAAAGAAAGCCCGCTTAGATAGCGGGCTTTACTTTGCCTGGTGTTTTTACTTGAAGGGTTGATCAAACTGCTTCTTTAACCGGTTCCGACGGCGGTGTATCCGTCTGGGTAAACACCATCACTTGCAGCACGTCGGAATGAAACTCCCGCCGATACAGCACCAACACCACCCCGGCGCTCATCAACATGAATAGCCAGGGGCTGACAAACCACGCCAGCATGGTCATGCCGAAGTAATAAGAGCGCAGGCCAAAGTTGAACTGGTTGGCCGCCATGGAGATGACTCGCGCCGCACGCAGAGCAAATGCCTTGCGCTCCTGCTCCGACACATCCCGCTCGCCGATCATCGGCGCCGAGCCGACCAGCACCGCCGCGAAGTTGTACTGACGCATGCACCAACTGAACGTAAAGAACGCATAGACGAACACCAGCGCCAGGCACAGCAGCTTGATCTGCGACATGCCTTGGGACGCTTGTTGCACCATCGGTATGTCCGCCAGCAACGACACCGCCCGCTCTGAAGCACCCAACACCGTGAGAATGCCGGCGAGGATGATCAACGTGCTGGAGGCGAAGAACGAAGCATTGCGCTCCAGGTTGCCGATCACACTGGCGTCGGCGATGCGGTTGTCGCGCAGCAGCATGCGGCGCATCCAGTCTTCGCGGTACAGGTGCAGCACGCTGGCGAGGCAGGCCGTGTCGCGGGCCTTCCAAATGGCGTATCGGGTATAGCCACCCCAACAAAGGGCGAACCATAGGGCGGCAAGCAGGTGGATCTGATTGGTTTCGATGAACGACATGCGGGTCCTTTGCAGAATGAGGGCTGAAAAGTATTTGCGTCAGTTCGACGTTAGCGCACATAAAAAGACACTGCCGTTCACCCATAAAAAATGCCCCGTATCGATTGATACGGGGCATTTCAGTACAGCGAGAAACGTGGGTTATGCGATAGCTTCGCTGCGCTTGCCGAGCATGCGATCGACCGCGAACGCCACGACCAGTGTCATCACTGACGGCACCAGCCACGCCAGGCCCTGCTCGCTCAATGGCAGGTTGGCCAATTGCGAAGGCATCCAGCCCGCCAGGCCAGCGCCCTTGAGCGCATCGATGCAGCCAAAGATGAACGACACCAGCATTACCGGGCCAACGATACGGCCCTGCTCCTGCCAGAAATCTTTGCAGAAACTCAGCGCCACCAGCACGATGCACGGCGGATAGATCGCGGTCAGCACCGGGATCGAGAAGGCAATCAGCTTGGTCAGGCCCAGGTTCGAGACGAACAACGAGAACAGCGCCAGGATCACCACCAGGGTCTTGTAGGACAGCGGCAGGATCTTGCTGAAGTACTCGGCGCAGGCACAGGTCAGGCCTACCGCAGTCACCAGGCACGCCAGGGAGATCAGCACGGCCAGGAAGCCACTGCCCAGGGAGCCGAAGGTGTGTTGCACATAGGCGTGCAGCACCGCAGCACCGTTAGTGGCACCGGCAGCCACTGCATGGCTGCCCGAACCCAGGCGGAACAGGCTGAAGTACACCAGGGCCAGGCCCACGCCGGCAATCAAGCCCGCAATGATGGCGTAACGGGTGATCAGCTTGGGCGACTCGACGCCACGGGAGCGGATGGCATTGACGATCACGATGCCAAACACCAGGGCACCCAGGGTATCCATGGTCAGGTAACCCTGGATAAAGCCTTGGGAAAACGGTGCGGCGACATATTCCGGGGTAGCGACGCCCACATCACCGGCCGGCAAGGCAAACGCGGCGATGCCGAGAATGGCCAGGGCGATGATCTTCAGCGGCGCCAGGAAACGCCCCACGGTGTCCAGCAGCCGACCGGGGTACAGGGAGACAAAGAACACCACGAGGAAGTACACCGAGCTATAGAGGAACAGCGCCAGCGGGCTTTCACCGGTCAGCGGCGCCAGGCCTACTTCGAAGGACACGGTCGCGGTACGCGGGGTGGCGAACAGCGGCCCTACCGCCAGATACGCCGCCGCCGCGAGCAGGCCACCGGCGATCTTGCCGATCGGGCTGCTCAACGCGTCCATGCCACCACCGACCTTGGCCAGGGCGATCACGGTGACCACCGGCAAGCCGACTGCGGTGATCAGGAAGCCCAGCGCTGCCATCCAGACGTGAGGCCCCGACTGCAGTCCAACGATAGGCGGGAAGATGATGTTGCCGGCGCCCACGAACAGGGCAAAGGTCATAAAGCCCAACGCCAGGATGTCCTGGCTTTTCAACACTTTCATTTCGGGAAATACCACACTACTGAATCGGAATTTAGAGAGGGATTCCCTGTGGATGAGGGAAATACTGCCGGCCCTTATGGCGGCCGACCGGTCTAGCGCGAGGCTTCCTTTTGGGAGGCGCACGCATAACGAGGCAGCCAGGGTACAGAAATTGGCTGACGAACGCACTGTTGCGGGGCGGACTGTCCGATAAGCGACATCTGCATGTCGCATTTTCATACCTAATTTGGCAATACAGGCAAATGTGGGAGGGGGCAAGCCCCCTCCCACATTTTGATCTTTATTAAACCCCGGAAAGCACAAAGGCCACCCGAAGGTGACCTTTGTGTGGTGAAGCGTCAGCTAAGCGCGAGGCTTACTTGACAGCCCAACCGGTCAGTTCGGCCAGGGCCTTGCCGATGTCTGCCAGCGAACGCACGGTTTTTACACCGGCGTCTTGCAGCGCAGCGAATTTCTCGTCTGCAGTGCCTTTGCCGCCAGAGATGATTGCGCCAGCATGGCCCATGCGCTTGCCCGCAGGGGCAGTCACACCAGCGATGTAGGAAACAACCGGCTTGGTCACGTGTGCCTTGATGTAGGCAGCCGCTTCTTCTTCAGCCGAACCGCCGATCTCACCGATCATCACGATCGCTTCGGTCTTCGGGTCTTCCTGGAACAGCTTCAGGATGTCGATGAAGTTGGAGCCCGGGATCGGGTCACCGCCGATGCCGACGCAAGTCGACTGACCGAAACCGGCGTCAGTGGTCTGCTTCACAGCTTCGTAGGTCAGGGTGCCGGAACGGGAAACGATACCGACCTTGCCTGGCAAGTGAATGTGACCTGGCATGATGCCGATCTTGCATTCGCCTGGAGTGATCACGCCTGGGCAGTTAGGGCCGATCAGGACTACGCCCAGCTCGTCGCACTTAACTTTAGCGTCCAGCATGTCCAGGGTAGGAATGCCTTCGGTGATGCAGACGATCAGCTTGATGCCGCCGAATGCCGCTTCCAGGATGGAGTCCTTGCAGAAAGGTGCTGGAACGTAGATCACGCTGGCGGTGGCGCCAGTGGCAGCTACAGCGTCTTTCACGGTGTTGAACACTGGCAGGCCCAGGTGCTCGGTGCCGCCTTTGCCCGGAGTTACGCCGCCAACCATCTTGGTGCCGTATTCGATGGCTTGCTGGGTGTGGAAACTACCTTGCGAACCGGTAATACCCTGGCAGATAACTTTGGTGTCTTTATTGATCAGGACGCTCATTATTTGCCCTCCGCAGCTTTGACAACTTGTTGAGCAGCGTCGGTCAGGCTGGTAGCCGCGATGATGTTCAAACCGCTTTCTGCCAGTACTTTAGCGCCCAGTTCAGCGTTGTTACCTTCAAGGCGAACAACAACCGGGATTTTAACGCCGACTTCTTTCACTGCACCGATGATGCCTTCGGCAATCATGTCGCAACGAACGATGCCGCCGAAGATGTTGACCAGTACTGCTGCGACGTTGGAGTCGGACAGGATGATCTTGAAGGCTTCGGTCACGCGTTCTTTGGTAGCACCACCGCCCACGTCGAGGAAGTTGGCTGGTTTGCCGCCATGCAGGTTGACGATGTCCATGGTACCCATGGCCAGGCCGGCACCGTTGACCATGCAGCCGATGTTGCCTTCCAGGGCTACGTAGTTCAGTTCAAACTTGGCAGCGTGCGCTTCGCGCGGATCGTCTTGCGACGGATCGTGGAAAGTCTTCAGCTTAGGCTGACGGTACATGGCGTTGGCGTCGATGTTGATCTTGGCGTCCAGGCAGTGCAGATCGCCGTCAGCCTTGATCACCAGCGGGTTCACTTCCAGCAGGGCCAGATCGTGATCCTGGAACAGTTTGGCCAGACCAACGAAGATCTTGGCGAACTGGGCAACTTGCTTGCCTTCCAGGCCCAGCTGGAAAGCCAGCTCGCGACCCTGGAATGGCTGAGCGCCAACCAGTGGGTCGATGGTGGCTTTCAGAATTTTTTCTGGGGTTTCGTGAGCGATCTTCTCGATGTCCACGCCACCTTCGGTGGAAGCCATGAACACGATGCGACGGCTCGAACGGTCAACGACAGCGCCCAGGTACAGCTCTTTAGCGATATCAGTGCACGATTCAACCAGGATCTTGGTGACTGGCTGGCCATTGGCATCAGTCTGGTAAGTCACCAGACGCTTGCCCAGCCACTGCTGTGCGAAGGCCTTGGCGTCTTCTTTGCTGCGAACCAGCTTAACGCCGCCCGCTTTACCGCGACCACCGGCGTGGACCTGGGCTTTGACAACCCACTCGCTGCCGCCGATTTTGTCGCAAGCTTCTGCTGCTGCTTCCGGGGTGTCTACTGCGTAGCCCTTGGAAACTGGCAGGCCGTATTCAGCGAACAGCTGCTTACCCTGATACTCGTGAAGATTCATGCTTTTTACCGTCTTCGTTAGGTACTGCGCATTCGGCGCTGCGCTCATTATGAGTGCCGCGCCACCTGTGACTGCTGCTTGCGCAACTTGCGGGGCTCAAGGCCCGTAAAGCTGCGCAAGGCTGCGTCCAGCGGATATTCCGCGGTGAGTCTTGCGCGCAAGGCTCACGACGGGCAACTCCGCCGTGGTTTCTTATTATCTCGCTTAGCGCTTCTTGCGGTTGGCGATGTGGATGGCGCCGCCATTCACTGCCAACGCTGCTTCGTGCAACGCTTCGGACAGGGTCGGATGGGAGAAGACCATCATGCCCAGGTCCTCGGCACTGGTGCCGAATTCCATACCGATCGCGCCTTGCTGAACCAGTTCTGCAGCGCTCGGGCCAATCACGTGGACGCCCAATACGCGGTCAGTCTTGGCATCAGCGATGACTTTGACAAAACCACCGGTGTCGTTGGCTGCCATGGCACGGCCAGAAGCGGCAAACGGGAAGGTGCCGACGTTAACTTCAACGCCTTCAGCTTTCAACTGCTGTTCGTTCTTGCCGACCCATGCAATTTCCGGGTGGGTGTAGATAACCGATGGGATCAGGTCGTAGTTCATCTGGGTTTTGTGACCCTTGATGCGCTCGACAACCATGATGCCTTCTTCGGAAGCCTTGTGCGCCAGCATCATGCCGCGAACCACGTCGCCGATGGCGTAGACGCCCGGCACGGTGGTCGCGCAGTGATCGTCAACATGGATGAAACCACGCTCGTCGATGTTCACGCCACTGTCGGCAGCCAGCAGGTCGGTGGTCACTGGACGGCGACCCACGGCTACGATCAGCTTGTCGAAAGTGATGGTTTTTTCGCCATCCTTGTCGGTGTAGTTGACGACAACTTCTTCGCCGTTGACTTTCGAGCCGGTGACGCGAGCGCCCAGCTTGATGTCCAGACCTTGTTTGGTCAGGGTTTTCAGCGCTTCCTTGGAAACGGCGGTGTCGGCAGCCAGCAGGAACGTGTCCAGGGCTTCCAGCACGGTCACCTCAGCACCGAGGCGGGACCACACCGAACCCAGCTCCAGGCCGATCACGCCGGCGCCGATCACGCCCAGGCGCTTAGGCACAGCCTGGAATTCCAGGGCGCCGGTCGAATCAACGATCACGTTGTTGTCGACTGGAGCAGGCGGAATGTCGATTGGACGCGAACCTGGAGCCAGGATCACGTTCTCGGCTTCGATGATTTCGGTCGAGCCGTCTGGCTTGGTGATTTCAACTTTCTTGCCAGCCAGCAGCTTGCCGTGGCCTTGCAGGGAAGTGACGCCGTTGGCCTTGAACAAGGTGGCAACGCCGGAAGTCAGGCCCTTGACGATGTTGGCTTTACGGCTGACCATCGCTGGCACGTCCATGGTCACGCCAGCATGGTTGATGCCGTGGATCGCGAAGCCATCCTGGGCTTCGTGGAATTTCCAGGAGCTGTCCAGCAGCGCCTTGGAAGGAATGCAACCGACGTTCAGGCAAGTACCGCCCAGCGCCAGCTTGCCTTCCTTGTCGGTGTATTTTTCGATGCAAGCAGTCGAGAGGCCCAGTTGTGCAGCCTTGATCGCGGCAACGTAGCCGCCAGGACCTGCACCAATCACTACGACGTCAAATTTCTGTGTCATGAAAATAGATCCTCTATTTGCGACAAGCTTTTAGCCGCAAGCTGCAAGCCAAGCTGCTTTTTCTTACAGCTTGTAGCTCGCAACTTGCAGCTGCTTCAATCAGATATCCAGCAACAGACGAGCCGGGTCTTCCAGCAGGTTCTTGATGGTCACCAGGAAAGTCACGGCTTCTTTACCGTCGATCAGGCGGTGATCGTACGACAGCGCCAGGTACATCATCGGGCGGATCACGACCTGGCCGTTGATGGCCATCGGACGCTGGATGATGTTGTGCATGCCCAGGATCGCGGCTTGCGGCGGGTTGACGATCGGGGTCGACATCATCGAACCGAAGGTACCACCGTTGGTGATGGTGAAGGTACCGCCGGTCATCTCGTCGATGGTCAGCTTGCCGTCACGGGCTTTCTTGCCGAAGGTGGCGATGCCGCCTTCGATTTCAGCCAGGCTCATCAGTTCGGCGTTACGCAGTACCGGAACCACCAGGCCACGGTCGCTGGACACGGCAACGCCGATGTCTGCATAGCCATGGTAAACGATGTCGTTGCCGTCGATGGAAGCGTTGACTGCCGGGAAGCGTTTCAGCGCTTCGGTGGCCGCTTTCACGAAGAACGACATGAAGCCCAGGCGCACGCCGTTGTGGGACTTCTCGAACAGATCCTTGTACTTCGAGCGCAGCGCCATGACTTCGGTCATGTCGACTTCGTTGAAGGTGGTCAGCATCGCCATGTTCGACTGGGCTTCAACCAGACGCTTGGCCACGGTGGCACGTACGCGGGTCATCGGTACGCGCTTCTCGGTGCGGTCGCCGGCAGCGAACACAGGCGCAGCGGCAGCCGGGGCAGCCGCCTTGGCAGGTGCGGCAGCCGGAGCGTTTTTCTTGGCTTCAACAGCCGCAACCACGTCTTCCTTGGTCACACGGCCGTCTTTGCCGGTGCCTTTGACGGAAGCCAGGTTGATGCCGTTCTCTTCAGCCAGCTGACGGGCAGCCGGTGCAGCGATCGGGTCTTCAGCGCCAGCAGCCGGAGCGGCAGCAGGAGCAGCAGCGGCGGCGGCCGGTGCAGCAGCAGGCGCAGCGGCAGCAGCACTGCCCTCTTCGATCGAGCCCAGCACCTGGTTCGACAGAACGGTAGCGCCTTCTTCGGCAACGATTGCGCCCAGCACGCCGTCAGCTTCGGCCAACACTTCCAGCACGACTTTGTCGGTCTCGATGTCGACGATCAGGTCGTCACGCTTTACAGCGTCGCCTGGTTTCTTGTGCCAGGTGGCAACGGTGCCATCGGCAACCGATTCCGGGAATGACGGGGCTTTGATTTCGATAGCCATTATCTGTGGGTCCTTAAAATTCGGTTTCAGTCAGCGCGAAGGCGTTAAACAGTGAAAGCATCTTGCAGCAGTTTTTCCTGCTGCTCGGCGTGCATCGACGCATAACCACACGCAGGTGCAGCGGAAGCATCACGGCCGGCATATTCCAGGCCCAGGGCCTTGTTGTGGTTGCCGATGCTGCGACGCAGGTGATGCTGGCTGCTGTACCACGCGCCCTGGTTCATCGGTTCTTCCTGGCACCACACTACGTTAGTGAGGTTGGTGTAAGGCGCGATGGCCTCCATCAGGTCGTCTTCCGGGAACGGGTAAAGCTGCTCGATACGCACGATGGCGATGTCTTCGCGGCCTTCGGCACGACGTTTTTCCAGCAGGTCGTAGTAGACCTTGCCGCTGCACAGGACCAGGCGAGTCACCTTGGCCGCATCCAGCGCGTCGATTTCTGGAATAACGGTCTGGAACGAACCATCCGCCAGATCTTCCAGGGTCGAGATGGCCAGTTTATGACGCAGCAGCGACTTCGGTGTCAGTACTACCAGCGGCTTGCGCAGCGGGCGGATCACCTGGCGACGCAGCAAGTGGTAGATCTGGGCCGGGGTCGTCGGCACGCACACCTGGATGTTGTGCTCGGCGCACAGCTGCAGGTAACGCTCCAGACGGGCCGAGGAATGCTCAGGACCCTGGCCTTCATAACCGTGTGGCAACAGCATGGTCAGACCGCACAGGCGACCCCACTTGTGCTCGCCGCTGGTGATGAACTGGTCGATAACCACTTGGGCACCGTTGGCGAAGTCACCGAACTGGGCTTCCCAGATCACCAGCGCGTTCGGCGTGGTGGTCGAGTAACCGTATTCGAACGCCAGCACGGCTTCTTCGGACAGGAACGAGTCGTACAGGTCGAAACGTGGCTGGCCTTCGTACAGGTGCTTCAACGGAACGTAGGTACTGGCGTCTTTCTGGTTGTGCAGGACCGCGTGACGGTGCGAGAACGTACCACGGCCGATGTCCTGGCCGGTCATGCGGATCGGGTGACCTTCGAACGCCAGGGTCGCGTACGCCATGGTTTCGGCGTAACCCCAGTTGATCGGCAGGCCGCCGGCTTGCATCTTCTGACGGTCTTCGTAGATCTTCGCAACCTGGCGCTGCACCACGAAGCCTTCCGGGATTTCCAGCAGCTTGGCGGACAGTTCCTGCAAGGTCTTCAGGTCGAACGAGGTGTCGTGACGCGCCGTCCAGGCGTGGCCCAGGTATGGACGCCAGTCAACGAACAGCTCTTTGTTCGGCTCTTTGACCAGGCTCTTCACTACATGCAGGCCGTTGTCCAGCGCGTTGCGGTATTCGTCGACTTTCGCCTGAACACGCGCATCGTCAACCACACCGGCCTTGGTCAGGCTCTCGGCGTACAGTTCACGAGTGGTGCGCTGCTTGGTGATCTGCTGGTACATCAGCGGCTGGGTGCCGCTTGGTTCGTCGGCTTCGTTGTGACCGCGACGGCGGTAGCAAACCAGGTCGATCACCACGTCACGCTTGAACTGCATGCGGTAGTCGACAGCCAGTTGGGTCACGAACAGCACGGCTTCCGGATCATCCCCATTCACATGGAGGATCGGCGCCTGGATCATCTTGGCAACGTCGGTGGCGTACTCGGTGGAGCGCGCATCCAGCGGGTTGCTGATGGTAAAGCCAACCTGGTTGTTGATGACGATGTGAACGGTACCGCCGGTCTTGAAGCCGCGGGTCTGCGACATCTGGAAGGTTTCCAGGACCACGCCTTGACCGGCGAATGCCGCGTCACCGTGGATGGAAATCGGCAGGACCTTTTCACCCGTGGTGTCGTTGCGACGATCCTGGCGGGCACGCACCGACCCCTCGACCACTGGAGAAACGATTTCCAGGTGGGATGGGTTGAAGGCCATGGCCAGGTGAACTTCACCGCCGGTGGTCATCACGTTGGACGAGAACCCTTGGTGGTATTTAACGTCACCGGAGCCCAGCTCGACCTTCTTCTTGCCTTCGAACTCGTCGAACAGCTCACGCGGGTTCTTGCCGAAGGTGTTGACCAACACGTTCAGGCGACCACGGTGGGCCATGCCGATCACGATTTCCTTGGTGCCGTAGGAACCGGAACGCTGGATCAGCTCGTCGAGCATCGGGATCAGGCTTTCGCCGCCTTCCAGGCCGAAACGCTTGGTGCCCGGGTATTTGGTACCCAGGTATTTTTCCAGGCCTTCGGCTGCGGTGACGCGCTCGAGCAGGTGGCTGCGTACATCGGCGGACAGCACCGGACGACCACGCACACCTTCCAGGCGATGCTGGAACCATTGGCGTTGCTCGGAATCGGTGATGTGCGTGAACTCAGCGCCGATGGTGCGGCAATATGTCTGCTGCAACGCTTCGTGAATTTCGCGTAGGCTCGCTTCCTCTTTGCCGATGAACAGGTCGCCGGCACGGAAGGTCGTATCAAGATCGGCATTGGTCAAGCCGTAATGATTGATCGACAGGTCTGCAGGTGCAGGACGCTGCCAGAGCCCCAGCGGGTCAAGCTGGGCCGCCTGGTGGCCGCGCATCCGGTAGGCCTGGATCAGTCGCAATACTTCAACTTGCTTCTTCTCGTGCTCACTGCTCACGCTGCCGGCGGAAACCGGTTGGGCGCGGCGCTGGTTCTTTGCCAGCAGCACAAACTGATCGCGAATTGTTGCGTGCGATACATCGGTGGCAGCGTTGCCGTCTGAAGACAACGTCTGAAATTTGGTGCGCCATTCTTCTGGCACAGCGTTAGGGTCGTGCAGGTAGAGCTCATAAAGCTCTTCCACATAGGCAGCGTTACCACCTGAAAGATAGCCGCTGTTCCACATGCGCTGCATCACGCTTTCTTGCATGCTTGGTCACCCTCGATTTGGGGACACCACCGGCGAAAACACCGAGTTTGCTTGCAAAAGGCCAAGTGCAGCGACCAAAACAAGCCACTTAGGATCACGCTGATAGTTCGGGTACCAACCCGAATGCCCCTGCTTGTCTCATTTCTTCAAAATAAGAGCCGCGGCTTTGTAAGTCGCTGCTCAAGTTAAAACTACGGCGCCGGTTGAAGCCTGCGCCGTAGCATTTACGGGCACAACGGTCCTGCTTTTACTACAACGTCAGTTACACGCCGCTCTGCAGCAGCATGTTACGGATGTGACCAATGGCCTTAGTCGGGTTCAGGCCTTTGGGACATACGTTGACGCAGTTCATGATCCCGCGGCAGCGGAATACGCTGAACGGGTCATCCAGCGAAGCCAGACGCTCGGACGTCTTGGTGTCACGGCTGTCTGCCAGGAAGCGGTACGCTTGCAGCAGGGCAGCTGGGCCCAGGAACTTGTCCGGGTTCCACCAGAAGGACGGGCACGACGTCGAGCAGCAAGCGCACAGGATGCACTCGTACAGACCGTCGAGCTTCTCGCGCTCTTCCGGGGACTGCAGACGCTCGATGGCCGGAGCCGGCGTGTCGTTCTGCAGGAACGGCTTAACTTTCTCGTATTGCTTGTAGAAGATGCTCATATCGACGACCAGGTCACGGATAACCGGCAAACCTGGCAGAGGACGAACGATCAGCTTGTTGCCTTTGACCACGGCGGACAGCGGCGTGATGCACGCCAGGCCGTTTTTGCCGTTGATGTTCATGCCGTCGGAACCGCACACACCTTCACGGCAAGAGCGACGATAGGAGAAACCTTCGTCCTGCTCTTTGATCAGTGCCAGTACATCCAGCACCATCAGGTCTTTACCACCGGTATCGACCTGGAATTCCTGCATGAACGGCGCAGCGTCCTGATCAGGGTTGTAGCGATAAACACTGACTTTCAACATGGCAGCCACCCTTAGTAAGTCCGAATCTTCGGTTCAAACGTCGGAACCGTCTTCGGCGAGAAGTTCACGGCACGCTTGGTTACGCGCTTGTCACCCGGGAAGTACAGGGTGTGGCACAACCAGTTTTCGTCGTCGCGATCTTCAAAGTCTTCACGGGCGTGGGCACCACGGGATTCCTTGCGAACCTCGGCAGCGATGGCAGTCGCTTCGGCCACTTCCAGCAGGTTCTGCAGCTCAAGGGCTTCGATACGAGCGGTGTTGAACGCCTGGCTCTTATCGTTGATCTTGACGTTGGCGATGCGCTTGCGCAGATCGGCCAGCTGGGCAATACCCTTCTGCATGTATTCGCCGGTACGGAATACACCGAAGTAGTTCTGCATGCAGCTTTGCAGCTCACGACGCAGGGTTGCCACGTCTTCGCCATCGGTACGCTCGTTCAGAGCGTTCAGGCGTGCCAGGGCAGCCTCGATGTTGGCGTCGGTCGCGTCATCGTATTCGATGCCGTCGGTCAGCGCTTTTTCCAGGTGCAGGCCGGCAGCACGGCCGAAGACCACCAGGTCGAGCAGCGAGTTGCCACCCAGGCGGTTGGCACCGTGAACCGATACGCACGCCACTTCGCCTACGGCGAACAGACCGTGGATGATCTCGTCCTCGCCTTCGGCATTCTGGGTGATCGCCTGGCCATGGATGTTGGTCGGCACGCCGCCCATCATATAGTGGCAAGTCGGGACAACCGGAACCGGAGCAACCACCGGGTCAACGTGAGCAAAGGTCTTGGACAGCTCGCAGATACCTGGCAGGCGGCTGTGCAGTACTTCTTCGCCCAGGTGATCGAGTTTCAGCAGTACGTGGTCGCCATTCGGGCCACAGCCGTTGCCGGCGATGATCTCTTTAACCATCGAACGGGCCACAACGTCACGACCAGCAAGGTCTTTCGCGTTCGGCGCATAACGCTCCATGAAACGCTCGCCGTGCTTGTTGATCAGGTAGCCACCTTCACCACGGCAACCTTCGGTCACCAGTACGCCGGCGCCGGCGATACCGGTCGGGTGGAACTGCCACATTTCGATGTCTTGTACCGGCACGCCCGCACGCAGTGCCATGCCGACGCCGTCACCGGTGTTGATCAGGGCATTGGTGGTGGACGCGTAGATACGACCTGCACCGCCGGTCGCCAGCACGGTAGCCTTGGCGCGGATGTAGGTGGTTTCACCGGTTTCGATGCAGATCGCGATCACACCGACGAACTCGCCTTGTGCGTTCTTGACCAGATCAACGGCGTAGTACTCGTTCAGGAACGTGGTACCGGCTTTCAGGTTGCCCTGGTAAAGGGTGTGCAGCAGCGCGTGACCGGTACGGTCGGACGCGGCGCAGGTACGGGCAGCCTGCCCGCCTTTGCCGTAATCCTTCGACTGGCCGCCGAAAGGACGCTGGTAGATACGGCCTTGCTCGGTACGGGAGAACGGCAGACCCATGTGGTCCAGCTCGAACACTGCAGCCGGGCCTTCCTGACACATGTATTCGATCGCGTCCTGGTCACCGATGTAGTCGGAACCCTTGACGGTATCGTACATGTGCCAGCGCCAGTCATCGTTCGGGTCGGCGGAGGCGATGGCGCAGGTGATGCCACCCTGGGCCGATACAGTGTGGGAACGGGTCGGGAACACCTTGGTGATCACGGCAGTCTTGTGACCGCCCTGGGCCAGCTGCAGCGCAGCGCGCATGCCAGCGCCGCCGCCACCAATAATGATGGCGTCGAATGAAATAGTTGGAATGTTAGCCATGAATCAGATACCCCAAAGAATCTGCACACCCCAGACGAAGTAAGCGAACATCGCGACGCCGCAGACTGCCTGGAAGAGGAAACGTACTGCAGTCGCGGACTTGCCCAGCGCCATCGGCGTCAGGTAGTCGGTCGCGATGGTCCACATGCCTACCCAGGCGTGTGCGCCCAGGGCAACAAGGGCCAGCAGACTGAAGATTCGCATCGCATTGTGGGAAAACAGGCCGTGCCATTGCTCATAGCCAATGCCCGGATTTGCGACGAGGTATCCGATCAGGAAAATGAAATAAGCCGCGAGAACGACCGCAGACACACGCTGTGCCATCCAGTCATAGAGGCCCGAACGCGACAGATTCGTAACGCTGGTTACCATATCCAAACTCCTGCCAGAACGATCAGCACCACGGAAATGGCGATGATGATTTTCGAGCCCAGGCGGCCGCCTTCCAGCGTCTCACCGATGCCCATGTCCATGATCAAGTGGCGCACACCGGCTACCAGGTGATACAGCAGAGCGGACAGGAGGCCCCATGCTACGAACTTGGCCAGCGGGCTGGTCAAGCATGCCTTCACCTCGGCGTATCCTTCCTCGGAACCCAGGGATTTGCTCAATGCATAAAGCATGATGCCCAAGCCCAGGAACAGGATGATGCCGGAAACACGGTGCAGGAACGACGTAACGCCGGTGATGGGGAGTTTGATGGTCCTTAGGTCTAGGTTTACAGGTCGTTGGCTATTCACGGCTTTTTTTCACACTGAAGAGCCCCTAACAATCAGGGCAAAGTTGTTGGGGAGTGCGACTGGTCAGGTAAGCACCACCCAGGGAGTGCGACCCCCAATGAAAGCAAGCCCAAAAGCCCTTGGCGGTCGGTGGCCGAGTATAGACAGTTAGGTTACTAATGACAACGCGCACTCCTCACCCTAATAGCGGATTGCGCTGGGGGAATAAAAGGCGTAAATGGCAGGCAATTTCGAGGAAAAAGTACGGTTAAAGCCTTCTGGTGCAAGACTTTAGGCAAATTGACATCTGGATTTATATCAATATAGTGGTGCGGGCCCTGCGTGGGGGGTCTGTCTGATGATTTGAAGCATAAATAGGAGGCCACATGGCTGACAAAAAAGCGCAGTTGATCATCGAGGGCGCAGCCCCCGTCGAGCTGCCCATTTTAACCGGCACCGTTGGTCCCGATGTTATCGACGTACGGAACCTGACGGCCACGGGCCGTTTCACATTCGACCCAGGCTTCATGTCGACCGCCTCTTGCGAGTCGAAGATCACCTATATCGATGGCGACAATGGCATTTTGCTGCACCGCGGCTATCCGATCGAGCAACTGGCCGAGAAATCGGACTACCTGGAAACCTGCTACCTGCTGCTAAATGGCGAACTGCCAACAGCCGAGCAGAAAGCCCAGTTCGTCAGCACCGTGAAGAACCACACCATGGTTCACGAGCAGTTGAAGACCTTCTTCAACGGCTTCCGTCGCGACGCCCACCCGATGGCCGTCATGTGCGGTGTGGTCGGCGCCCTGTCGGCCTTCTATCACGACTCCCTCGACATCAATAACCCGCAGCATCGCGAAATCTCCGCGATCCGCCTGGTTGCCAAGATGCCGACCCTGGCCGCCATGGTCTACAAGTACTCCATGGGCCAACCCATGATGTATCCGCGCAACGACCTGACGTACGCGGAAAACTTCCTGCACATGATGTTCAACACGCCGTGCGAGATCAAACCGATCAGCCCGACGCTGGCCAAGGCCATGGACCGGATCTTCATCCTCCACGCCGACCACGAGCAGAACGCCTCTACCTCCACCGTACGCCTGGCCGGTTCTTCGGGTGCCAACCCGTTCGCCTGTATCGCCGCCGGTATCGCCGCACTGTGGGGCCCTGCCCACGGCGGTGCGAACGAAGCGGTATTGACCATGCTCGATGAAATCGGCGATGTGTCCAACATCGACAAGTTCATCGCAAAAGCCAAGGACAAGAACGATCCGTACAAGCTGATGGGCTTCGGTCACCGGGTCTACAAGAACCGCGACCCGCGCGCCACCGTGATGAAGCAGACCTGCGACGAAGTGTTGAAGGAACTGGGCATCAAGAACGACCCGCAACTCGAACTGGCCATACGCCTGGAAGAGATCGCCCTGACCGACCCGTACTTCATCGAACGCTCGCTGTACCCGAACGTCGACTTCTACTCGGGGATCATCCTCAAGGCGATCGGCATTCCAACCAGCATGTTCACCGTGATCTTCGCCCTGGCGCGGACCGTGGGCTGGATCTCCCACTGGAAAGAAATGCTCTCCAGCCCGTACAAGATTGGCCGTCCGCGCCAGCTGTACAGGGGCTACAAGTCGCGTGACATCACCCAGTTGGAAGATCGCAAGTAAGCATCGCTGAGTTGCACCGAAGACGGCCCCCCCTAGTGGAGGCCGTTTTTGTTTGTGCCGACTGGGCGACCGCTATCGGGGGCAAGCCCCCTCCCACACTGGGCTCGGTTTACACATGTCTATTTGTGAATACAGTCAAATGTGGGAGGGGGCTCGCCCCCCGATGACGCGGGTACCCATAACGCAGAACACCAGGTAAAAAAATACCCCGGCCTTTCGACCGGGGCATTTCCTTATCGGGCTACAACCTTAGTGATTCACCGCCCCACTCGCCCCCAGGCCAGTCTGCGAACGCACAAACTGCGGGAAGTACAGCGCACGCTCTTTCTCTGCCGCCGCCGACTTGTCGGTGATGGAGAAGAACCAGATGCCGACGAACGCAATGATCATCGAGAACAGCGCCGGGTATTCGTAAGGGAAGATGGCTTTTTCGTGGTGCAGGATCGAGACCCAGATGGTCGGGCCAAGGATCATCAGACCAACCGCACTGACCAGGCCCAGCCAGCCGCCGATCATCGCGCCACGGGTGGTGAGGTTTTTCCAGTACATGGAAAGCAGCAACACCGGGAAGTTACAGCTGGCGGCAATGGAGAACGCCAGGCCGACCATGAACGCGATGTTCTGGCTTTCGAACAGGATACCCAGGCCGATCGCCAATACGCCCAACGCGATGGTGGTGATCTTCGAGACGCGAATCTCATCCTTGTCGTTGGCCTTGCCTTTCTTGATCACACTGGCGTACAGGTCATGGGACACCGCCGACGCACCGGCCAGGGTCAGGCCTGCAACCACCGCAAGGATGGTGGCAAAGGCCACGGCCGAGATGAAGCCCAGGAAGATACTGCCGCCCACCGCGTTGGCCAGGTGCACCGCCGCCATGTTGTTGCCGCCAAGCAAGGCACCAGCCGCATCCTTGAACGCCGGGTTGGTGCTCACCAGCAGGATCGCGCCGAAACCGATGATGAAGGTCAGGATGTAGAAGTAGCCGATAAAGCCAGTTGCATACAGCACGCTCTTGCGCGCTTCCTTGGCGTCGCTCACGGTGAAGAAACGCATCAGGATGTGCGGCAGGCCGGCGGTACCGAACATCAGTGCCAGGCCCAGGGAGAATGCCGAGATCGGGTCTTTTACCAGGCCGCCAGGGCTCATGATCGCTTCACCTTTAGGGTGAACCTTGATCGCCTCGGAGAACAACATATTGAAGTCGAAGTTGACGTGTTTCATCACCATCAGCGCCATGAACGAGGCACCGGACAGCAACAGCACCGCCTTGATGATCTGCACCCAGGTGGTCGCCAGCATGCCGCCGAACAGCACGTACATGCACATCAGGATCCCCACCAGGATCACCGCTACATGATAGTCCAAGCCGAACAGCAGCTGGATCAACTTGCCCGCGCCCACCATCTGCGCGATCAGGTAGAACGCCACCACCACCAGCGAGCCACAGGCCGAGAGGCTGCGGATCTGGGTCTGGCCCAGGCGATAGGACGCCACGTCGGCAAAGGTGTACTTGCCCAGGTTACGCAGGCGCTCGGCGATCAGGAACAGAATGATCGGCCAGCCCACCAGGAAGCCGATCGAGTAGATCAGACCGTCATAGCCGGAGGTGTAGACCAGTGCGGAAATCCCCAGGAAGGACGCCGCCGACATGTAGTCGCCGGCAATGGCCAGGCCGTTCTGGAAACCGGTGATCTTGCCGCCGGCCGCGTAGTAGTCGGCTGCCGATTTGTTGCGCTTGGAAGCCCAGTAGGTGATGCACAGGGTCGCACCGACAAACGCGATAAACATCACGATGGCCGATATGTTCAGGGGTTGCTTGTGCACTTCACCGGTCAATGCGTCTGCCGCCCAGACGGCCGGAGCAAAGAGCGAAGCGCCGAATATTGCCAGTAGACGACGGATCATTGCGCAGCCTCCTTGAGAATCGCATTGTTCAGGTCGTCAAACTCGCCATTGGCTCGGCGCACGTAGATGCCGGTCAGGATGAAGGCGGACACAATCAGCCCGACGCCCAGGGGAATGCCCCAGGTAATCGACGAACCAGGGCTGAGCTTGGCCCCCAGCACTTGTGGCCCGTAGGCGATCAACAGGATGAAAGCGGAGTAAAGCCCTAGCATGATCGCCGAGAGAATCCAGGCGAACCTTTCCCTTTTTCTCACCAGCTCCTTGAAACGCGGGCTGTTTTGAATCGAGAGGTAAATGCTGTCGTTCATTGTTTTTATCCTCGCAGCACAGCTTTTTTATTATTGGAACGTATCCACTGTATGCGGCTGCCGTAGAGGTTCCAGACGACCTTAGTCTTAGATCGAGTGTAGCGAGGGTTTGCGGGGGCGCAGGGAGATTTGCGGGAGGCAAAATTAATGTGGGAGGAGGCTTGCCCCCGATAGCAGTGTGTCAGCCAGTACATCGATAGCTGACAGATCGCTATCGGGGGCAAGCCCCCTCCCACAAGGGTATATCAGGGGCTGTTACTTACCGGTCCACTCGGCTACGCGCTCAGGGTGCTTGGCGACCCAATCCTTGGCCGCTGCATCAGGCTTGGCGCCTTCCTGGATAGCCAGCATGACTTCGCCGATTTCGTCCTTGGAGGCCCACTGGAATTTCTTCAGGAAGGCCGCGACTTCCGGCGCTTTCTTCTCCAGGCCCTTGCTGCCGATGCTGTTGACGGTTTCAGCAGCACCATAAATCCCTTTTGGATCGTCCAGGAAACGCAGTTTCCACTTTGCGAACATCCAGTGTGGCACCCAACCGGTGACCGCAATGGATTCCTGTTTGTCTTCGGCACGGGTCAGCTCGGCGATCATCGCCGCCCCCGAGCTGGCTTGCAGTTTGTAGTCGAGGCCGTACTGCTTGATGGCTTCGTCGGTCTTGAGCATCACGCCCGAGCCGGCGTCGATACCGACGATCTTGTTCTTGAAGGTGGTGTCGGTCTTGAGGTCTTCGATGGACTTGGCCTTGACGTACTCCGGCACGATCAGGCCGATCTTGGCATCCTTGAAGTTGGGGCCGTAGTCGACCACCTTGTCCTTGTTCTTGGCCCAATACTCACCGTGGGTCACCGGCAACCAGGCGGACAGCATGGCGTCGAGCTTGCCGGTGGCCACGCCCTGCCACATGATCCCGGTGGCTACCGCTTGCAGTTTCACGTCATAACCGAGCTTGGCCTTGATCACCTCTGCCGCCACGTGCGTGGTGGCAACGCTGTCGGACCAGCCGTCCACATAGCCGATGCTCAGGGTTTTGCTGTCGGCGCTGGCCAGTGTGGAGCTCATCGCAACTACCAGAGTGGCAGCTGCGCCCAAGAGTCGTCGCATCTTCATCGTACTTCCCCGAAAGTGCTGCGCCCGACGGATGCCGAGCGACGTCAACCTGTTGTTATGTGGTGCACCGCGCCCCCGTCACGCGCATCGATCCGGTGTCTGCGGCATCAGTGGAGTGCTGACAGTTCGATCATCAACCTGCCGCGCCCTTCGACCTGCTCTGTCAGCGACCTCATACAAGCAAGAAACGACATCACATAGCCAGCAGGGCGTTTTGTAGGACTTGACGCCAAAATCCCGCCCGAACTTTGCATGTCAAAATTATGCGGCCCCACTGGGACGGCCTAAATCCGGGTAAGATGCGCGCCTTTGCTCTCCAGATAAGCCGACCATGCCTGCGACTGCCCGCTTCCCTGCCCTGCCCTATTTCTGCGCCCTGCTCCTCGGCCTGCTGGCCCTGATCGGCTACTGGTATGGCCTCGGCCGCTCCGTAGTGCTGCCCGATGTCGCCAGCGCCACGCACAAGATGCAGTGCGCGTCCTACACGCCGTTCGATAAAGACCAATCCCCGTTTGACCAGCCCTTCACACTGCGCCCGGAACGCATGGACGCCGACCTGGCCCTGCTGGCTACCCGCTTCGAATGCATTCGCACCTACTCCATGACCGGCCTGGAAGCCTTGCCGGAGATGGCACGCAAGCATGGACTGAAGGTGATGGCCGGCGCCTGGGTCAGCAGTGACCCGGTGGCGACCGAGAAAGAAATCGAAGAGTTGATCGCCGCAGCAAACGCCAACCCTGACGTAGTGACCTCGGTGATCGTCGGCAACGAAGCGCTGCTGCGTAAAGAAGTCACCGCCAAACAGTTAGTGACGCTGATCCAGACCGTGAAAAGCCGGATCAAGCAGCCGGTGACCTATGCGGATGTGTGGGAATTCTGGCTGCAACACCCGGAAATCGCGCCGGCGGTGGACTTCCTGACGATACACCTGCTGCCCTACTGGGAAGATGACCCTTCCGGCATCGACCAGGCGCTCAAGCACGTGGGCGATGTGCGCCAGACGTTCGGCAACAAATTCGCGCCCAAGGACATCCTGATCGGTGAAACCGGCTGGCCCAGCGAAGGTCGCCAGCGCGAAACCGCCGTGCCGAGCCGGGTCAACGAAGCCAGGTTCATGCGGGGTTTCGTGGCCATGGCCGAGGCGAATGGCTGGCGCTACAACCTGATCGAGGCCTTTGACCAGCCGTGGAAGCGTGCGAGTGAAGGTGCCGTCGGTGGTTATTGGGGCCTGTTCGATGCCAATCGGCAGGACAAGGGCATCCTCGCGGGGCCCGTGACCAATGTGCCGTACTGGCCGCTGTGGCTCGGCGTGGGCGGGATCATCCTGCTGGGCACCCTGGTTCTGGGTGGCCGTGTGTGCAGCACGCGCACCGCGATCGCCCTGCCGTTGCTGGGCGCCGTGGCAGCCTGCTCCATCGGCACCTGGGCCGAACTGACCCGCGTCACCGCGCGGTTCAACGATGAATGGGTGTGGGCAGGCTTGCTGGTGGTGTTGAACCTACTGGTGCTGGCCCATGCCGCCCTGGCCTTGAGCGCACGGCAAGATTGGCGCGCACGCGCATTCAACTGGCTGGAGCAGCGCGCTGGCTGGCTGGTGGCGACTGCCGGTTTTGCGGGGGCGGTAATGATGCTGGCGCTGGTGTTTGACCCGCGCTACCGCAGCTTCCCGAGCGCCGCGCTGGTGTTGCCAGCCCTGGTGTACCTGGTGCGCCCGGTGACCGGACCGCGCCGGGAGATTGCCTTGCTGGCCTTCATCATCGGTGCGGGTATTGCGCCGCAGTTGTACCGTGAAGGGTTGTTGAACCAGCAGGCTTGGGGTTGGGCGGTAGTGAGCCTGCTCATGACGGCAGCCTTGTGGCGCTGCTTGCGAGTGCGCAAGGTCTAAAACCGCTATCGGGGGCAAGCCCCCTCCCACAGGTGAATGCATTACCAATGTGGGAGGGGGCTTGCCCCCGATGAGGCCCTATCAGGCAACGCGGGGCTTCCTGACCAACCGCAACCCCGCGATCACCACCGCAAACACCGCAAACGTGGTGTTATACAACGCCAATGCCGGCAACCCGAACGTCATCCCCAGCACCGCCAACCCCCAGCCCACGCGGCCAGGCACAAAAAACGCCAGCACCGACGTGATCAGCGCGGTCCAGCCCAGCACCTTGAAGTGGATCATCAGGCCAAGGTTCGAACGCAATTGGCATTCCCAGCGGCTGGCTTCATCCACGCAAATGCCCACCCACTGGCCGTCCTCCATAAAGCCATAGCGCGCACCGTAACTGGCAGCCAACCATAGTGGCAGGGCAATAAGCAGCAAAATCAACGGTAAACGACGGGACATGGGCCACTCCGATAGGCAAAAACGGCGCTCAGCTTAATGCTCCGACAGCCGTTAGCAAGGCGCATACACACAATTAGTATTCATCAAAGCGCGGCAAAGTGTATCTTCTCGCTACTAATACCCCGATTCCGACGTTATTTACCGACTTTTCGTGCCGAGTGCTGGCACTTCGGCGACGACGCGGTGGTCATAGCCTGCGAACTTCATTAAGCACGTTTCCTCCTAGGGATTAAGTCATGCTCCGTTCCTTGCGCTGTGCTGCCCTGCTGGGCAGCCTATTTCTGAGTGCGTCAGCACTGGCCGTCGATATTGACCAGGCCAGCTATGGCTACCCTTTGACCAACCCGTTTGAAGCGACCATCGCCACCACACCGCCCGATCTTCGGCCAAAGTTGCCGAGCGATGACGAGATCAACCAATCCGACTACACCCTGAACATGCGCCCCGAGCGCGAGTTCAGCCTGCCGGACAACTTCTGGGCGGTGAAGAAACTCACCTACCGCATCGCCAAGCAGGACCGAGCGGCGCCGCTGATCTTCCTGATCGCCGGCACCGGCGCGCGGTTTGACAGCAGCCTCAACGAATACCTGAAGAAACTGTATTACCAGGCCGGCTACCATGTGGTGCAACTGTCGTCGCCCACCAGCTTCGACTTCATCAGCGCCGCCTCGCGCTTCGCAACCCCGGGGATCACCCAGGAAGACGCGGAAGACATGTACCGCGTGATGCAAGCCGTGCGCGCGCAGAACGCCTCGTTGCCGGTCACCGACTTCTACCTCACCGGCTACAGCCTGGGCGGCCTGGATGCGGCGTTTGTGGCCAAGCTCGACGAGACCCGTCGCAGCTTCAACTTCAAGAAAGTCTTGCTGCTGAACCCGCCGGTCAACCTCTATACCTCGATCACCAACCTCGACAAGCTGGTACAGACCGAGGTCAAGGGCATCAACAACACCACCACCTTCTATGAGCTGGTGCTGAACAAGCTGACCCGTTACTTTCAGCAAAAGGGCTACATCGACCTCAACGACGCCCTGCTGTACGACTTCCAGCAGTCCAAGCAGCACTTGACCAACGAACAGATGGCCATGCTGATCGGCACCTCGTTCCGTTTTTCGGCGGCCGACATCGCCTTTACTTCGGACCTGATCAACCGCCGTGGCCTGATCATCCCGCCGAAGTACCCGATCACCGAAGGCACCAGCCTTACGCCGTTTCTCAAGCGAGCGTTGCAATGCGACTTCGATTGCTACCTCACCGAACAAGTGATCCCGATGTGGCGCGCGCGCTCCGATGGCGGCAGCCTGTTGCAACTGGTCGACCAGGTCAGCCTGTACGCCCTCAAGGACTACCTGCACAACAGCCCGAAAATCGCCGTCATGCATAACGCGGACGATGTGATCCTCGGCCCTGGCGACCTCGGTTTCCTGCGTAAAACCTTCGGCGATCGCTTGACCGTCTACCCGCTGGGCGGCCACTGCGGCAACCTCAATTACCGCGTCAACGCCGACGCCATGCTGGAGTTCTTCCGTGGCTAAATATCTTCTGCTGCTTGCCGCCTTGATGTGCGCAGGCGTGGCCAATGCCGACAACAGCAAGGCCCATGAGCCGGTCAACGTGGATGCCGACGGTTTCAAGGAACCGCTGAGCAAGCTCAAGTTCAACCCAGGCCTGGACCAGAGGGAGTTCGAGCGCTCATCGCTCACCGCACTCAACGTGTATGACCCGCTGGAGTCGTGGAACCGCCGCGTGTACCACTTCAACTACCGCTTCGACCAATGGGTGTTCCTGCCGGTGGTCAACGGCTACACCTATGTGACCCCCAGCTTCCTGCGTACCGGCGTCAGCAACTTCTTCAATAACCTGGGCGACGTGCCCAACCTGTTGAACAGCCTGCTGCAACTCAAGGGCCACCGCTCCCTGGAAACCACCGGGCGCCTGCTGGTCAACACCACCCTCGGTATTGCCGGCCTGTGGGACCCGGCCACCGCCATGGGCCTGCCGCGCCAGAGCGAAGACTTCGGCCAGACCCTGGGCTTCTACGGCGTGCCTGGCGGGGCGTATCTGGTGCTGCCGATCTTCGGTCCATCCAACCTGCGCGATACCACTGGCCTGATCGTCGACTACGGCGCGGAAACCCAGATCAACTTCCTCAACGTGTCGGAAGTCAGCTCCAACCACCCGGAAATATGGGCGTTGCGTGCGGTGGATAAACGCTATCAGACCAGCTTCCGGTACGGGCAGATGAACTCGCCGTTTGAATATGAGAAAGTGCGGTATATATATACTGAGTCTCGAAAGTTACAAATAGCCGAATAACATAAATTCAGCAAATACAGGGCTACCCGGTTATTCGGGGAGCCCTTTTTTATTGCCAAAGAATTTCAACATAACCAGTAAAAACCTCGCCTCGCGCCGTGCCGTTTTCATGGAACCGCCCAGCCATGCAACGCACTAATACTGCGCAACCGATACATTTTTCGGTCTCGCCAGAAAAACAGAAAATATACTTAATCAAATGGAGTTGTTTATTTATGACCACTATTAGAAACGACCACAGCGCTTCCAGTTTTACCCCTCCACCTCCGGCTACGATTTCAACAGCCCCAGTTCATCTCGGGCATGTGACCAGTCATGACCAAGACACATTCCATCTTCGTCTCCTTAAACAGGTCCTTGAACACCCTCTTTTTTCAACTCTAGACAAATGCGGAAAACCAGAGGGGGCTCACTTCCTGGACCTTAATAAATTTTATAAACAATTGGGTGGCAATTGGAACGACAAATCTCTAAGTCCGCTTCAGCGATTAAGCCTTGCGTTCAAGGCACTGGTTGTGCTTGAAAGTATTGACAGCATGGGCGGCGCTCACTCCAAGCAAAACGACAATAAAATCGATGGCGTCATGCGCAATCGACAGACGTTAGAGTCTCGCTATATTTCCAATACCGTACACGCAAATTCGGAATTCATGCGTTTATTGGATTATTGCGAAAGGGGAGAAGAAGCGTTGTCGGGCGATATCGTTAACCGGCGATAAGACTTCGCGAAGCATAACTTACAGACGGTAGGCAAACACTTCTTAGAAGGCCATTCGATTGAATGGCCTTTTTATTGCCAACAGAACACCCTACAACCAATACCTCTCACGCCAAATAGCTTTACATTCTTCCCACGACTGCAACGACACATTCCATACGAGGGAAAATGCCTTTCTTATAAATATTACAAACCATACACGTCAGGAACTGTCGCCGCCTCACCCACCAATCACTTTGCGAGGACAGCAAATGGACTCCAGCTTGACCTTCAATATCCGCTACATTCAAAATCACACAAGGATTATCACATGCCGTTTTCTATAGCCCCCGCCGCTCAAAAGTTTTTTTATACGGAACCCTCATTGCCTTCACAGCCTTCGAATCGTTGCGACCACGTGAAAAATGAGAAAGCAGAAAAAACCCCTTATCTTTCGTCTCTACGCCACGAACTCTCCTATCCCATCATTCACTTTGATCCGGTGACTAAAAAGTATGCGGTATCCAAACCCATCGACTTGTTAAAGAGGCAGGTAGGTGACTGGGATGATAAGAGTCGCAGCGTTGAAGAGAGGGAGACTTCCCGTCAGAAAGCCAACGAAACAATCAAACATTTTGATCAAAACGGTAATCAAAAAATCGACGGAGGTCGAACGTTTATTAACGCTGGGCCATATCACTTAGTGTCTGAATTGGCTAAACCGGGCTCTGAACTTGAAAAGTTCTATGAATACCTCACCTCCAAAGAACTACCAAAAGATCACCCACCCGCGACTGCCCCCAAAGAAAGACTCCGCAGCCCTGAACAAATAAAAAACGGGCCTTATTATTCGTCAATCAAGCACCGTATGAACGAGGAAATCGAGTACATAGATCCTCAAACAAAGAAATTAACAATAATTCGTTTAATCGACGCGATTAAGGCGCGAATAGGTGACTGGGACGCGACGGGGCTCAGCAAGAAGGCGCAGGCGAAAATATTGGACCGATTTGAAAAAGAGATTCTTATCCCAATCGATAAAAAAGGCGGAACGTCTTCTACCGCAGGTAACCAAGAAATCGACTTCCCTCCTCCGAATAGACTAATAGACAGAAAGATACGTCCCCACAGTATTGACGAACTGACCCTGCCGGGCTCAGAAGCAGATGTTCTTATGAGCTGGGCGATTTTTGGTGAACCTGTAAAATAACGACAGACGACTTCTTGACACCAGTGGAATTTCACTCTTTGTTTGGCAGGCGAGGTGCTGAAGCTGAAAAACTCCTTGAATGGCTCACCCGCCAGGATTGAGCGCGTCCCGTCTCGATGAGTAGAAGCCTGCGCCAGCAACACCTGACAGGTCCAGCACGTCACTCAGAAAATCTGTCCGCAAAAAGGCCATTCGAATGAATGGCCTTTTTTATTGCCAACGGATCAAGCCTTCGCGGCGTTCCAGAGCTTGCCCACTGCGCTGACCACCGCCAGCACCACTGCCCCCGCAACAATTCCCGCAATGCCGTTGAGCACCACCGGCACCAACCACGCCACCCCGCCCGCACCCTGGCTGACCGTTTCAATCCAGTGATGCACCACCGGCACGCCATGGGTAAGAATCCCACCGCCGACCAGGAACATCGCCGCCGTTCCGATCACCGACAGGCTCTTCATCATGTACGGTGCCGCTTGCAGGATGGCACCGCCGATACTGCGCGCCACCTGACCGGGCTTGCGGGTAAGCCACAGGCCCAGGTCATCCAGCTTGACGATACCGGCCACCAGTCCGTAGACGCCCACCGTCATGACGATGGCAATGCCGGACAGTACGATCACCTGCTGCATCAGCGGCGCATCGGCCACGGTGCCGAGGGTGATGGCGATGATTTCGGCGGAAAGGATGAAGTCGGTACGAATGGCACCCTTGATCTTGTCCTTTTCGAAGGCCACCAGGTCGGTTGCCGGATCGACCACGGCCTCGACCAACTGCGCATGTTCAGCCTGGTCCTGATCCTTGCTGTGCAGAAACTTGTGCGCGAGTTTCTCGAAACCTTCGAAACACAGGTAGGCGCCGCCGAGCATCAACAACGGCGTCACCGCCCACGGCGCGAACGCACTGATCAACAGCGCTGCGGGCACCAGGATCAACTTGTTGACGAAGGAGCCCTTGGCCACCGCCCACACCACGGGGATTTCCCGTTCGGCGCGCACGCCGGAGACCTGCTGGGCATTGAGCGCGAGGTCATCGCCCAGCACCCCGGCGGTCTTCTTCGCCGCCATCTTGGTCATCAGGGCAACGTCATCGAGTACCGCGGCGATATCGTCGATCAACACCAACAAGCTGCTTCCTGCCATGAATCGGGCTTCCGTAAGAGTGAGATGGCGCGAGCATAACGCGGCGCAAGGCCCGACGGGCAGATTGTTGAGGCGCGCGGATAGCCGGTGCTACCATGCGCAACCGCCTGTCTTGGCAAGGAAACTCCAGGTTTATGAGCACCATTCGCGAGCGCAACAAAGAAAAGATCCTGCGGGCGGCGAGCGAGGAGTTCGCCGACAAGGGCTTCGCCGCGACCAAAACCAGCGACATCGCCGCCAAGGCCGGGCTGCCCAAGCCCAACGTCTACTACTACTTCAAGTCCAAGGACAACCTCTACCGCGAGGTGCTCGAAAGCATCATCGAGCCGATCCTGGCCGCCTCCACGCCATTCAATCCGCAGGGCGACCCCAAGGAAGTCCTGAGCAACTACATCCGCTCGAAAATACGCATTTCCCGCGACCTGCCGTTTGCCTCCAAGGTGTTCGCCAGCGAAATCATGCACGGCGCGCCGCACCTGAGCGCTGATCAGGTCGAGCAACTGAATGCCCAGGCCAAACACAACATCGCGTGCATCCAGGATTGGGTGGATCGTGGCCTGATCGCGGCGATTGACCCCAATCACTTGATGTTCAGCATCTGGGCGGCCACACAGACCTACGCGGATTTCGACTGGCAGATCTCGGCAGTGACCGGCAAGGCCAAGTTGGATGAAGCGGATTACGAGGCGGCGGCGCAGACCATTATCCGGTTGGTGCTCAAGGGCTGTGAGCCGGACTGACACACCGTGTGTGTGCCAATCGGGGGCAAGTCAACACAAAATCAAGCTGACACCCCGGCATCCGCCATCAACCCCACCCCCTCGATCGCCGTGATCGCACACTGCTCATCAATATCCGACGTATCCCCGCTGATCCCGATCGCGCCCAGCACCACACCTTCCTGACTTCGAATCAACACCCCACCCGGCGCTGGCACCACACTGCCCTGCCCCAGGCTGTTCAATGCGGCGATAAAGGCCGGGCGTTGCTGCGCGTCCAGCGCCAGCAGGCGTGACCCCTTGCCCAGGGCAATCGCCCCCCAGGCCTTGCCAATGGCGATCTGCGGGCGCAGCAAGCTCGCGCCGTCCTCCCGTTGCAGGGCGATCAAGTGACCGCCGCTGTCGAGTACCGCGATGGTCAGCGGCTCCGCCGCAACACTGCGCCCTGCAGCAAGGGCCTGACTGGCCAGTTGGGTGGCAATTTTCAAGGTTAAAGCGCTCATGGTGCCGTCCTTCTTTTGTTATTGGGAACGCGGTTCAGGTCTGAATGATCAGATGCGCCACCCGGCAAATAGAACACAATGACATTTATTTTTGTATACAATACTTTCGCACAAAAGCTCCATACGTCGAAAAAAGCCGTTCCGACGAACGCAAAGGCCAGTTTATAAAATGCATTGACCTGCGCAGCCCGCCGTGAATACACTTTAGACAGACACCACTTGTATACAATTACAAAACGCAAGAGGCACCAAAATAATGAGCAAAATGAGAGCAATCGAAGCCGCCGTCCTTGTCATGCGCCGTGAAGGCGTAGACACCGCCTTCGGTATCCCAGGCGCCGCGATCAACCCGCTGTATTCGGCCTTGCAGAAGGTGGGTGGCATCGATCACGTCCTTGCTCGCCACGTTGAAGGCGCCTCCCACATGGCCGAGGGCTACACCCGCACCAAGGCCGGCAACATCGGCGTGTGCATCGGCACGTCGGGCCCGGCGGGCACCGACATGGTCACGGGTCTTTACAGCGCCTCGGCCGATTCCATCCCGATCCTGTGCATCACCGGGCAAGCGCCCCGCGCCCGCATGCATAAGGAAGATTTCCAGGCCGTGGACATCACCAGCATCGTCAAGCCGGTGACCAAGTGGGCAACCACTGTCCTGGAGCCCGGCCAAGTGCCGTATGCCTTCCAGAAAGCCTTCTATGAAATGCGCTCCGGCCGCCCCGGCCCGGTGCTGATCGACCTGCCCTTCGACGTGCAGATGGCCGAGATCGAATTCGACATCTACGCCTACCAGCCGCTGCCCCTGGCCAAGCCTTTGGCCACCCGCGTGCAGGTGGAAAAAGCCCTGGCCCTGCTGGACCAGGCCGAGCGCCCGCTGCTGGTGAGTGGCGGTGGCGTGATCAACGCCGACGCCAGCGAGCTGCTGGTGGAATTCGCTGAGTTGACCGGCATCCCAGTGATCCCGACCCTGATGGGCTGGGGCACCATCCCTGACGATCATCCGCAGATGGTCGGCATGGTCGGCCTGCAAACCTCCCACCGGTATGGCAACGCGACGCTGCTCAAGTCGGACGTGGTGCTGGGCATCGGTAACCGCTGGGCCAACCGTCACACCGGTTCGGTGGAGGTGTACACCGAGGGCCGCACGTTCATTCACGTCGACATCGAGCCCACGCAGATTGGCCGCGTCTTCACCCCGGACCTGGGCATCGTCTCCGACGCCGGCTCCGCCCTGACAATGTTCATTGAAGTGGCCCGCGAGTGGAAAGCTGCCGGCAAACTCAAGGATCGCAGTGCCTGGCTGCACGACTGCCAGCAGCGCAAGGCCACCCTGCACCGCAAGACGCACTTCGACAACGTACCGGTCAAGCCACAACGTGTGTATGAAGAAATGAACCAGGTGTTCGGCAAAGACACCTGCTACGTCAGCACCATCGGCCTGTCGCAGATTGCCGGCGCGCAGTTCCTGCACGTGTACAAGCCACGCCACTGGATCAACTGCGGCCAGGCCGGCCCATTGGGCTGGACCATCCCCGCCGCCCTCGGCGTGGTCAAGGCCGACCCGAGCCGCAAGGTGGTGGCGCTGTCCGGCGACTACGACTTCCAGTTCATGATCGAAGAACTGGCCGTGGGCGCGCAGTTCAAGCTGCCGTATATCCACGTGGTGGTGAACAACTCCTACCTGGGCTTGATCCGCCAGGCCCAGCGTGGGTTTGAAATGGACTACTGCGTGCAGCTGTCCTTCGACAACCTCAACGCCCCGGAGCTCAACGGTTATGGCGTAGACCACGTGGCCGTCGCCGAAGGCCTGGGTTGCAAGGCCCTGCGCGTGTTCGAGCCAGGCCAGATCGCGCCGGCACTGCGCCGCGCCGAGGCAATGATCGAAGAATTCAAGGTGCCGGTGATCGTTGAGATTATTCTGGAGCGCGTGACCAATATTTCCATGGGCACCGAGATCAACGCCGTCAATGAATTCGAAGATCTGGCGCTGGTCGGCAATGATGCGCCGACTGCCATTTCCCTGCTCGATTAAGGAGAACCCTATGCCGCGTTTCGCCGCCAACCTGTCCATGCTGTTTACCGAACAGGACTTCCTTGCCCGCTTCAAAGCGGCTGCCGATGCCGGTTTCCAAGGGGTCGAATACCTGTTCCCGTATGAATTCAGTTCCGCTGAAATCAAGGCGCAGCTCGACGCCAACGGCCTGACCCAGGTGCTGTTCAACCTGCCGGCCGGTGACTGGGCCAAGGGTGAACGCGGCCTGGCGTGTCACCCGGACCGCGTCGAAGAGTTTCGCGCCGGGGTCAAGCTGGCCATCGCCTACGCCCAGGTGCTGGGCAACACCCAGATCAACTGCCTGGCAGGCATCCGCCCACACGGCGTTGATGACGAAACCCTGGAAAAAACCTTCGTCGCCAACCTCAAGTACGCCGCTGAAAAACTGCAAGCGGTGGGCATCAAGCTGGTGATGGAAGCGATCAATACCCGCGACATCCCTGGCTTCTACCTGAACAACACGGCGCAGGCCCTGTCGATTCGCGAACAGGTCGGCAGCGACAACCTGTTCCTGCAGTACGACATCTACCACATGCAAATCATGGAAGGCGACCTGGCCCGCACCATGGCCGCGCACCTGGGCGAGATCAACCATATCCAGTTGGCGGACAACCCGGGGCGTAACGAGCCGGGCACCGGTGAGATCAACTACCGCTTCCTGTTCGAGCATCTGGACCGCATCGGCTACACGGGTTGGGTCGGCTGTGAATACAAGCCGTTGACCACCACCGAAGCGGGTTTGGGTTGGTTGAAAACCCATAACGCCATCTAATAAAAAGAGGATTCTTTCATGGCTAAAATCGGATTCATCGGCACCGGCATCATGGGCCAACCCATGGCCGCGAACCTGCAGAAAGCAGGCCACCAACTGTTCCTCTCCGAGCACCACGGCAAGGCCCCGCAAGCGCTGATCGACGCTGGCGCCGTGGCCCTGGCCAACCCGCAGCAGGTGGCGCAGGAAGCCGAGTTCATCATCGTGATGGTGCCGGATACACCTCAGGTGGATGACGTGCTGTTCCGCAAGGACGGCGTCGCCGCAGGCCTGTCGCGGAACAAGGTGGTGATCGACATGAGTTCGATCTCCCCCACTGCCACCAAGGCATTCGCCGCGAAGATCAACGAGACCGGCGCGCAGTACCTGGACGCGCCCGTGTCCGGTGGCGAAGTCGGCGCCAAGGCCGGCACCCTGAGCATCATGATCGGTGGCGAGCCGCAGACCTTCGAACGCGCCTTGCCGCTGTTCCAGGCCATGGGCAAGAACATCACGTTGGTGGGCGGCAATGGCGATGGCCAGACCGCCAAGGTCGCCAACCAGATCATCGTGGCGCTGAATATCCAGGCGGTGGCCGAAGCATTGTTATTCGCGTCCAGGAACGGTGCCGACCCGGCCAAGGTGCGTGAAGCCCTGATGGGCGGCTTTGCCTCGTCGAAAATCCTCGAAGTGCATGGCGAACGCATGATCAAGGGCACCTTTGATCCGGGCTTCCGTATCAACCTGCACCAGAAAGACCTCAACCTGGCACTGGCCGGGGCCAAGGAGCTGGGCATCAACCTGCCGAACACCGCCGGTACGCAACAGGTGTTCAGCACTTGCGCCGCGATTGGCGGCGGCAACTGGGACCATTCGGCGCTGATCAAGGGCCTGGAGCATATGGCGAACTTCTCGATTCGCGATAAATAACCCCTGATGAGCTGCAGTCAAATGTGGGAGGGGGCTTGCCCCCGATAGCGGTGTATCAACCGACAAAAATGTTGAATGAAAGAATGCCATCGGGGGCAAGCCCCCTCCCACCATTTGACCCCATTCCAAGCCTGAAATTGACGCACCTCTAATAACAAAAATCCCCGGGAGCCCGCTTATGTCGGTCGATCCGCAACACCTGCTTCGCGCGCTGTTTGCCACAGCCATCGACGCCGCCCACCCCCGGCAAGTCCTCGAACCCTACCTGCCCGCCGACCGCAGCGGCCGTGTGATCGTGATCGGCGCCGGCAAGGCGGCCGCCGCCATGGCGCTGGTCGTGGAGAACTGCTGGCAGGGCGACGTCAGCGGCCTGGTGGTCACCCGTTACGGCCACGGCGCACCCTGCAAAAAAATCGAAGTGGTCGAAGCCGCGCACCCGGTGCCCGATGCGGCGGGCCTCGCGGTGGCCAAGCGCGTTCTGGCATTGATCGGTAACCTCGGTGAAGACGACCGCGTGATCTTCCTGCTGTCCGGTGGCGGTTCCGCCTTGCTGGCACTGCCCGCCGAAGGCATCACCCTGACCGACAAACAGGCCATCAACAAAGCCCTGCTCAAATCCGGCGCGACCATCGGCGAGATGAATTGCGTGCGCAAGCACCTCTCCGCAATCAAGGGCGGCCGCCTGGCGAAAGCCGCATGGCCGGCGACGGTCTACACCTATGCGATTTCCGACGTACCCGGCGATCAGGCCACGGTGATTGCCTCCGGGCCCACGGTGGGCGACCCGAGCACCTCGCAACAGGCCCTGGCGATCCTCAAGCGCTACCACATCGACGTTCCCGCCTCGGTGCGCAATTGGTTGCAAGACCCGGCCTCGGAAACCGTCAAGCCCGGCGACCCGGTGCTCTCGCGCAGCCACTTCCAATTGGTCGCCCGCCCGCAGCAATCTCTCGAAGCCGTGGCGGTGAAAGTGCGCCAGGCCGGGTTCAGCCCATTGATCCTCGGCGACCTGGAAGGCGAAGCGCGGGACGTGGCCAAGGTACACGCCGGCATTGCCCGGCAAATCGTGCAACACGGCCAGCCGCTGGCGGCGCCATGCGTGATTCTCTCCGGTGGCGAAACCACCGTCACCGTGCGCGGCACTGGCCGTGGCGGGCGCAACGCGGAGTTCCTGCTGAGCCTCACCGATAGCCTCAAGGGCCTGCCCGGCGTATACGCCCTGGCCGGTGATACCGACGGTATCGACGGCTCGGAAGACAACGCCGGCGCCATCATGACCCCCTGCAGTTACCGCCGCGCCGAAGCCCTCGGCCTGTCGGCCAGCGACGAATTGGACAACAACAACGGCTACGGCTATTTCGCCGCCCTCGACGGGTTGATCGTCACCGAGCCGACGCGCACCAACGTCAACGACTTCCGCGCCATCCTGATCCTTGAGACTGCCCAACATGACGCCTGACAAGAAGGTCAAAATCCTCGCCACCCTGGGCCCGGCCACCGACGGTATCGATGACATCCGCGAACTGGTGGAAGCCGGGGTGAATATCTTCCGGCTCAATTTCAGCCACGGCGATCATGCCGACCACGCCCAGCGCTACCAATGGATCCGCCAGGTCGAGCGCCAGCTGAATTACCCGTTGGGCATCCTCATGGATTTACAGGGGCCGAAGCTGCGGGTCGGGCGTTTTGCCGAGGGCAAGGTGCAACTGGTGCGCGGCCAGGCCCTGCGCCTTGACCTGGATCCGACGCCGGGCGACCAGCGCCGGGTCAACCTGCCCCACCCGGAAATCATCGCGGCGCTGGAGCCGGGCATGGACCTGCTGCTGGATGACGGCAAGCTGCGTCTGCGGGTCATCACCAAACATACTGACGCCATCGACACCACCGTGCTCAATGGTGGCGAACTGTCGGACCGCAAAGGCGTGAACGTCCCACAAGCCCTGTTGGAACTCAGCCCACTGACCGCCAAGGATCGGCGCGACCTGAGCTTCGGCCTGGAACTGGGCGTGGACTGGGTGGCGCTGTCGTTTGTGCAGCGCCCGGAGGATATCCGCGAAGCCCGCGAGCTGATCGGCGACAAGGCCTTCCTGATGGCCAAGATCGAAAAGCCCTCGGCTGTGCAGCACCTGCGAGAAATCGCCGAACTGAGCGACGCCATCATGGTGGCCCGGGGCGACCTGGGCGTGGAAGTGCCAGCCGAGAGCGTGCCGCAGATCCAGAAAGACATCATCCGTACCTGCCGCCAACTGGGCAAACCGGTGGTGGTGGCCACACAGATGCTGGAGTCGATGCGCTTCTCGCCGGCGCCGACCCGTGCCGAAGTCACCGATGTCGCCAACGCCGTGGCCGAAGGCGCGGACGCGGTGATGCTGTCGGCGGAAACGGCGTCCGGCGAGTACCCGCTGGAAGCCGTGCAGATGATGAGCAAGATCATCCGTCAGGTGGAAAACGGCCCGGACTACCAGACCCAGCTCGACGTCAACCGGCCCAAGGCGGATGCCACGGTGTCGGACGCACTCAGCTGTGCGATCCGCCGCATCAGCAGCATCCTGCCGGTGGCGGTGCTGGTGAACTACAGCGAGTCGGGCAGTTCCAGCCTGCGCGCGGCCAGGGAGCGGCCAGTGGCGCCGATCCTCAACCTTACGCCGAACCTGTCCACGGCGCGGCGCTTGAGCGTGGCGTGGGGCGTGCACTCGGTGGTCAATGACCGCCTGCGCCAAGTGGATGAGGTGTGCTCCACGGCACTGGAGATAGCCCAGGCACAGGGCATGGCGGAGCGTGGGGATACGTTGGTGATTACGGCGGGGGTGCCGTTCGGGCGGCCGGGGTCGACCAACTCGCTGCGTATCGAGACGCTGATTTAGCGTCTGTAAGGCCCTCATCGGGGGCAAGCCCCCTCCCACATTTGAATCTGTGAACCCAATCAAGTGTGGGAGGGGCTTGCCCCCGATGGGAACAACTCGGTCCCACTGATTAATCACCATGCACAACCCATCCTGCCCTGACTGGGCCGAAGCCCTGCTCAACGGCTTCAGCCAGATCTTCCTGCAGCGCCAGCCGCTGTGCGGCCTGCTGTGCCTGCTGGCGATCCTGATCGGCGCCCCGGCCTTGTTCGGCGGGGCGCTGCTGGGTGGCGTGGCGGGGTTGCTCACGGCCCAGCGTCGCGGTTATCCCAAGGCCGAACGCCAGGCCGGCCTTTACAGCTACAACGGCGTTCTGCTGGGCTTATTGATCAGCCAGCACTTTGCCTGGTCGGCGTTGTTGCCGCCGCTGATCCTGGCGTGCGGCGGACTGGCGGCGATGTTGACACGGCAATGGTTGAAACACGCCGACCAGCCCAATGACTTGCCCGCTTACACGGTGCCTTTTGTCGGCCTGGGCTGGTTGTTGCTGGGCACGGTGCCGCAGAACACGTTTGCCCTGGGCGAACCCGACACCTTGGCTATCCTCACGGCGCCTTTTACCGGGCTTGCGCAGATCATGCTGCTGGACCAACCAGTGGCGGGCGCGCTGATTGCACTGGGTCTGTGGCTGGCCAACCGCCGCGCCGCTGTATGGGCGCTGATCGGTGCCAGCGTCGGTGTGCTGCTTGCGCTGTGGCTGGACGAACCTGCGGGCGCCCTCCTCGGCCTGCACAGCTACAACCCGGCATTGGCGGCCATGGCATTGAGCCAGATGCGTCGCCAACCCTGGTTGCCGCTGCTCGGTATCCTGCTGGCGATCCTCCTCACACCGGGCTTTGCGGCCCTGCACCTGCCCGCGTTGACCGCGCCATTCATACTCGCCTGCTGGCTGATACGCGCAGGTGTTCGAGTGCTTCAGAAACCCCGCATGGACAGCCCCTTCGAATCCCCCTAGGCTTGCTCGATATTCGATTCAGGCGGGCTTTATGGACAGCAACAACGACTGGCGCCAACGGCTCTACGTCATGGTTTTTCAAAGTGACACAGTCGCCGGGCGGCGCTTCGATGGCATCCTGCTGCTGATCATCCTCGCCAGCCTGGTGATCGTGATGCTCGACAGCATTGACCAGATTCACCAGAACTACGCCGACGTGCTGGCGTACATCGAGTGGGGGTTCACCCTCATCTTCCTGATCGAGTACGGGCTGCGGCTGTACTGTTCGCCCAAACCCTTGCGCTACGCCTTCAGCTTTTATGGGTTGGTGGATTTGCTGGCCATCGTGCCCGGTATCCTTGCGCTGTATTACAGCGACGCGCAGTACCTGCTGATCGTCCGCATCATCAGGATGTTGCGGATCTTCCGCGTGCTCAAGCTCAGCCCCTACCTCAAGCAGGCCAACTACCTGATGGCGGCGCTGCGCGGCAGCAAGCAGAAGATCGTGGTGTTCCTGGTCAGCGTGTGCACCCTGGTGACGGTGTTCGGCACCCTGATGTACGTGATCGAAGGCCCGGAGCACGGCTTTACCAGTATTCCCAAGGGCATCTACTGGGCCATCGTGACCCTGACCACGGTGGGCTTTGGCGACATCGTGCCCAAGACCCCGCTGGGCCAGGTGATTTCGTCCCTGGTGATGATCACCGGTTACTCGATCATCGCCGTGCCCACCGGGATTTTCACCGCCGAACTGGCCAGTGCCATGCGCGGTGAACAATTGCAGCATGACTGCCCGGTGTGCAAGAAAGACAGCCATGAGCCAAACGCAGCGTTCTGCTCACGCTGTGGCAGTCATCTTTTCAAGAAAGTGGAATAAGCAAAGTTCGTTTTAATCTTTAAACGTCTATGCGACGCCAGCTATAGTCGCTGGCAAATTGCCCCTACTCAATCAGCAACCTTCTCGAACAACAAGGAATGAGCAGTGAAAAAACTCCTTAGCGCCTCCCTTCTGGCCGCCGGCCTTGCCCTGGTGGGCGCCGTCCAGGCTGCCCCCGTCACACTGCTCAACGTCTCCTACGACGTGATGCGCGACTTCTACAAGGACTACAACGCTGCCTTCCAGAAACACTGGGAAGCCGAGCACCCGAACGACAAGCTGACGCTGCAGATGTCCTTCGGTGGCTCCAGCAAGCAAGCACGCTCGGTCATCGACGGCCTGCCGGCCGATGTGATCACCATGAACATGGCCACCGACATCAACGCCCTGGTGGACAACGGCAAACTGGTGCCGGACAACTGGGTCACCCGCCTGCCGAACAACAGCGCGCCGTTCACCTCAGCCACCGTTTTCATCGTGCGCAAAGGCAACCCCAAAGCCCTGAAAGACTGGCCGGACCTGTTGAAGGATGGCGTTCAAGTGATCGTGCCCAACCCGAAAACCTCGGGTAACGGCCGCTACACCTACCTGTCGGCCTGGGGTTATGTGCTGAAGAACGGCGGTGACGAAAACAAGGCCAAGGCCTTTGTTGGCAAGCTGTTCAAGCAAGCGCCGGTACTGGACACCGGTGGCCGTGCCGCCACCACCACCTTCATGACCAACCAGATCGGCGACGTGCTGGTGACCTTCGAGAACGAAGCGGAAATGATCGCCCGCGAATTCGGCCGTGATCAGTTCGAAGTGATCTACCCGAGCGTTTCCGCCGAAGCCGAGCCGCCGGTGTCGGTGGTCGACAAAGTGGTCGAGAAGAAAGGCACGCGCGTGGCGGCCGAAGACTACCTGAAGTACCTGTGGTCGCCGGAAGGCCAGGAAATCGCGGCCAACAACTACCTGCGCCCGCGTGATCCGAAGGTGCTGGCCAAGTACACCGACCGGTTCCCGAAAGTCGACTTCCTGTCGGTAGAGAAGACCTTTGGAGACTGGCGTACCGTGCAGAAGACCCACTTCAATGATGGTGGGGTGTTCGACCAGATCTACAGCGGCCAGTAATTGATATGTGGGAGGGGCAAGCCCCCTCCCACATTTGGCTCTGTGTCTGGCCGTTACATCGGTGGTGTCACGCCATCCTTACCGGCGGAGATCGCCTGGGCCGTGATCGTCCCATCCGCGCCCTGCGCGGCAAACAGCACCACCTTCACCCCCGGCTTGAGCAGGCTGCGGTCACCCGGCTCCAGGTTGACGATCGGCACATCTTCCGGCACCACGATCTTCTGCTCGCCGCCTTTGTATTTCACCGTCAGCGTGCGCCCGTTGCTCACTACCAGGTCGCCGACGGTGCCGTTGGTCATGCTGCTGCCTTCTTTCAAATCAAACGCGCGGTGCCCGTCGCCGGTGCCGGCCATGGCTGGCGGGAACACGTGCACTTCCAGCGCGGTAAGGCTGCCATCGTCGTTGGGCATCGCGGCCGAGCCGATGTAGCTGCCCGGCTTGATCTCATCGATTTTGGCCAGGGTGACCGCGCGCACCTGGGTGTCTTTGGTCAAGTGCACGACCACCTCTTCGCCGCTGTTGACCTTGACGTGCATCGCATCGCCGTCCATCGCCGTGATGGCGCCGCGTACGCCCACGCGAGGCGTCTCGGCAGCCTGGGCCAGGCCCACGGCCATGGCGGCGGCCAGCGTGGAAGCCAGGAGCATCTTGTTCAACGTGATCTTCATTGCAATGGATTTCCTGTTTCAGCAGTGGTGCCTGAATGTATCATCAGCCTTCGCGCAGAAAGTTAACGATTCACTCATCATTACCGGGCATGAGTGTTATCACTGCCAGCGGCCTACCCGGGCTACGGTGTTGTCTTTAGGCTCGCCCCACTTCCTTCGCTTTTATGAGAACACCATGAACGCTACTTCCCACGCTACAAGCACCATGACCCGGAGCATGGTGATGCTGTTTGCGTTTTGCTGCGGCGCCATCGTTGCCAACATCTACTACGCGCAACCCATCATCGAGCTGATCGCGCCGGACATCGGCCTTACGCCGGCCATGGCCAGCCTGATCGTTTCACTGACGCAAATCGGCTACGCCCTGGGGCTGTTTTTCCTGGTACCCCTGGGCGACCTGTTGGAAAACCGCAAGCTGATGATCGCCACTACCGTGATCGCTATCGCCAGCCTGCTGGGCGCAGCGGTCACCGAGCAGCCGAACCTGTTCCTGCTGGTGTCGCTGCTGATCGGCTTCAGTTCGGTGTCGGTGCAGATCCTGATTCCGCTGGCCGCGCACCTGGCGCCCGCCGAATCCCGGGGCCGTGTGGTCGGCAGCATCATGGGTGGCCTGTTGCTGGGCATCCTGCTGGCGCGGCCGGTGTCCAGCGTGGTCGCGGACCACTTCGGCTGGCGGGCGATGTTCATGGCGGCGGCGGCGCTGATGGCGTTTATCAGTGTGGTGTTGATGCTGACCATTCCCAAGCGTCAGCCGGATCACTCTGCCAGCTATGGTCAACTGCTGCGCTCCCTCGGCACCTTGCTGCGTGAGCAACCGGTGCTGCGTCAACGGGCGTTCTACCAGGGCTGCATGTTTGCCACCTTCAGCCTGTTCTGGACCGCCGCCCCACTGGAACTGGCGCGTAACCATGGCCTGAGCCAAAGCGAGATCGCCCTGTTCGCCCTGGTCGGCGCACTGGGCGCCATAGCCGCACCCATCGCCGGTCGCCTGGCCGATGCCGGTCACACCCATCGCGCTTCGCTGCTGGCCATGTTGTTCGCCGCGTTGAGCTTCCTGCCGGCCTTCGTGCACCCGCTGTACAGCGTGATTGGCCTGGCCGTGACTGGCGTGGTCCTGGACTTCTGCGTGCAGATGAACATGGTGCTCGGCCAGCGCGCCATCTACGCCCTCGACGCCAACAGCCGCAGCCGCCTGAACGCGCTGTACATGACCAGCATCTTCATCGGCGGTGCCTTCGGCTCGGCGATTGCCAGCAGCGTGTATGAACACGGCGGCTGGATGGGTGTAATGCTGGTGGGCAGTGCGTTCCCCTTGATCGCGCTATTACGGTTCCTGAGCGCTTCACGCGAAGCCTCGGTGGCCACTGCCTGAGGCGCTTGTTTCGCTATGCCAAAGCCGTCCGCCAGCAATGACGGACGGCTTTGACTGGATGCCGTTTCAAACGGCGACGCGACTTTTGCAAGACCATCAGTTACGTCGGGATAACTGCTGATCGTAGGCCTGGTTCACCTTCATACCCACCACGTCTGCGGCGCTTATCACGTTAGGGCTATTGACGACAAAATCACTGCATTTGTCCCCGTCCAGGTCAACGGCTACCCAGTACAGGCCATCACAGTCTGATTTCATGATGAATGCCTCACCGGCCTTTCCCGTGAACCTGTCTACCTGTGTCAGCGAAACACCCGACTTTTCAAGCATCCTGGATAAATCGATTTTATCCTTGCCACTGGTGAAATCCTCCAAGGTGTCGACCTTTTGGCAGTTCGATTCAGAAGCCGAACTGTAAGAGTGCGTTTTGCCGCCCCCCTGCTCTTTTGCTGCGTTCTCTCTTTTAGTCCTCGGCGGGCTGGGCTCTGGTTCCGGAGCTGTCGTCAAATCGGGCTCTGGTTCAATTGAGGTGGGAGGTTCAGGGTTGACCATCAAATCCTTGTAGTGGATTTTCCCGTTACAGCTCACCAGAAAATCAGGCTTCCCATTACCTGTCAGGTCAAGCGCCAGGCGTCCCTGCCCGTTGCTCGCGTCGTGGCTCAATACCGCCTCGCCCGCACGCCCGCTGAATCGGTCAACAATGTAGAGGACCTTTACAGCAGCGCGCTTCAATAGCGTGGAGATGTCGACTCTGTCAGTACCGCTGGCAAAATCCATGATCAAATCAGGGGACTCAGGCGTGGAGTCTGCGATGCTGTCATAGACAAACGTATCCGCACCGCCGCCGCCCTCGAGCTTGTCCGCCCCGCCACCGCCCTTGAGGCGGTTGCCGATAGGGTTACCGATCAGGCTGTCATCACTGGAACCACCCACCGCATTTTCCAACGTGACGCCCTTGGCGATGGAGACGTTGTTTTTCAGGCCGCCAACATCCGAAAAGGACTCAGCATTCAGATTGATTTTCTGTTTCTGGCGGAAACCGGAAAAGTCCAGGGTATCGGTTCCACCTGCATCCCAGACGCAAAAAACAGGTTTGTCCTTGGCGCTCTTCAGGCTGTAGAAATCTCGACCGGTGTTGGAGTTGAAGCCGTAGACCGTGTTGGTTTTTCGGGTGTGGGTGTTCGCCCCGTACAACCTCTGCGCAGCGGCGATATCGTGCATCATGGGGGCCGCGATTTTTTTGCCGCCGTAAGGATAATCGCCAAAGGATGAATCGTGGTAGCTCATGGCGGTGTAGGTGGTTGAGTCCTCTCGGTAAGGCGGACCGTCGTCGTGGGGATGCTCAAGACCGATGGAATGGCCAATTTCATGGACTGTTACCTTATCAAACAAAGTCCCGTGTTCCAGCTTTCCATCAGCCCCCTGAGTGCCGATGTCGACCGTACCGATCGAAAAGCTATTGGGCAGACTCGCTACTCCCCCTCTATCTCCCGCTAAGGGTGAGATACGGAGGGAGGCATCGGCCCCCTTGGCATTTTCCTTGAACGACAGATTGGTCACCTCCGCCCAGGACCGAAGCCCCTCCTTGATCCGCGATTTCTGGTGAGGGGTGAATCTGGAATCCAAGGTATACGAAAGATCTATTTTTCCGTCGTTATTCCGATCTCGCCATTTGTAACCGCCTCGCGTGAGATGTTTCGCCGCTTGATCCGTCGTGTATGAAGTGGGATGGCCATCTGTTTTTAAATTGTCAGAACCCATAATCCTGCTACTGCTCGCAACAGGGGAAACATTTGATATCTTCATGAGCAACTCGCTAGACTTTTAAAAAAGGAAACAACAACTAATACTCACACCAGTTACTTGCAAACAAACAAACCATGAACACACAAGCAAAATCGCACAGAGAAGTACGCCAAGCAAGTACGTGAGTCATACCAACTGAAACGCCGTGCATGCGCCATAAACAAACCTATAAAAACTCACACTCCAATACTTGCAATTGACAACAGTTTCCAAGCGTTCACCGGAACCAGCTGAATATCCAGTTCGCGAAGCGCGAGACCCCTGAAACGATCTGTTTGCCCACCCGCGATCCAAACCAGGGTGTGGGCCCGGGCGTTGAAAGCGGATCCGGCTCTGAAGTCGAGTCAAGCGCAGGATCCTGTTCAGGCTCCGGCGCGGGGTCAGTGGCTGGAGTGGACGTCACCGCCACGACCTCTCTCTCACCGCTCCAGATCACATCTTCCTGTTTGATTTGGCCTTGGCTGCTGATCAACAGATTTGCCGTGCCATCTCCCGTGGTATCCACCGCCAGTGTGGAGCGCCCGGTTGCCGTGTCATGCCTGAGCACCGCGTCGCCGGCACGACCACTGAAGCTATCCGTGAAGTTCAGCGACGTGAGCCCCGCCTCGCGCAGTACGCCGGCCACGTCGATTTTGTCGCTACCGCTGGTGAAGTCCTGAATAAAGTCGGGAGCCTGGGGCGTTGAGTCGCTGACGCGGTCGTATACAAAGGTGTCGGCGCCGGCACCGCCGTGCAGCGTGTCGCTGCCGCCAGCCCCTTTCAAGCGGTTATTGGCGCTGTTACCCGTCAACACATCGCTGTTGGAGCCCCCAATAGCGTTCTCAACGATCACGCCCTTGGCGATCGACACATTACCCCGCAGCCCCCCCACATCGGAAAACGCCTCGGCATTGAGGTTGATGTTTTGTTTATTGCCAAAGCCGGAAAAATCCAGGGTGTCCTCGCCTCCACCATCCCAGACGCAGAAGACGGGCTTGTCGCGGGCGCTCTTGAGGCTGTAGTGCGCACGATCGGTGTTGGAGTTGAACCCATACACGGTATCGGTGGCACGGGTGCGCGTATTCGCCCCGTATGAGCGCTGGAGCGCCGCGATATCGTCCATCATGGGCGCTGCGGGTTGTTGTTCGTTGAAGTCATGACCCGGTTGCTTGCGCTCCGACCAATAGCTCATGACACTGCGGGCCTTGGTGTCCTGCGTATAATCGGCATTGGCCTCGTAAGTGCCACCGCCGTCGTAACCGCCCGGATGTTGCAGGCCCAGGGTGTGCCCCAACTCATGGGCCAACAGGAACATGAAATGACTGCCCACTCCAGGATTGGCGCCCGCGCCTGCCGTCCCAACTTTCGCCGTTACGTTCGATTGGTATCGGTTGGGAAATTCTCCGTGGCCCGACCAGGAGCCTGGCATGCCTCTGATGACGATAGAGCCATCGACCTGGGCACCGTTTTCAACAAAGGAAATGTTGGCGACATCGGCATAAGCCTTCAATGCCTGCCTGGCGCGCTCTTTCTGGGCCGCAGTAAAGACGCCGGAAAAACTAAAGCCCACCACGACTTTATTGTCTCGATCTCGATCATGAAACTTGAAGTTACCTCGAGTGATATGTTTCGCTGCCTGCGCGGTGCTGAGCGACCTCTTTTTGCTGGTCCAGTACGAGGCGCCGTTATCGAACGCAGACAAAAGGGAATGCGACGAGTGAACAGGGGGTTGCTGTGAAGTTTGTCGGACAGGAAAGTGCATGATCATGAATACTCTGAACAGTGAACAGCCATTCGTCCATGTATGAGAAATATCAACGCTGACCAGTCCATTGGCAGCCCATTAAATTCTCAAATTAACGACTTCTTCACCAGCGCGAGTTCTTTTCAACAATACTTAATGAACACACCTGTAAAGTAAACACACAAAATCAGTTAACAGCCGACTATTCCCGACATACCAACAACACTATGAAGTTGATTTTTCTAGGCAAAAATCTTGTAAAACACCCCTTTAACTTAATCAAAATCTTAATTTAAAACATGAGGAAACTCACTCAAACATGCCTGAAAAAAGGCGGGCAAAAAAAACGTGCTCATCCGACAACGCACGCTTCCAACCCTGACACCGCCTGATAGCCCTAGGATCGCACCAGTTTTTCCAACGCCGCGTCCGCCAGGAATGACGAGCGGCTTTTGACCTTGTGCTCCCGCACATAGCGGTCGATGCGCTGGATGACATAACCGGGCAGGGTCACATTGACCTTCTCGGTCTTACCCAGGTAGGGCGTGACGTCCAACTCCAACATGCCCCAGCCCATCCCGGCGTAGTCCTCATGGGCATGATAACGGGCGACCGACGTTGGCATCGGAATCGTCCCACCTTCTGCGGCGATCTCTTGCAGCATGATGTGCGCAACTTCCACGGCGGCTTTGTAGGCCTCTTCAAAACTGTCCCCGGCGGTGACTGCACCGGGGATATCGGGGATCTGGATACCGGTGGCGGTGAAGTCATCGCCCCATTCGATACAGATTGGGTATTGCATGAATGCTCTCCTTAAAAATCAAACAGCCCGGCGCGTTTCCTGATGCTTCTGAGGGTGCCCAGTGGCAGGTCCTTCTTGGGGTGGGGTACCGGGATTGTGTACGGGCTATAACGATGGATAAAAATGTGATGACTGCCCGTTACCCGATCCAAAACCCAACCCGCGTCTTGCAGTTCCTTGATCAATAGCCTGCTTTGCACCCCAGCCTCCTTGGCTTGGCCCGAATAAAAGTAACTCTAGAGTTATCTTTACTCAAGCACAAAATGCGCATGTCTGACTAACGGCTGTTTTACCGAATATTGAAAACTCAACGGCTCACCACGGGAAACGCATGACACCGCTAGCCCAGCGCCTTAGGCTTGAGCGCCGCCCAGTCAACAGGAACATCCGATGGACCGTCTCACTGCCATGGAAACCTTCGTTCACGTCGTCGAGACCGGCTCCTTCTCGGCCGCCGCCAAACGACTGGGCGTAGGCCAGCCCGCCGTTTCCAAAAGCATCGCGCAGTTGGAAGCCCGCCTGGCCGTGCGGTTGTTACTGCGCTCGACCAGGGGCCTGACCCCTACCGAGGCAGGCCTGGCATTTTTCGAGAAAGCCAAGAGCGCCATTTTCGAAGCCGACGAAGCTGACGAGGCCGCCCGTGGCGCAGGCGCTGGCTTGACGGGCAACCTGCGGGTCAGCGCCGGCGTGACGTTCTCCCGCATGCGGATCATTCCCAACCTGGGACCGTTCCTGGACCAACACCCCGGCCTGAACATCGACGTGTTGCTTGACGACCGCCTCCTCAACCTGGTTGAAGACGGCATCGACGTTGCTCTGCGTATCGGCAACCTGAGCGATTCCGGCCTCACTGCTCGCCGGCTTGGCCAAAGCCCGAGCCGGGTGTTCGGTACACCGGCCTACTTCGAACGTTTCGGCGAGCCACAAAGCCCGGCGGATATCCTCAACCACCAGGCCGTGATCTACAGCCTCGGGGAAAGCCCGCTCTGGTCGTTCAAACAAGGCCCCCACGAACACACCATTGCCGCTCGCGGGCGCTTGCGTGTCACCTCTTCCGAAGGCTTGCGCGCAGGCGTACTCGCCCACCATGGCCTGGCGATGACGTCCGAATGGATGTTCTCGCCGGAATTGGCCAGGGGGGAGGTGAAAGCTGTGTTGACCGATTGGGAACTGCCTCCCAAGGATCTCTGGGCGGTATTGCCGACGGGTCGGATGCCGAGTGCCAAGGCCAAGGCGTTTATCAGCTATGTTGAAGGGTTAATGACCTAGCGCCATCCGTAGGCCGGTGCAGCGCGAGGTCAAGCGCATGCCGAATGCCCGTGGTCGAGGCAGCACAGCAGGCGCTCGACCGTGTGGTCCAGCGGCCCGGAGTTATCCAGCACGAACAACCCCGCGCCATTACCGGCGATCAGCTCGGCGGTGAACCGCGCATTGCGTGCCAGGCGCGCTTCGATATCCGCCAACGCCTCACGGCCCCGTGCGATCAAGCGTTGGCGCAACACGGCCTGGTCCACCGTCAACAGCAACACCAGCGACGTCGGATAGCGCTCGCGGGTCTGCGCCAGGTGTGCACGGGAGCCGTTGACCAGTACGTCGTCCCCCGCTGCCAGCCAGTCGTCAATCACCCTGGGAATGCCGTAGGACAAGCCATTCGCCTGCCAACTGAGGGCAAACGCACCCTCGGCCTGCATCTGCGCAAACCGCTCCGGGCTCACCCCTTGCGCCGCTTCGCCCACCGACTCCGGCGAGCGAGTGATCACGCGGCGTACAATGCGGCAGCCGCGCTCGGCCAAACGTGGGCGTGCGGCATCCAGCAGGCTGTCCTTGCCCGAGCCCGAAGGCCCGATGAGATAGATCAACCTGCCTGGCATCAGAACACCCTCTTCGCTTGTCGTCATACGTATTGCGCTACAGGCGACCCTTCGCGGCTGCGGGCCTGGACCCGGTCTTCGCGCGGGCCGAGGGCAGTCTCGCCAAGGTCCTTCAGCCCTGCCGCTAAGTATATCCAGCAAGCCCCCGGCCGCCAGGCCGGAGGCGGTCACATTACCGGAGAGCGACGCGTCGCGCACCACGTTCGGCGCCCCCCCTCGACACTTTCATGTTCAGCGTCTGGCAGCCCTTCGCCGCCTCAGGCGTAGTGGGGTGCCGCATTCTTTCCATCGGGGGCAAGCCCCCTCCCATCTTTCTTTGATCTCCAGTGTTTGAAAGAGCGGATTTCAAAGCGCAAAAAAAGGCGACCTGTGTAATAGGTCGCCTTTTGTCATTGCGCGTACTGCTTGCTCAACCCCGGCGGCACACCCTGCACATCGGTGTCTTCCCACGGCCCGTTCGGGCTGATCGAGCGGCTCCAGCCGTTGCTCCAGCGGTAATACGTGCGCTGGCGATAGAAGGTGTCGGGCTGGTCGTCCAGTACATACACCTGCATCTTGCCGTCCCAGTGGCTGGCAGCGCCTGGAGGTGGCGCAAACGTCGGCGACTTGGTCGGCACGGGCTTCGGCGGCGGGGTCACCGGGCCGGACGGTTTGGTGCTCGGTTGGGTCGACGGGGACGGTGGAATGGTCGGGCCGGTAGGTGCCGGAGGTGGGCGATGGACCGCACAAGCGCTCAGGCCCAATACCAGGCTGAGCAGGGTGATGCGTGCAAATGCGGTCATGGGCGTTTCCTCGATTTACTGGTCCGGACTGTCGATGGTCAGCTGCTGCAAGGCAGTGGTACTGCTGGCCAGGGGTTGGCTGCGGCCGATCCACTCGCCAGTGGTCGGCTGACCGGCCCGGGATATGCGCGCAACCAGTTGGACTTCGGGGAAGTTGGACAGTTTCAATTGCGGCATCATCGCGTCGGCATCGCCCAGTTCGACGGTGATCGGCAGTTCGGCGACAGTGACGCGCTTGGCCGCCAAGGGGGCCGGCGGGCCACTGACGGCGCGAGCGAAGATGAACACACTGTCGGTGGGCAGGGCTTTGGCCTTCGCCTCGGCGGACAGGCCCACGCGGACTTTCATCACGGTCTTTTGCGCAACCGTGCCGCCGCTTTCCTTGAGCTTCTCGGCCGCGCGGTCGATACCGCCTTGCAGGGCGGCGCGGGAGTTGTCTTGCGGTGGCAGTTGGGCCAGCAATCGATTCCAGTAGTCGATCGCCTCTTGATAACGCTGACCTTCAAAGGCGGCGATACCCAGCAGGCCGAGGCTGGTGACTTCCTTCGGATCGAGCTTCAAGGCTTCGTCGGTCAGGGCCTGGACCTTGGGCGACCACTGTTTGTTGTCGGCAAAGTACTGCGCCTGGGCCCACTGGCCGAGCAACTCCGGTTGACGCCCGGCCAGGGCCACGGTGCGCTCGAAGACTTTAGCGGCATCGGCGGAGCGGTCCTGGGCCATGTAGGCGCGACCGAGGAAGTACAGGCCTTCCGCCGAATCAGGCTGGGCAGCGGCGGCCCGTTCCAGGCGCTGGGTCATGTCTTCCATGGACACCGGCGGCTGGGAGAATTCGCGGGTCAGTTCGACCTTGTCGCTGGCCCCATAGTGCAAGTACAGGGCAACGCCAAGGACCGGCACCAGAAACGCCGCCAACAAGGGCAGCGGCTTGCCCAGGCGCGACTCACGGGGCTTTTCCACGCCTTCGGTATCGGCCAGCAATTCGCGGGCAGCTTCGGCGCGGCCGGTGTCGAGTTGCGCAGGATTCAATACGCCTTCGTCCTGCTGCACTTGCAGCTCGGCGACGCGTTCCTGGTACAGCGCCACGTTCAGCGCGGTGCGGTCCTCTTCACGTTGGGCACGGCGGCCGCGCAGGACAGGGATCAACAGGAAACTCAGGGCAATCAGAAGCAGCAGGCCGGCTGCGAGCCAGAAATCAATCATCAGTCTTGGTGTCCAGCAATTGGTCGAGGCGTTTACGCTCATCCAGGGACAGCGCGTCGGAACCATCGGTTGGCGCGGCGCGGCGGCGGCGCACGATCACGGCCATTACGACAACGCCGGCCAGCAACAGCCCGGCAGGGCCGAACCAGAGCAGCGCGGTCTTGCCGGTGAGGGCCGGTTTGTAGCGCACGAAATCACCGTAGCGGTCGACCATGAAATCGATGATCTGCTGGTTGTCCTTGCCCTCCCCCAGCATGCGGAAAATCTCTTTGCGCAGGTCGGCGGCAATCGGCGCGTTTGAGTCGGCGATGTCCTGGTTCTGGCACTTGGGGCAGCGCAGTTCCTTCGTCAGGTCGCGAAAACGCTCGCGCTCGGCGTCGTTGGCGAATTCGTAGGTGTCGATGGCGGCGTGGGCCACACCGGCCAATCCGAGCGCCAGGACCGCAGCAGCTAACAGACGCTTCATGGCTTGGCCTCATCGACCAGGGCCTGGTACTTGGCGGCCAGTTGCTCGCGCCAGACCACCTCGTCGATCACGCCGACGTACTTGTCGCGGATCACGCCCTTGGCATCGATAAAGAAGGTTTCCGGAGCGCCGTAAACACCGAGGTTCAGACCGAGGTTGCCGTCTTCATCGCGGATATCCAACTGGTACGGGTTATGGAACTCCGCCAGCCATTTCAAGGCGGCGGCATTGTCGTCCTTGTAGTTGATGCCGTAGATCACCACGCCCTTCTCGGCCAGCTTGTTCAGCACCGGGTGTTCGACGCGGCAGGAGATGCACCAGGTGCCCCACACGTTGACCAGCGCCGGTTTGCCCAGCAGGTCGGCCTGGGTCAGGGTCTTGTCGCCCTGCACGGTCGGCAGGCTGAACGCCGGGAACTGTTTGCCGATCATCGCCGAAGGCAGCTCGGCCGGGTCCAGGTACAGCCCGCGATACAGGAATACCGCCACCACCAGAAACATCGCCAGCGGTACCACCATCAACCAACGCTTCATGCCGCCGCTCCTTGCAGGCCGAGAGCTTCACGCACCCGGCTTTTCACTTTGACCCGATAACGCCGGTCCAGCGCGGCGAGCAAACCACCAAAGCCCGTGAGCAAACCGCCGAACCAGATCCAGCGCACAAACGGCTTCACATGCACCCGCACGGCCCAGGCGCCGTCGCCCAGCGGTTCACCCAATGCGACGTAGAGGTCACGGGTGAAACCTGCGTCAATCCCGGCTTCGGTCATCATCGAGCTCTGCACGGTGTACAGGCGTTTTTCCGGGTGCAGCACCGCCACCTCCTTGCCGTTGCGCACGACGCGCACGGTGCCTTTGTCGGAGGTGAAGTTCGGCCCTTCGAAGTGCCTGGCGCCTTCGAAGATGAAGTGGTAACCGGCCAGGTCCATGGACTCGCCCGGCGCCAGGCGCAGGTCGCGTTCAGCGCTGTTCTGGCTGGACAGCACCACACCGAGGGCGCACACGGCGATGCCGATGTGGGCGACCTGCATGCCCCAATAGCTGCGGGTCAGGGTTGGCAGGCCCTTGATCAGGCCTTTGTGGCGGGTTTTGTCGAAGATATCGCGCACGCCGGCCAGCAACACCCAGGCGGCGAGCAGGAAGGTGGCGAGCACCGCCCAGTTGAAGTCGCCGTAGGCAACCCCTGCGATCACCGCCAGGGCCACACTGCCCAGCAGAACCGGCATCAGCATGCCGGCCAGCCATTTGACCGGGGTGTCTTTCCAGCGCACCAGCACGCCGACCGCCATTACCACCATCAGCAGGCCCATCAGTGGGATGAACAATGCGTTGAAGTACGGCGGGCCGACCGACAATTTGGCGCCACTCAGGGCATCCAGCACCAGCGGATACAAGGTGCCGAGCAGGATCATCGACGCGGCTACCACCAGCACCAGGTTATTGCCCAGCAGCAGGGTTTCCCGCGACCATAGGTTGAAGCCGACCTGGCTCTTGACCACCGGGGCGCGCAGGGCGAACAGGGTCAGGGAGCCGCCGACCACAAACAGCAGGAAGATCAGGATGAACACGCCGCGCTCCGGGTCGGACGCAAACGCATGCACCGACGTCAGCACCCCCGAACGCACGAGGAAGGTGCCGAGCAGGCTGAGGGAAAACGCGGCGATGGCCAACAACACGGTCCAGCTCTTGAACACGCCACGCTTCTCGGTGACGGCCAGCGAGTGAATCAGCGCCGTACCCACCAGCCAGGGCATGAAGGAGGCGTTTTCCACCGGGTCCCAGAACCACCAACCGCCCCAGCCGAGTTCGTAGTAAGCCCACCACGAACCCAGGGTGATGCCGATCCCGAGGAACGCCCAGGCGACGATGGTCCAGGGCCGCGACCAGCGCGCCCAGGCCGCATCGAGGCGCCCACCCAGCAAGGCGGCAATGGCGAAGGCAAAAGCCACGGAGAAACCCACGTAGCCCATGTAGAGCATCGGCGGGTGCACGATCAGGCCGATGTCTTGCAGCAAAGGGTTGAGGTCATGCCCGTCCGCCGGGATCTGCGGCAGGATGCGGCTGAACGGGTTGGAGGTCATGATCAGGAACAACAGAAAGCCGATGCTGATCATGCCCATCACCGCCAGCACCCGGGCCAGCATCACTTGCGGCAGTTGGCGCGAGAACACCGACACGGCAAAGGTCCAGCCGCCGAGGATCAGCGCCCACAGCAGCAGCGAGCCTTCGTGGGCGCCCCACACGGCGCTGAACTTGAAGTACCAGGGCAACGCGCTGTTGGAGTTGTTGGCCACATAGGCGACGGAAAAGTCGTCGGTCATGAAGGCATAGGTCAGGCAGCCAAACGCGAACAGCAGGAAAGCAAACTGGCCCCAGGCCGCCGGCTGCGCCAGGCTCATCCACAAACGGTCGCCACGCCAGGCACCGAGCAACGGCACCACGGCCTGGACGATGGCAAAGCACAGGGCGAGGATCATCGCCAACTGGCCCAACTCCGGAATAAACAGTGCGGACGTCATGGCTTAGCCCTCCTTGGCAGGTGTTGGAGCCGACTGGCCGCTGTCTTTCAACGCCTTGGTGACTTCCGGCGGCATGTATTTCTCATCGTGCTTGGCCAGCACTTCATCAGCCACCACTACACCATCCGCGTTGAGCTTGCCCAGGGCGACGATGCCCTGGCCTTCGCGGAACAGGTCCGGGAGGATGCCGCGGTAGGTGATGGTCACGGCTTTATTGAAGTCGGTGACCACGAAGGTGACGTCGAGGGAGTCGGCAGAGCGTTTCAGCGAGCCCTTCTCCACCATGCCGCCGGCGCGAATCCGCGTGTCCACCGGCGCTTCGCCGTTGGCGATCTGAGTCGGGGTGTAGAACAGGTTGATGTTCTGTTGCAAGGCGCTCAAGGCAAGGCCCACGGCAATGCCGACGCCCACCAGGATGGCAAGGATGATCAACAGACGCTTTCTACGCAGCGGATTCACTTTTCGGTCTCCCGGCGCAGACGACGCGCCTCTTGTTGCAGGTAACGCTTGCGGGCCAGGATCGGCGCGGCGACGTTGAGGGCCAGCACCGCCAGGCAGATGCCATAGGCGGTCCAGACGTACAGGCCGTGATGGCCCATGGCGAGAAACTCGCTGAAAGAAGCAAAACTCATCCACGCGCTCCCAGGCTGCTTTGCACTTCGGCCTTGACCCAACTGGTACGGGCTTCACGCTTGAGCACTTCGAGGCGCATGCGCAGCAGCAGCACGGCGCCGAAGAAGCAGTAGAACCCCAGCACCATCAATAGCAGCGGCGCCCACATCTCTACCGGCATCGCCGGTTTTTCGGTGAGGGTGAAGGTGGCGCCCTGGTGCAGGGTGTTCCACCACTCCACCGAGTATTTGATGATCGGGATGTTGATCACGCCGACAATCGCCAGCACCGCGCAAGCCTTGGCGGCGCTGTCACGATTGCTGATCGCGTTGCCCAGGGCAATCAGACCGAAGTACAGGAACAGCAGGATCAACATGGACGTTAGTCGCGCATCCCACACCCACCACGAGCCCCAGGTGGGTTTGCCCCAGATCGCGCCGGTGACCAGCGCCACGGCGGTCATCCAGGCGCCGATGGGCGCGGCGCATTGCAGGGCCACATCCGCGAGCTTCATCTTCCACACCAGGCCGACGATGCCGCACACCGCCAGCATCACGTAGCAGGACTGGGCCAGCATCGCGGCAGGTACGTGGATATAAATGATGCGAAAGCTGTTGCCTTGCTGGTAATCCGGCGGCGCGAAGGCCAGGCCCCAGACCAGGCCGATGCCGATCAGCAACACGGCGGCTACGCTCAACCACGGCAACAGCTTGCCGCTGATGCCATAGAACCATTTGGGCGAGCCGAGCTTGTGAAACCAGGTCCAGTTCATTGCTGTTTCCATCACGGTTGCTTTTCGTCGTTGCGAAAAGCTTAGGGTCTTTACTGGTTAAGACAACGCTTAACCAGACCTCATTATTCGCCGACGCTGATCTTCAGGCCGGCCGCTATAGCAAAGGGTGTCAGGGTGACCGCCAGGGCGGTCAGGCTACCCAGCCACAACAGGTAACCGGTCGCCGGCATGCCCATGAGCGCGGCTTGCAAGGCACCGCTGCCCAGGATCAATACCGGGATGTACAAAGGCAGAATCAACAGGGCCAGCAGCAGGCCGCCCCGCTTCAAACCCACGGTCAATGCCGCGCCTACCGCGCCCAACAGGCTGAGCACCGGCGTACCGAGCAACAGGCTCAGCAGCAGGATCGGCAGGCATTCGGTGGGCAACCCGAGCATCATCGCCAGCAGCGGCGAGAGCAAGACTAGCGCGAGGCCGGAAAAAGCCCAGTGTGCCAGTACCTTGGCCAGAACCAGAAGTGGCAGGGGGTGCGACGAAAGGACCCACTGTTCCAGGGAACCGTCTTCGAAATCACTGCGAAACAGCCCGTCCAGCGAGAGCAGGACCGATAAAAGCGCGGCCACCCACACCAGTCCTGGGGACAAGGTTTGCAACAGTTTAGTCTCGGGGCCAACCGCCAGCGGGAACAGCGCGATGACAATCGCGAAGAACACCAGCGGATTGGCCAGTTCGGCCGGTCGACGGCAGAGCAAGCGTGCTTCGCGGGCAACCAACAGGCCGAATACGCTCATAGCGACCACCGCCCCAGGTCCAAGTCACGATAACCGGCGGGCACGCGATTGAGGGTGTGATGAGTGGTGAGAACGACCAGACCGCCCTGCTCGCAATGCCGGGCCAGGTGCTCTTCCAACTGGGCGACGCCCTGTTTATCAAGGGCGGTGAAGGGTTCGTCGAGAATCCACAGCGGCGGGCCGGGCAGATACAAACGCGCCAGGGCCACGCGGCGCTGCTGGCCGGCGGACAAGGTGTGACAGGGAACGTCCTCAAACCCCTTGAGGCCGACAACGGCCAGGGCCTGCCAGATGGCATCGCGGGAAGCGGGATGATGCAGGGCGCTGAGCCAACTGAGGTTTTCCTCGGCGGTCAGTACATCCTTGATGCCGGCGGCGTGGCCGATCCACACCAGGTTGCGGGCAAGTTCGCTGCGTTGTTCGTTGAGGGGCTTGCCGTTGAGTCGAACCTCACCGGCGGTCGGCTGCATCAGCCCGGCCAGCAGGCGCAGCAAACTGGTCTTGCCGCTGCCGTTGGGGCCGCTGATCTGCACCATGTCGCCGCCCTTGAGCCGCAGTTCGAGGTGCTCGAACAGCAGGCGCAGGTCGCGTTCACAGGCAAGCGCTACGGCTTCAAGAAGAGGGCTGGTCAAAAGATCGCGGGCCTTTACGGTTCAAGTCGGCGGTGCAGCGGCCGTTAAAGAGAAATGCACAATAACGGCTTTGGCGACCGATTTTAGAGAGCTGGATCAAATAGTTGTGAGGTTTTTACCGCTCTCGTTGCAGACGGGCGGCATTATACATGTGATGCCCTACTCTAAAGAGGGCAATTTCCCCAGAGACGACGCGCGCGATGACCGGTGAGATCAACCTTCCTACGCTTGCACCCGCCCCGACAGCCGGGCCTGGCCCCGCACCCGCGGCCGGCGAGTTGCTGAAACTGCTGGAGCCGCAGATCGGCCTGATCGACCCTGGCAAAACCGCGAACGCTGAAGTCATCGCCCTGAAACAAGGCGGGGAAGCCTTCCAGTTGCTGCTCAAATTGACCCTGGAAGGCGGCCGCCAGACCCTGGTACAGGCCAGCAGCCCCCAACCACTGCCGCTGGGCAGCAATGTGGCAGTGAGCCAGACGACTGCGGGCAACCTGACCCTCAGCCTGCAGCAGGCCTTGAGCGCCAATGTCGCCGCCCTCACCCGCATTGACACAAACCAGATGCCGGTAGGCACGCTGTTGCAGGCCAAGGTGCTGACCACCCAGATGCTGCCCCAGGGCACGGCGCAGCCGGCGATCTACCGCTCGCTGGTCACTGTGCTCAACAACGCCCTGGCGGGCGCGACCCTGACCGTGGAAAGCCCTCAGCCCCTGCGCGTCGGCAGCCTGCTCAGCGCCGTGGTGCAGAACGCGCAGACCCTGAGCTTTGTGCCGCTGAGCGGGCTCAAGGATCAACTGGCCGTCAGCCAGCAACTGTCGACCCAACAGAGTCGCCAGGGCTCGCTGGATGCAGTCGTCACCGCCCTGCAAAACCTGCCACGCGGCGACAGTACTTCCGCCGACCTGCGCGCCGCCGCCGACCGCCTGCTGGCCGCCCTGCCGGACCTGGCGCAGGTCAGCAACCCCAAGGTACTGGCGCAAGTCATCCAGAACAGCGGCGCCTTCCTTGAAGCCAAGCTGCTCGCCGGGCAGAGCCCGCAAATTCCGCCGTTGGACATGAAGGGTGCGTTGCTGCGCCTGGTCGCGGACCTGTTGCCCGCCCTGCCCGCCAGCACCAACATGACAGCGATCCTCGCCGCCAACACCCTGGCCCAGGCGCTGCCCAACTTCGTGCGCAGCCCTTTGAATACCCTCGGCCAAGTCAGCGCCCGCCAGATACCTGCCAGCTTCCCGCTGCCCGAACGGCTGATGGCGAAACTGGAAGGCGAAGGCGACCTGGAAAACCTGCTGCGCCTGGCCGCCGGAGCCATCTCACGCCTGCAAAGCCATCAGCTGTCGAGCCTGGAACAGACCGGCACGACTGCCGACGGCCGCTTGCAAACCACCTGGCAACTGGAAATCCCCATGCGCACGTTGCAGGACATCGTGCCGTTGCAGGTCAAGTTCCAGCGCGAAGAACCGGCACCGGACAAGGACCAGCCCGAACGCAAGGAGAAAAAGGACGCCAAGCAGATGCTCTGGCGCGTCGAACTGGCTTTCGACATGGAGCCGCTCGGGCCATTGCAGGTCCAGGCACAATTGAGCCAGGGCAAACTCTCCAGCCAGCTGTGGGCCTCCCGCCCCTTCACCGCCAGCCTGATCGAAAGCCACCTGGGCACCCTGCGCGAACGCCTGGTGACCTCGGGCATCAACGTCGGCGACCTCGACTGCCACCTCGGCACCCCACCGCGCGGGCCGAAAACCGGACTGGAACAACGCTGGGTGGATGAAACCGCATGAAGAACCCGACACCGCCGCGCCAGGCGATTGCCCTCAAGTACGACGGCCAGCAGGCACCCACGCTGACGGCCAAGGGCGATGACGCCCTGGCCGAAGCAATCCTGAAGCTGGCGCGGGAAAATGAAGTACCGATCTACGAAAACGCCGAACTGGTCAAGCTGCTGGCACGGATGGAGCTGGGCGACAGTATTCCCGAGGAGCTGTACCGCACGATTGCCGAGATCATTGCGTTTGCCTGGACGTTGAAGGGCAAGTTCCCGGTGGGGTATGACCCGGATGCGGGGCCGGTGGAGCGCGACATCACCGAACGCGGCGACGATTACTGAGGCATATGAAGATCCAAATGTGGGAGGGGGCTTGCCCCCCTCCCACATTTGGAATGGGTCAGTTCAGGACTTCACTGAGCGGGATGAAGTTGACCCGGTCGCCGATCGCCAGCGTCGTGCCTTCCAACACCTCGACAAACCCCTCCGCCCACGCCGCGCTGCGCAGCACACCAGAGCTCTGGTTGCGGTAGATGATCGCCTTGCCCTGTTCGATGCGACCACGCAGGTACTCGCGACGGTTGCCAGGTTTAGGCCAGGTGAAGCCCACCGGCACTTCGAAACGCAACGGCTCGACATCCTGCACACCCTGGCGGCGCAGCAGATAAGGCCGGGCCAACAGCGCAAAGGTCACCAGCGTCGACGCCGGATTGCCTGGCAGGCCGATCACCGGCACGCCACGAAAATGCCCGAACGTCAGCGGCTTGCCCGGTTTGATCGCCAGTTTCCACAGGGTCAGTTCGCCCTCTTCGCGCAGGGCAATGCCGAGGAAATCCGCCTCGCCCACCGACACGCCGCCGGTTGACAGGATCAGGTCGACACTGCCCAGGTCGCCCAGGCGCGTACGGGTTTGCTCAAGGTCGTCGGGCAGGATGCCGGCGTCGATCACTTCACAGCCAATACGGGTCAACCACGAGCACAGCACCCGCCGATTGCTGTTGTAGATCTGTCCCGGCCCCAGTGGCAGGCCCGGCTCGATCAATTCGTCACCGGTGGACAGCACCGCCACACGCGGGCGGCGCACCACGTCCAGGCGGTCACGACCCAGGGAGGCGGCAAGTCCGAGTTCAATCGGACCCAGGCGCGTACCTGCCGACAAAACCAGCTCGCCTGCAGTGGTTTCCTGGCCTTGTGGACGGATGTTCTGGTCGAGGTGCAGGGGTTCGGTGAAGCTCACGCGCTCGTCGGCATGGACCACGGCGTTTTCCTGCATCTCCACGCAGTCGGCGCCTTCGGGTACCGGGGCGCCGGTAAAGATGCGCGCGCAGGTGCCCGCAGCCAAGGGTTGCGGCGCCTGGCCTGCGAAGATGCGCTGACTGACCACCAGGGGCTCGCCGGTCCAGTCCGACAGACGCACGGCATAGCCGTCCATGGCGCTGTTCGGCCAGGGTGGCAGGTCGAGGGTGGAGACCAGGTCCAAGGCCAATACACGCCCGTCGCAGTGCGCAAGGGGCAAGGTTTCCTGCTCGCGGATCGGTGCGGCTTCAGCCATGGCCAGCAGTTGCGCCAACGCGTCTTCCACCGGCATCAGGGCGCCGGTCTTGCCCGGCTTACCCACGGGATTCACAGGGCTCGGCCTGTTTCAGGTGCGGGACGAAGTTGCATGGGCGGTGACGGTTGTCCAATTGCTCGGCGAGGATACCGTCCCAACCGGTGCGCACGGCATTGGTGGAACCTGGCAGGCAGCACACCAGGGTGCCATTGGCCAGGCCGGCCAGGGCGCGGGACTGCACCGTAGAGGTGCCGATGTCCGCCACGGAGATCTGGCGGAACAGTTCGCCAAAACCATCGACCTGCTTGTCCAGCAGGCAGCTCACGGCTTCGGGGGTGCTGTCACGGCCGGTAAAGCCGGTGCCGCCGGTGATCAGCACGACTTGCACCACGTCTTCGGCGATCCAGTGGGCGACCTGGGCGCGGATCTTGTAGAGGTCGTCCTTGAGCAGCACGCGTTCGGCCAGGTTATGGCCGGCAGCGGTGAGGCGGTCGACAAAGACCTGGCCGGAGGTATCGGTGTCGAGGGTGCGGGTGTCGCTGACGGTCAATACAGCGATATTCAGGGGTACGAAGGGCGCATCTGCCTTGGCTTTCATGGCACGGTCCGGTTGTCGAAGGAACAGCCCGATGTTATATCACAGCCCCCCCTTTTACTGCCGCTGCGGAACCGCCATGCCTATCGATTCATCATCACTGCCCTGTTCGGTCTTGCTGCTGTCCGGTGGGCGTGGCCAGCGCATGGGCGGCCAGGACAAAGGCCTGCTGGAATGGCATGGCCATCCCTTGATCGCCCATCTGCAGCGCCTGGTGCGGCCGCTGACGGATGACCTGATCATCTCGTGCAACCGCAACCTGGAGCACTACGCCGCGTACGCCGACCAACTGGTGAACGACGACAGCCCGGACTTTCCCGGCCCGCTTGCCGGTATCCGCGCAGGACTCGCCGCCGCGCGCCACACACACCTGTTGATACTGCCGTGCGATGTGCCGCATATCGACGCAGGGTTGCTCGCCGGCCTGTGTGACACTGCACGGCGCAACCCTCGGCTGCCGGTGATGGTACGCCATGGTGAGTTCTGGGAGCCGCTGATCTGCATCCTCCCCACCGCCCTGCGGAACGCGGTGGAGAGCGCCTGGCAAGCCGGTGAGCGCAGCCCGCGCAAGCTCTTCCTGCAACTGGGCGGCGTGGGCCTGGAGTGCCCGGCGGATGACCCGCGCCTGGCCAACCTTAATACGCCGGAGCTGTTACAGACGCGCCCGGGCGTGTCAGAATGAACCTCGCACCCGGAACTTTGTCGACGCCGTGAGCGTCACAAGGTCAGCTATTCAAAAGAATTATCTCGGAGACAAACTCATGACTCAACGGACCATCGCCGCTCTCATGCTTGCACTGGGCCTCGCCACCCTCGCCGGTTGTGCCTCGCCGACAGTGATCACCCTGAATGACGGTCGCGAAATCCAGGCCGTCGACACCCCTAAATACAACGAAGATTCGGGGTTCTACGAATTCGAACAGCTTGACGGCAAGCGCACCCGCATCAACAAAGATCAGGTTCGCACCGTCAAAGACTTGTAAGTCTTAGCGTTTGCCATCAAGGCCCGCCTCGCGCGGGCCTTGTCGTTTCTGGCAGTTACCAGTCGAGGGTGATCTGGCTGCGCAAGTTGCGCTCGACACCTGTGACCGGGTCGATAAACCGTACGCCCTGGGCCAACAGTTTGAGGGGGTTGGCGTAATCGTCCACGGCGTCCTTGATCACGTCCGGGTAGAACGGGTCGTTGCAGATACTCGCACCGAGTGCGGTCATGTGCACACGCAACTGGTGTTTCTTGCCGGTTACGGGAAACAGGCCATAGCGCCATAGATCACCGTTTTTTTCCCGCACTTCCACCGCCGTTTCGGTGTTACTCGCGCCAGGCCCTTCCTGCATGCGAAAGAACGGCTCGCCATCGACCAGGCGGCTTTTATGCACCAGCGGGAACGTCAGGTTCGGCAGGGCCGGAGCGATGGCTTCGTAGAACTTGTCGATCTGGCGTGTGGGAAACAGTTGCTGATACGCCGAGCGGCTGGCCGGGTTGGCTGAGAACAGCACCAGCCCCGCCGTATGCCGGTCGATGCGGTGCAGGGGCACCAGCGATGGGTTATCCAACTGGCGAATCAAGCGCCGCAGCAGCGTTTGCTCGACGTATTCACCGGCGGGGGTCACGGGCAGGAAGTGCGGTTTGTCAGCGACCACCAAGTGCTCGTCGGCGTACAGGATGGTTTCCTGCACCGGGATGACTTTCTCGTTGGGCACTTCGCGGAAGTAATAGATGCACAGGCCTTCCTTGTAGACCAAGTCCAGCCTGATGGGGCTGCCGTTGATGTCCAGCACCCTGCCACGGGCGATGCGGTCAAGCCACTGTCCACGGCCGATCGCCGGGAAGTGCTCGCAGAGGCAATCGAGCACCGTCGCCCAAGGACCGGGCGGCAAATACAGGGTGCTGGCTTGGTGCTCGGAGGCGATAAAAACGGAAGTGGACATGAAATGCTCGAAGCCTGGGAAAACCGGCGGGCATTATCCCGCATCGGGCGGGCTTGAGCCTAGGGCGGATCTCAAGCCTTGGCCAGCTCCGCCCGCAGAATCGGCGAGGCACTGGCGGCCTCGGTGAATTCCTTGAGCCAGCGCAGCACGTCCACCGCTTCCCAGCGGCCTGGATCGTACAACGCGTACAACAAGCCCTGGTAACCCACCACATCCAATTGCTTGTGGTAACCGGCACGCTGGAACAGCGCCTCGATCTCGGCAAAGCAGGTATTGAAATGCACCTTGTTAAAAGGCGTCTTGCCTTCTGTGACCAGGCCATCGAGGCGCAGCTCGTTCACCGCGTCGCGCACGACATCGGCGGACATGCGATTGACGCTGCTTTTCAGTTGTTCAACATTCACCACGGGCGTTCCCTCTACTCAATCGCTGTACAAACATACAGTAACTTAATATTTGGAAACCTGCCATCGCATAAACTCAACGAAGGAAGGCCACGACCTGTTGTGAGTCAAATGGCCAATCCAGTTCCGCCCCGGTGTCCACTCTGCGAAGTACCGGAATCCGCAGGCCGTAGGCTTCGGTCAGGTCGTCGGGGTCGGCGATATCCACCAGTTCCACCAGCAACCCGTGTTCGACGAGCGGCATGATTTCGGCTTCGGCGATTTCACACAGATGGCAACCCAGGGTGCCGAATAGCTGGCATTCAGGAAGCATGACGAATGGACCTGATCAGAAAGTAGGCCAACATTCTAAGCCTGACGAAAATCTGTGGCGAGAAACCAGCCCCCAAAAACCCTGACCCAGGTCACCATGGCCTATAACTGTTTCAGCGATTCTCGCGGCTTTTTGCCTGCCCCCTTGCAACGGAGATGCGTGTGTTTGCCAACCTGCTGATCATTCTGGCCTCATCCCTGGTGGTGATTGCGCTGTTTCGCCGGCTGCAACTGCCGCCGGTGCTGGGCTACTTGTGCGTCGGCCTGGCCGTAGGACCCACCGCACTGGACTGGGTGAATGACAGCGAAGAGCTGCCCGACCTCGCCGAACTGGGCGTGGTGTTCCTGCTGTTCTCCCTGGGCCTGGAGTTCTCCCTGACCAAGATGCTCGCCCTGCGCCGCGTGGTGTTTGGCCTGGGCAGTTTGCAGGTATTGGGCTGCGGGGCGCTGCTGGGCATCTTGTTGATGATCCTGGGTGTGGCGCCAGGCGTCGCGTTGTTACTGGGCGCAGGGCTGGCGCTGTCATCCACGGCCATCGTCAGCAAGGAGTTGACCAGCCTCGGTGAAATCTTCAGCAGCCATGGCCAGAACGCGATTGGCGTGTTGCTGTTCCAGGATGTGGTAGCGGTGCTGTTGCTGACCCTGGTGCCGGTGTTTGCCGGCACCGGTGAACAAGCCTGGTACTGGGCGCTGCCACTGACCCTGGGCAAGACCGTGGTGTTGTTTGTCGGCTTGCTGCTCGCCAGTCGCTGGTTGTTGCCGCGCTTGTTTCATGAAGTCGCCGCCTCCCATTCGGCCGAGTTGTTTGTACTGCTGGCGCTGGTGATTGTGTTGCTGACCGCCTGGCTCACCCACCTGCTGGGGCTCTCCCCTGCCCTCGGCGCGTTCCTGGCCGGCATGCTGCTGGGAGAAAGCCACTACCGCCATCAGATCGAGGCAGATATCCGTCCGTTTCGCGACATCCTGCTGGGGCTGTTTTTCGTCAGCATCGGTATGCTGATCGACCTGCAACTGTTCGTCAGCCACAGCCTGTTGATCCTCGCCCTGACCCTCACCCTGATGCTGGTCAAGGGCTGTGTGGTCGCCGCGCTGGTCAAGCTGCGCGGCAGCGACAGCGAAACCGCCTGGCGCAGCGGCCTGGCGCTGGCCCAGGGCGGCGAGTTCTGCTTTGCATTGATGGCACAGATGCAACAGAGCCGGTTGATCCCGGATGAATTCAACGGCTTGCTGCTCGCCGCCACCTTCTGCTCGATGCTACTGACGCCGCTGCTGCTGCGTGCCGCGCCGGGCATTGCCCTGCGCCTGCACCGCAAGCCCAACCAGCAAGTACAACTGGAAGCCATCACCGCGCTCAACGCCGAGCTGCACGGTCACGCGGTGATCTGCGGCTATGGTCGCGTCGGCCAATCCATCGGGCGCTTTCTGCGCCAGGAACAACAGGCATTCATCGCTCTGGATGACGACCCGGAACGGGTACAGGAAGCCGCCACCGAAGACAGCAGCGTGCACTACGGTGATTGCCGGCGTGGCGCCTTGCTCAGTGCGGTCGGCCTGGAACGCGCGCGGTTGGTGGTGATTGCGGTGGACAACACCGATGTCGCGCTGGTGGTGTTGAAGGAAGCACGCCGGATCAACACCGAAGTGCCGATCCTGGTGCGCACCCGCGATGACAGCCAACTGGCTGAACTGAAGGCCGCAGGCGCCAGCGAAGTGGTGCCCGAACTGTTGGAGTCAAGCCTGATGCTCGCCTCCCACGCCCTGATCCTGCTGGGCCTGCCGGACCAACAGGTGCAGGCGCGGGTTGACGATGTGCGACACAACCGCTACCGCCTGCTGCACGGTTTTTATCGCCAGGCAGACGAGCCGATCAATCCTGACTGACCGCGCCGATCTTGTGGATCGACAGGTCCGCGCCGTAATACTCCTCTTCCTGGCTCAGGCGCAGCCCGTGCACGCGCTTGATCACGCCGTACACCAGCAGGCCACCGACCAGCGCGACCAGCACACCAAGGGCAGTGCCGATCAGCTGGCTGACCAGGCTAACACCGCCCAGGCCCCCCAATGCCGTCTGGCCGAAGATGCCGCAGGCAATGCCACCCCACACGCCGCACAGGCCGTGCAGCGGCCACACGCCCAGCACGTCGTCGATCTTCCAGCGATCCTGGGCGGCGATAAAGAACCACACGAACAAACCACCGGCGACTGCGCCAGTGACCAGTGCGCCCACCGGGTGCATCAGGTCGGAACCCGCACAGATGGCCACCAGCCCGGCCAGCGGGCCGTTATGCAGGAAACCCGGATCGTTGCGGCCGATGATCAAAGCCGCGACGGTGCCGCCAACCATGGCCATCAGCGAGTTGACCGCCACCAGGCCACTGACGCCATTCAACGTTTGCGCACTCATCACGTTGAAACCAAACCAGCCGACAATCAGGATCCACGACCCCAATGCCAGGAACGGAATGCTCGACGGCGCGAACGCCACCAGGCGCCCTTCGCGGTAGCGCCCGTTGCGCGGGCCAAGCAGCAACACCGCCGCCAGCGCCAGCCAGCCGCCCATGGCGTGGACCACCACCGAGCCGGCGAAATCATGGAAGCTGGCGCCGAAGGTCGCGAGCAACCAGGCCTGCAGACCGAAATTGCCGTTCCACACCACGCCTTCGAAAAACGGGTAGATAAACGCCACGATCAACGCGGTTGCGCAGAGTTGCGGCGCAAACCGTGCACGCTCGGCAATCCCCCCGGAAATGATCGCCGGGATCGCTGCCGCGAAAGTCAGCAAGAAGAAGAACTTCACCAGGCCGTAGCCATGGTCGGCGCTGATCACTGCCGCCGGTTGCATGAAGCTCACCCCGTAGGAGATCCAATAGCCTATAAAGAAATAGGCCAGGGTGGAGATGGCGAAGTCGCTGAGGATCTTCGACAGGGCGTTGACCTGGTTCTTCTGGCGCACCGTGCCGACTTCGAGGAAGGCGAAGCCAGCGTGCATGGCCAGGACCATGACCGCACCGATCAGGATAAACAGGGTGTTGGAGCTGTGGACAAGCGTGTCCACTGCACTTTGCACATTTTCCATGGAAGTTGGCAGGCCTGCAGTAGGGCAAAAAGCACCAAAGCGGTTCAAGCCCGGGTTGCGCGCACTAAATTGGCACCGCCGGTCCCGCCCCTCTGCAGAGGGCATGAACCGATTTAGCGCAGCGATCAACACAACAGGCCGTTGCCGACAGGGTTTTTCCGCGAGTTTCAGTTATTTAGGGTAAGGTTTTTCAAGGCTTCCTGCCCGACCGCCCGGATTCGGCGCAGGCCCCGGGGCCTGCGCACCAAGGCAAAGCAAAAGCTGTACCACACAATTGCACTGAACCTTCACCGACGCCGGTGACTCGAAACCACTAAGTACAAAACAGCCCATCACGGAGATAACCATGGCCAGAAGAACTGCAAAGACTGCTCAAGAAATATTGATGGCGGATTTTCAAACCCTGGTGACTGATACCGAAAGGTTGCTGGACGACACCAAAGTGCTCGCCGGTGACCAGGCTGATGAGCTACGGGCCAAGATCCACGATACCCTGCTCCAGGCCCGCGAAACCCTCAAGCAGACTGAAGACTCGCTGCGTGAACGCGGCCAGGCGGCGGTCACTGCGACTGAAGATTACGTGCAAGCCAACCCTTGGCAGTCGGTGGGCATTGCCGCCGGCGTGGGCTTTCTGATCGGCCTGCTGGCCACAAGGCGCTAATCATGTCTATCGGCGAAACCGGCTCGTCCACGGGGACGACTTCAAGGCGCCTGGGCGCAGCCGTGCTGGGCTTGCTGCACAGCCACGTCGAGTTGTTCGGCATCGAATTGCAGGAACAGAAGGCTCGCACCGTCAGCCTGCTGCTGTTTGCCGGCCTGGCGCTGGTGTTTGCACTGCTGTTGCTGGTGGGGTTGTCGACACTGGTGATGATCCTGGTCTGGGACACCGGCTACCGCCTGACCGGAATCATCTGCCTCTGCGTGTTCTACAGCCTGGCCGCAGCCTTTTGCGGGGTACGCTTGAAAGCGGCGGTGTTCGATGAATCCACGCCATTCCACGCCACCCTCGAAGAGCTGGCCAATGACCGGGAGCGTCTGCTGCCATGAGCCTGACTGAAATGCCAAAAAACACGTCACGGCGGGAAATGCGCAAAGCGTTGATCAGGCTGCGCATGGAAATGCACCGTCAGGAAATCCGCCACGAGTCCCAGCAACTGATGCTGCCGTTGAACAAGGTGCGCAACCTGGGCAGTAACTGGCAGGACAGCCTTGGCATCAAGCACGCGCCGCTGTGGGGCGTGGCTGCGGTGACGCTGATGGGCTTTTTCACCGGCAAAGGCGCCAAGGGCGGCGGTATCAGCAGCCTGACACGCCTGGTGCGTCTCGGTGCCGGGTTGATCCCGCTGATCAAATTGGCCATGCAGGGCACTTCGCGCAAAAGTTGAGCCTGGCTGGCTGCATTCTTGCTAACAGAATCGGCCCGGCCCTCGTTTTCGAGGGCCGGGCCTTTTTTCAGCCACCTCGCTTAAGGAGGCCCCGTGATCGACGGGCAACCGCTCGCCTGCTTCCAGCCGTTTATCGATACCGCCACTGGCCGCATCGCCGGTGTCGAGGCCCTCGGCCGCCTGCGCCAGGCCGACGGGCGCCTGCAATCGGTGGGGCCGCTGTTCGCCGACCCGCGCACCCCAGGCGTGACCTTGCGCCGTCTCGACCGGCAGATTCGCGACAATGCCCTGAGCCGCTTGCATGAAGCACCCGCCGACTGGTTCCTGAGCCTGAACATCTCGCCGCGCTGGATCAACCGCCTGCGTCCGGGCCAAGCCCTGCCGAGCCTGAAACAGATTCACAGCCATGGTGTCGACCCGCGACGGATCGTGTTCGAGATCACCGAACTGGGTGGCGACATCCAGCGCCTGGCTGACGTGGTCGCGCGTTACCGCGAGGCCGGTGCGCGTATCGCCATCGATGACTTCGGCGCCGGCTATTCTCAGCTCGACCGGGTGCTGGCATTGCAACCAGACATTCTCAAGCTGGACATGCGCCTGTTCCAGGAAGCCGCCCGCGGCGGGCCGAGCAGCGAAGTGGTGCGGGCGCTGGCGCAGATGGCCGAGAAAACCGGCTGCTGGATCATTGCCGAAGGCGTGGAAACCGAAGCACAGTTGAGCTTCGCCCTGGAGTGCGGCTCGCGTTATGTGCAGGGCTATCTGTTTGCCCAGGCACAGTTGGACTGGTTTGCCGCCGACGCCTTCGTGCCGCGTTTTGCAGAGTTGCGCACCGCCTACGTTCAGCAAAAACTGGCGGAACGCGGGCGCATCATGCAATTGCGCCAGCAATTGGCCGAGCTGATGAAAATCCTGCAAACCTGGGCCCAGGCACAGGCGCCGCTGAGCCAATTACCCCAACTGCCGGCGTTCCCCTGGCTGCTGCGCTTCTACCAATGCGACCGACACGGCACTCAGCTGACGCCCAATTTCGAATGGCGCCAGGACGCCTGGCAGGCCGACAGCCTTTATCTGGGCCATAACTGGTCGTGGCGCCCGTATTTCTATCACCTGTTGGCCGAAGGGTGGGACGAGCGTCGTCTGACCCTCTCCTCGACCTACCGCGACGCGACCACCAACCAGTATTGCCTCACCGCCGGACAGTTCTTTGATAACGGTCAGCGTTTGCTGTTAATCGATATCGACGCGGCCGGGCTGTAGATTTTCGCTTGCCCAGCCCGCGCTGAACCGGGAAGCTGGGAGGGTCATTCACCGCACGGAGAGTACCCGCCTTGGATTGGCCCACCCTGCTGACTCGCGAACGTCTAGGCAAACCGCTGCACAGCCCGGAAGAACTGGGCCGTAGCCCGTTCCACAAAGACCATGACCGTATTATCTTCTCTGGCGCATTTCGCCGCCTGGGCCGCAAGACCCAAGTGCACCCGGTCTCCAGCAACGACCACATTCACACCCGCCTGACCCATTCCCTGGAGGTGAGCTGCGTAGGCCGCTCCCTCGGCATGCGCGTCGGCGAAACGTTGCGCAGCGCCCTGCCCGACTGGTGCGACCCGAGCGACCTGGGCATGGTGGTGCAATCGGCCTGCCTGGCCCATGACATCGGCAACCCCCCGTTCGGGCACTCCGGCGAAGACGCCATCCGCCATTGGTTCCAGCAGGCCGCAGGCCGCGGTTGGCTGGATGACATGAGCAGCGCCGAGCGTAATGACTTCCTCAATTTCGAAGGCAACGCCCAAGGCTTCCGCGTGCTCACCCAGCTTGAATATCACCAGTTCGACGGTGGCACGCGGTTGACCTACGCCACCCTGGGCACTTACCTGAAATACCCTTGGACCGCCCGCCACGCCGACTCCCTGGGCTACAAGAAACACAAGTTCGGCTGTTACCAGAGCGAACTGCCGATCCTCGAGCAGATCGCCCACAAGCTCGGCCTGCCGCAACTCGAAGAACAGCGCTGGGCCCGGCATCCGCTGGTGTATCTGATGGAGGCAGCAGATGACATCTGCTACGCCCTGATCGACCTGGAAGACGGCCTGGAAATGGAGTTGCTGGAGTACACCGAGGTCGAGTCGCTGCTGCTGGACCTGGTAGGCGATGACCTGCCGCAGACCTATCGCCAACTCGGCGCGCAGGACTCCCGGCGGCGCAAGCTGGCGATCCTGCGGGGCAAGGCTATCGAACACCTGACCAACGCGGCCGCGCGGGCCTTTGTCGAACAACAGGATGCCTTGCTCGCCGGTACCCTGCCCGGCGACCTGGTGGAGCACATGCACGGCCCGGCCAAGCGTTGCGTGCTGGACGCCAAGGACATGGCGCGCAAGAAGATCTTCCAGGACAAGCGCAAGACATTGCATGAAATCGGCGCCTACACCACCTTGGAAATTCTGCTGAACGCCTTTTGCGGCGCAGCCCTGGAGCAGCATGGCGGGCGTACGCCGTCGTTCAAGAATCGGCGCATTCTCGACCTGCTGGGTAACAACGCGCCAAATCCCCAATGGCCTTTGCACGCCTCGTTCCTGCGCATGATCGACTTCATCGCCGGCATGACCGACAGCTATGCCACCGAAATGGCCCGGGAAATGACCGGGCGCTCCAGTCCCCAATGACGAGTACGATCAAGCCGCCTGTTATCCGAGAGGAATCGACCTACGAAGGGAACAGAGCGGCCTGATCGAATTCGCACAGGCACCTGCTGAATAATCACGCACGCTCCGGGCGACCCAGGCGAACAGTTCCTACGCGCCCTCCATCGACGCTTGACTCACCGTGTGCCCCCAATGCCCAGTTATCCGCTTCGTATCCTGCTGGTGGAGGATCATCCCTTTCAACTCCTCGCCACCCAGTGCCTGCTCAGAAGCTTCGGCTTTGCACGGGTAACCCCGGCCGAGAACGCCGAACAGGCTATCTGTTTGATGTCGCGGGCCGAGATACCCTTCGACATCATCCTGTGCGATCAATGCCTGCCCGACCTGCCGGGACTCGAGCTGATTGAAATCGCCAGTCGCCGACGCTTTACCACAACTGCCATCCTCCTGAGCGGACTGCCCGCGACAGAACTCGCGGCCCTGATCGCCCAAGCGGTGGACCGTGGCCTGCCATTGCTCGGCTATTTGTCAAAGCCGCTGAACAAAGATGAGCTGGCACGTTTGATCTGCCCATTACTCAGATCGCACATGTAGGATTTTAAACGTCAGGGCCCGAAGAAAAAGCTCTGTGCCGAGCCAGCTAATTCTATAGCGGCACCATTTAATTCATTCACCTCACAAGCGCAGGCATATCACTTCGCACAGCCTGAGCAACGTGTAGGTATTTACCTTTTTTAATGTAGGAACTTTCCTGTTTTATATCTACTCCCCCCTGAGCTCATGCTCCTGCCTCCCCTTCTGAGCTAATGTGCCCGCTTTATTTGCACTTGCACGGAATGTGATCATGAACTCAGTTTTTATTATCGATGACCACCCGGTTATACGGCTTGCCATCCGAATGTTGTTGGAACACGAAGGTTACAAAGTGGTGGGAGAAACAGACAACGGATGCGATGCCATACAAATGGTCCGCGAATGCTTGCCTGACCTCATCATCCTCGATATCAGCATCCCCAAGCTCGACGGGCTCGAGGTGCTCTGCCGGTTCAATGCCATGAACACGCAGATGAAAACCCTGATCCTGACGGCCCAATCCCCCACCTTGTTCGCCACACGCTGCATGCGCTCGGGCGCCGACGGCTACGTGTGCAAGGAAGGCGACCTGAGCGAATTGCTGAGTGCCATCCGCGCGGTGTTGTCCGGCTACAACTACTTCCCCAGCCAGGCGCTGAACAGCAGCGGTGCAGACGGCGTCGAGTCCCAGGAACTTGAACTGTTCAAGAACGTCAACGACCGCGAACTTATGGTTTTGCAACTTTTTGCACAAGGCCGCACCAACAAGGAAATTGCAAAAGGTATGTTTCTGAGCAACAAAACAGTAAGCACTTACAAAAAGAGGCTGATGCAAAAACTTCAAGCCAAATCCTTGGTAGAACTTATCGAGATGGCAAAACGAAACGCGCTAGTGTGAGAAAGCGGATGCCCAGGCGTATAAAGGACTATCTGATTATATTGAGTGCCGGTTTGTGCTTCAGCACCGCCGTGCTCGCGAACCATCAAACGGGCCCGGAACATTTCACCTTGTTGAGCCGTGCAGGCTCCGTTCAACTGGAAACAAACCTTAACAAGACCCAGCGCCAATGGCTGCAAAACAAGCGCGAACTGGTGTTGGGCACTGCGGCCCCTGACTATCCTCCATTCGACCTCACGTCCAGCGGTCGCGACTACGAAGGACTTACCGCTGATTACGCCGGCCTGTTGGCCAAGGCGCTGGCCTTGCCAGTGAAGGTACTGCGCTACCCTTCCCGTGAAGCGGCCATCCGTGCGCTCGAAATCGGGGATATCGATTTACTGGGCTCCTCCAACGGCTTCGAGGCGGCGAACCCGAATCTCACGCTGTCCGAACCCTATGCCGTCGACCAACCGGTGCTGGTCACCCGCGAAGGTGAAACCCGCAGCCTGAACGATGGCCTGGCCGGCATGCGCCTGGCCCTGGTCTACCACTACCTGCCCTTGGCGGAAGTGGAAAAGCTGTACCCCAAGGCAATCATCCGTGCCTACCCCTCTTATCAAAATGCCCTGAATGCGGTGGCGTTCGACCAGGCAGACGTCTTCCTTGGCGATACCATTTCCACCCATTACATGATCAACAAGGGTTACCTGAAGAACATCCGCATGGCCAACTTCGGTAAACACGAAGCCTACGGGTTCAGCTTCGCCATGTCCCAACATCAACGCACCCTCTTGAGTATTGTCGACGCGGTTCTGACCACCGTGCCCATGAACGAACGGGAAATGATCGCCAAGCGCTGGAGTGCCGGCAGCGACATCTTGCTGTCCGACCAGAAGCTGCAACTGACCCAACGTGAAGAGCGCTGGTTGAAAGACCATCCGGTAGTCAAGGTGGTCGTGAATGAAACCTTCGCACCACTGACCTTTTTCGATGCCGATGGCAACTTCCGCGGCATCACCGCCGACCTGCTGGAATTGGTCCGCCTGCGCACCGGGCTGCGCTTCGAGATCCAGCGCGAACGCGACGTCAACGCAATGATCGAGCAGGTGGACACCGGCAAGGCCGACATCATCGGTGCCATCGTGCCCAGCGCCGAGCGGGAGGCGCAACTGAACTTCAGCCGCCCCTACCTGGAAAACTCCTATGTCCTGCTGACACGCAAAGAACCCAATGCACCCTCGAACCTGGAGCAGATGGCCGGCAAACGCCTGGCAATCACGCCAGGCAATCCTCTGGAGGCTATTCTTCGTCGCGATTTTCCCCAGGTCCAACTGGTCAAAGCCAGCGACACCTTCAAGGCTTCGGAACTGTTGGCCCAGGGACACGTGGAAGGCGCGGTGAACTCCCTGGTAGTCGCCAACTACTTCCTGTCGTCCCAGGTGTTCCAGGACAAGCTGCAGATGAGCACGAGCATCGGCACCTTCCCGGCCACGTTTGCCCTGGCCACATCCCGTAGCGCCACCGAACTCAGCTCGATTCTCGACAAGGCCTTGTTGAGCATCGCTCCGGATGAACTGGGGGTGATCAACAGCCGCTGGCGGGGCTACACCGCCGCCTCCGACAGTTATTGGCGCAACTACCACCAACTGATAGCCCGTATCATCATCGGCACCGGGCTGCTACTGCTGATCTCCCTGGCCTGGAACGCCTACATGCGCCGTCAGATCAAGCACCGCAAGATGGCCGAGCGTGCCCTCAACGATCAGTTCGAATTCATGCGCGCGCTGGTCAATGAAACCCCGCACCCCATCTATGTGCGCGATCGTAAAGGCCTGCTGCAGACATGCAATGACAGCTACCTGCAAGTGTTCGAAGTCAAACGGGAGGACGTGATCGGCAAAAGTGCCCTGCAGATGAGCGAAGCCCTCGAGACGGACGCGGAGCAGTACCATGCCGACTACCAGCGGGTAATGGCCGAAGGTAACCCGCTGATCCTGGACCGCACCCTGCATATTCGCGGGAAGAAACTGACGATCTATCATTGGATTCTGCCCTACCGCGACTCTACCGGGGAGGTGCAGGGAATCATCGGTGGCTGGATTGACATCAGCGAGCGCCGCCAATTGTTCGATGAGATCCGCGCGGCCAAAGAGCGCGCCGACGAAGCCAATCGGGCCAAGAGCACGTTCCTCGCTACCATGAGCCATGAAATACGCACGCCGATGAACGCAGTGATCGGCATGCTGGAGCTGACCCTCAAACGCGCCGACCATGGCCACCTGGATCGCCCGGCCATCGAAGTTGCCTACAACTCGGCCAAGGATCTGCTGGAGCTGATCGGCGATATCCTGGACATCGCACGTATCGAATCCGGCCGCCTGAGCCTGGCGCCGGAACGGGTCAACCTGCGCGAGGTGATCGAGTCGGTGGTGCGTGTCTTCGACGGCCTGGCGCGCCAGAAAACCCTCAGCCTGTCCCTAGAGTTCAAGCCCGACCAGGACGACACCGAAGTCCTGATCGACCCGCTGCGCTTCAAGCAGGTGCTGTCGAACCTGATCAGCAATGCCATCAAGTTCACCGAACGTGGCCAGGTAAAAATCCGCGTCGAAGTATTGCGCACCGAACTGGCGCAACAGGTCGAGATGAAGCTGGTGGTGGAGGATACCGGGATAGGTATCAGCCGCGACGATCAGAAACGCCTGTTCGAACCCTTTGCCCAGGCCGACAATTCCGGGCAGCTCGCCAGGAGCGGCGCGGGCCTGGGGCTAGTGATCTGCCGCAGCCTGTGCGCAATGATGGGCGGAGAACTGAGCCTGAGCAGCGTGCCCATGGTGGGCACCCAGGTGCATGTCAACCTGCGAATGCCGCGACTGCTGCCGGAACAGGCAGCCGATGAACAGAAACCCGAGAAGCCCGCAACCACGCCGGTACTCAATGTGCTGGTGGTGGACGACCATCCCGCCAACCGCTTGCTGATGTGCCAGCAACTGGGCTACCTGGGCCACCAGTTCACGGCAGCCCAGAATGGCGCAGCCGGTTTCCAGGCCTGGCGCCAGGAACGCTTCGACCTGGTCATCGCCGACTGCAACATGCCTATCATGAATGGCTACGAGTTGAGTCGTTCGATCCGCGAATACGAACAGCGCGAGCAACTGCCACCGTGCGTGGTGCTTGGGTTTACCGCCAATGCACAGCCTGAAGAGAAACAACGCTGTGCTCAGGCCGGTATGAACGATTGCCTGTTCAAACCCATCAGCCTCACGACTCTGGAGCGACAACTGGCGCAGATCGCCCCTCAAACAGTGGAGTTGCACCTGGACCTTGGCAACTTCGAGGCCTTGACCGGCGGCGACCCACAGCTGAATAGGCGACTGCTGGAGGAGCTGTTGAGCAGCAGCCGGAACGATCGCCAGGCACTGACCGCACTGATAACCGCACACGCCCCGCTTCAGGAGATCATTGAGCAGGCCCACAAGATCAAGGGTGCCGCCCGTATTGTTCAGGCGGCCTCATTGGCCGGGCAGTGTGAAGCCCTCGAACAGGCGTGTGCCCGTGGCGATGACTGGACGTTAATCGAGGCGGGTGCGAAAACCCTGGAAAAGTTCATGTTGGAACTGGAAAGGTTGCTGCAAGTGCAGCTCCACAGCCTAGAGGGTCAGTAAGGGGCATTGCTGCCCCTTGCGTGATCAGCAGTCGGTCAGACGCAGGAAAATCGCTGCCAGCTGTTCAATGCCCGCCTGGTCCTGGAGCGTAAAGCGTGCAAGCGACGGGCTGTCGAGGTCAAGAACGCCAACCAGCTTGCCGTCCTTGACCAAAGGCACCACCAGCTCACTGTTCGATGCGCTGTCGCAGGCAATGTGCCCGGGAAACGCATGCACATCCTCCACCCGCTGGGTTTGCCGCGTTACGGCCGCCGCCCCGCAGACCCCGCGACCGAAGGGAATGCGCACACAGGCGATCTGGCCCTGGAACGGTCCGAGCACCAGTTCTTCATTGCGGTTGAGATAGAAGCCGGCCCAGTTCAAGTCGTCCAGCTGATTGAACAGAAACGCAGAAAACTGCGCACTGTTGGCGATGAAGTCGCGCTCATCGGCCAGCAGCGACTCCAGTTGCGCGCAGAGCATCGGATAGCCATCCAGGCCGGTGCCAGCGCTGTGTAGATTGATCATGGTTGAAGCTCCAACAATTTAAGGCCTACCCAGTAACGGGCAAATTGGTACGCGCAACGGCCGTTGCGGTTACCGCGTCCGGTCGCCCAGCGCACGGCGAGTATGTCGAGGGCTTCATCGCGCTGCCATTGCAAACCGGCCTTGCTCGCCAGCTCGCCGATCCAGTGCTCCACCACATCCAGGAAATGCTCCTGGGTAAACGGATAGAACGACAGCCACAGGCCAAAACGGTCGGACAAGGCAATTTTGTCTTCCACCGCTTCGCTGGGGTGCAACTCGCCATCCACGCGTTTCCAGTTGTCATTGTCGCTTTGGTTCTCCGGGACCAGGTGACGGCGGTTGGAAGTCGCGTACAGCAGTACGTTTTCCGGAGCCTGTTCGAGGGAGCCGTCCAGCACGCTTTTCAGCACGCGGTAATCGCCTTCGCCGGCCTCGAACGACAGGTCATCACAGAACAGGATAAAGCGCTGCGGCAACTTGATCAGTTGCTCGACCACACGCGGCAGATCAGCGAGATGATCACGCTCGATTTCGATCAGGCGCAGGCCCGCCTTGGCGTGCTGGGCCAGCAACGCGCGCACCATGGACGATTTACCCGTGCCGCGCGAACCCCACAGCAGTGCATGGTTGGCGGGCAGGCCATCGATAAATTGCTGGGTATTGCGCGCCAGTGTTTCACGTTGCTTGTCCACGCCAATCAGGTCGGACAGGCGCATGTCCAGGCTCACGTCCAGCGGCAACAGGAAACCACTGCGGCCTTCGCGCTGCCAGCGCGCCGCCAGGCACTGGTTCCAATCGATGGCCTGGCGCGGCGCGGGCAACAATGGCTCCAGGCGGGCGAGCACGGTTTCAGCCCGTTCAAGAAAGGCATTCAATCGAGAGTCCACGATTATTCCTCTGGCACGTTCTTGCAAAAGATGGCGTATTGGCAACCCTGCGGCAGACCGCACGAGGCTGCGTAAAAAACGATTCATGCCGGGTAAGCCAGAGCTTGTGGATGTTCAGCTATGCTTGCCGGGCGAAGGGAAACGTGAAGTGGTTCAACACTCGATGGATATCAAGTTCGCCCACCGCTTGTCTTATAAACAAGCCAGATTGACTGTGCTGGTCGGTTTCGTCTTGGGAACCTTGCTCAGCCTGATCCAGATCGGTATTGATTATGCCAGCGAAGACGCATCCATCAACCGTGAAATTCGCTCGCTGATCGAAATCAGCCACAACCCCGCGTCACGCATCGCCTACAACATCGACGCCGAACTGGCCCAGGAACTGACCCTGGGCCTTTTGCACTCCCCCGCCATCGTTCACGCCCAGTTGATCGACAACAACGGCGTGGTGCTGGCCGATGTCGACCGACCGCGCAAAGAAAGCACCTACCGCCCTATCAGCGACTTCCTGTTCGGTGCCAACCGTCAGTTTGAGGATCGGCTGTTCCTCAGCCACATGCCCAACGAATCCCTTGGCGTGCTGCGCCTGGATGTGGATACCTACGCCTTTGGCAGCCGCTTTCTGCGCCGTGCCGAGATCACGCTACTCAACGGCTTCGCCCGCAGCCTGTTGCTGACCGGCATCCTGCTGGGCTTGTTCTACGTGATGTTGACCCAGCCTCTGGTGCGCATTATCCGCGAGCTGAGCAATCGCCGGCAGGCCCGCCTGGACTGCCCACCGGGCCACGAGCACGACGAAATCGGCGTGCTCGTGAACGTCGCCAACCAGCAGTTCGAAAACATGGAGACAGAGATCCAGCAACGCCGTCACGCTGAAGATCGGCTGACCGAATACCTGGGGCAACTGGAAGATATCGTCTCTGCCCGCACCCTGGAGCTCAAGGCCAGCAACCAGCGACTGAGCCAGTCCAACGACGAACTGGAAGCCGCAAAGATGCATGCACTGGGCATGGCCCAGGCGCGGGCGGCCTTCCTGGCCAACATGAGCCATGAGATTCGCACCCCGCTCAATGGCCTGCTGGGGATGATCGCGCTGTCGCTGGACAGCCCACTCAACGCCGAGCAACGCCAGCAACTGTCCATTGCCCATGACTCTGGCAAAGTGCTGGTGGAGCTGCTCAACGATATCCTCGACCTCTCCAAGTTCGACGCCGGCCAGTTGGAGCTGGAGCGCATCCCGTTCGATTTGGGCTCACTGGTGGAAGACACCGCCAACCTGTTGTCGCAGAACGCGGCGCCGAGCGTCGAACTGACCTGCCTGATCGACCCGCAGTTTCCCGCCCAGGTCTTGGGCGACCCGACCCGCGTGCGGCAAATCGTCAGTAACCTGCTGTCCAACGCCTTGAAATTCACCCGCTTCGGCCGTGTGGATGTTCGCCTCAGCGCGCAGGAGGGCCGGGTACGCATCGAGGTGTGTGATACCGGCATCGGCATTGCGCAGGAAGCTCAGGTGAAGATCTTCCAACCCTTCACCCAGGCCGGCGCCGGCATCACCCGCCAGTTTGGCGGCACGGGCCTGGGCCTGGCGTTGACGCACAACCTGTGTGAAGCGATGCAGGGCCGCTTGAGCATCAGCTCGGAGGTGGGCTTCGGCAGCCAGTTCTGCGCCGACCTGCCATTGCCGACCCATTTGCCTGCGGTGCAACCGACACCGCTCAAGGGGGAAGTCATCGCCATTACCAGTGCCGGCAGTGGCCTCACAGAGCTGCTCACCACCCTGCTGCCCCACTGGGGGCTGACACCGCACTGCTACACGCAAGACGATGACTTGAGCGGACAAGCCCCGGACCTGCTGATCACCGACTGCCCCGAATGCCTGTTCCGCCTGCGCCCCGCCATTAGCGCGCCGATCCTGCTGGTGACCGCCTATGGCAATTTCATGCCCAGCGAAGAAGTCGCGGCACTGGCGCCGTTGCAGCAACAGGCGCGCCCATTGAGCCGCAACGCGCTGTATCAGATCCTGCAACGCAACCTGCGCAGCGAAGCGCAACTGATCCTCGACCCGATCCAGATGGACGCCGCGCCCCTGATGCACCGGGCGCGCATCCTGCTGGTGGAGGACAACCCGGTCAACCAACTGGTGGCCAAGGGCATGCTCAGCAAACTGGGGTGTGAGGTGATCGTGGCCGCCCACGGTGGCGAAGCACTCAGGTTTCTTGAGGAACAACCCTTCGACATGGTGCTGATGGACTGCAATATGCCAGTGATGGATGGTTACGAGGCCAGCCGACAGATCCGTCGCAGCGGGCGCTGGCCGGACCTGCCGATTGTCGCACTGACCGCCAACGCCCTGTCGGAAGAACGCGAGCGTTGCCGGGCTGCAGGCATGAATGACTACCTGGCCAAGCCATTTCGCCGCGAGGAGCTCAGCGGCTTGCTGGATCTATGGGTGCCGAAGGCGACAAGTCTTTGATCTGCCGGAGCAACTGGTCCAGGCCATCGCGCAACATGTCGGCCTGGTTCAGGTCGATGCCGCTGTCGCACAGCAGCCGGGTTTTCAGGCCATGGGCCTGGTCGCGCAATTGCACACCGCTTTCGCTCAGGCTCAGGTGCACTTCGCGCTCATCCCTGGCGCTGCGTTGACGCCTGACCCAGCCGAGCTGCTCGAGGCGCTTGAGCAGCGGCGTGAGCGTGCCAGAGTCGAGCATCAGGCGCTCCCCCAAGGCCTTGACCGTGGGTAGCGCCGGCGTCGTGGCATGCCACTCCCATAGCACCAGCATCACCAGGTACTGCGGGTAGGTCAGGCCCAGTTGATCGAGCATCGGCTTGTAGGCTCGGGTCACCGCCCGGGAAGCTGCGTAGAGCTTGAAACACAGTTGATGGTCGAGCGCCAGGGAGACAGTCATTTGAGCAGGGCTTCGATCTCTTGGGTGAGGTCCTGGGGCTTGGTGGTCGGGGCAAAACGCTTCACCACCTGGCCGTCACGACCGATCAGGAACTTGGTGAAGTTCCACTTGATCCCCTTGGAACCCAGCAGACCCGGTGCCTGCTTTTTCAGCTGTACGAACAAAGGGTGGGCGTCGCTGCCATTCACGTCGATCTTTTTGAACAGCGGGAAGCTGACACCAAAATTCAGCTCGCAGAATTCGGAAATCGCGCCTTCGTTACCGGGCTCTTGCTTGCCGAACTGGTTGCAAGGAAAACCCAATACCACCAAACCCTGGTCCTTGTACTGCTGCCAGAGTTGCTCCAGGCCTTTGTACTGCGGGGTGAAGCCGCACTTGCTGGCGGTGTTGACCACGAGGATGGCCTTGCCGGCGAAATCGGCCAAGGTCTTTTGCTCACCCTTGATGGTGGTGCAAGGAATACTCAGCAGGTTATTGCTCATGGCAGTGCCTCGGATAGCGGGGAAAGAAGGAAAAAGATAGTCGCCAATTAAATTGCGTGCAATTTAATTGGCGAAATTGATACCTCGCTATTACCCCTCCCTTGCAGGAGCCCGTCTTGCCGGGCTCCTGCAGGGTGCAGCGCGGTTCAATTCAACGCGGAACGAGGTCCAGGCACACCGAGTTGATGCAGTAACGCAAGCCGGTCGGCGGCGGGCCGTCCGGGAACACATGCCCCAGGTGCGCATCGCATTTGGCGCAGGTGACTTCGGTGCGGATCATGCCGTGGCTGACGTCGCGGATCTCGATCATCGCGCTCTCGGCAATCGGCTCGTAGAAGCTAGGCCAGCCACAGCCCGCATCGAACTTGGTGCTGGAATCGAACAGCGGTTCGTTGCAGCAAATGCAGTGGTACACGCCATCCGTGGTGGTGGCGTTGTACTTGCCGGAGAACGGGCGCTCAGTGCCCTTCAGTCGACAGACCTGATATTGCGCGGGGTCGAGCATCTCCCGCCATTCCTCCAGCGTTTTATCCAACTTTTCCATCGGTACACCTCGGCAACTGAAAAAGCCTGATCTGTGTCTTTTCCATGGATCAGGCGGCACGTATGATTGCGCCTCTTCAAAACGCCAGTCTGGCACCCGCGCTACCGGCATTCAAACGTATTTATGGGTGCGGCCTTCGCAGGATTCACAGTACGGTAGTGCCCACACCGTCTGGATCGTTCATTTTCAGGATCACATCGCCATGCAGGTCAGCAAATCGAACAAGCTCGCCAACGTCTGCTACGACATTCGCGGCCCAGTGCTCAAGCACGCCAAACGCCTGGAAGAGGAAGGCCATCGCATCCTCAAGCTGAACATTGGCAACCCGGCGCCCTTTGGTTTCGAAGCGCCGGAGGAAATCCTCCAGGACGTGATCCGCAACCTGCCCACTGCCCAGGGCTACAGCGACTCCAAAGGCCTGTTCAGTGCGCGCAAGGCCGTGATGCAGTACTACCAGCAGAAGCAGGTCGAAGGTGTCGGCATCGAAGACATCTACCTGGGCAATGGCGTGTCCGAGCTGATCGTGATGTCCATGCAGGCCCTGCTCAACAATGGCGACGAAGTACTGGTACCGGCGCCGGACTACCCATTGTGGACCGCCGCCGTGACCCTGGCCGGTGGCCACCCGGTGCACTACCTGTGTGACGAAGGCGCCGACTGGTTCCCGGACCTGGCCGACATCAAGGCCAAGATCACCCCGAACACCAAGGCCCTGGTGATCATCAACCCGAACAACCCGACCGGCGCCGTGTATTCCAAGGAAGTGCTGCTGGGCATGCTCGAACTGGCACGCCAGCACAACCTGGTGGTGTTCTCCGACGAGATCTACGACAAGATCCTCTACGATGACGCCGTGCACGTGTGCACCGCCTCGCTGGCGCCAGACCTGCTGTGCCTGACCTTCAACGGCCTGTCCAAGTCTTACCGCGTGGCGGGTTTCCGTTCCGGCTGGATCGCCATCTCCGGTCCCAAGCACAACGCCCAGAGTTATATCGAAGGCATCGACATGCTGGCCAACATGCGCCTGTGTGCCAACGTGCCGAGCCAGCACGCCATCCAGACCGCCCTGGGCGGCTACCAGAGCATCAATGATCTGGTATTGCCCCAAGGCCGCCTGCTGGAGCAGCGCAACCGTACCTGGGAGCTGCTCAATGCAATCCCGGGCGTCAGCTGCGTGAAACCCATGGGGGCGTTGTACGCATTCCCGCGGATCGACCCAAAGGTATGCCCGATCCTCAACGACGAAAAGTTCGTGCTCGACCTGTTGCTGTCGGAAAAACTGCTGGTGGTGCAAGGCACCGCGTTCAACTGGCCGTGGCCGGATCACTTCCGTGTGGTGACGTTGCCGCGCGTGGATGACCTGGACATGGCCATCGGTCGTATCGGCAACTTCCTCAAGTCCTATCGCCAGTAAGGGAAACGGCGCCGTACGACCGACAATCGGTCGTACGGCGAGTATCTGGCAACACTTCTCTTCCTCTCCCCTGCCCTGCCACTTCACCGACGTCGCAAAAACCACTCGCCCCCTAAATCAAAGGGCTTCAAGGCAACGATGAACCGATCAAACGACCTTTTCCGCATCGGAAATTCCCTTCAAACCTCTACATTCCTGCTGTAGGACACAGTTTGAAATAGTCGCTCGGTTGAATCACCCTATGCGGCACCTTATATACCCCGCAGTACGCGACATATTAAGCATGAGGAGAACTCTACAACCATGATGCGCATCCTGCTGTTCTTGGCCACTAACCTTGCGGTCGTGCTGATTGCCAGCATCACCTTGAGCCTTTTCGGCTTCAACGGGTTCATGGCGGCCAACGGGGTTGACCTGAACCTCAATCAGCTGCTGGTTTTCTGTGCGGTCTTTGGTTTCGCCGGCTCGCTGTTCTCGCTGTTCATCTCCAAGTGGATGGCGAAGATGAGCACCAGCACCCAGGTCATCACCCAGCCACGTACCCGGCATGAGCAATGGTTGCTGCAGACCGTCGAGGAGTTGTCCCGCGAGGCCGGCATCAAGATGCCTGAAGTCGGGATCTTCCCGGCCTATGAAGCCAACGCCTTTGCCACCGGCTGGAACAAGAACGACGCACTCGTTGCAGTCAGCCAGGGCATGCTGGAACGCTTCTCCTACGACGAAGTGAAAGCCGTGCTGGCCCACGAAATCGGCCACGTAGCCAATGGCGACATGGTCACCCTGGCGCTGGTCCAGGGTGTGGTGAACACCTTCGTGATGTTCTTCGCGCGGATCATCGGCAACTTTGTCGACAAGGTGATCTTCAAGAACGAAGGCGGCCGCGGCATTGCCTACTTCGTGGCGACCATCTTTGCCGAGCTGGTGCTGGGTTTCCTGGCCAGCGCAATCACCATGTGGTTTTCGCGCAAACGGGAGTTCCGTGCAGACGAAGCCGGTGCACGCCTGGCCGGCACAGGGGCAATGATCGCAGCGCTGCAACACCTGCGTTCCGAACAAGGCCTGCCGGTGCATATGCCGGACAGCCTGACCGCCTTCGGCATCAACGGCGGTATCAAGCAAGGCATGGCTCGCCTGTTCATGAGCCACCCGCCGCTGGAAGAGCGGATCGACGCGTTGCGTCGTCGGGGCTGACAGGCAACACAAAAAAGGGCGATCTGATCGCCCTTTTTTGCAGGTCTGAAGGCCTCATCGGGGGCAAGCCCCCTCCCACAATTAAAGGTTTTCACAGATCAAAATGTGGGAGGGGGCTTGCCCCCGATAGCGATGGAAAATTCAGCGCCTGGTCAACTGATACACCCGTTCATCCAGCCGCGTGACGCCGTCCTGCACGAACTTCCAGCTCTCGCCCAGGATGTCTTGTTCTTCCAGCACCTCCAAGGCCCAGTGCGCACCCAGCAACACCTTCACCTCGTCATCCGTTACTGCAAACGGTGGTCCGGCTTTTTGCGTCTGGTCGTAATCGAGGGTGATCAACAGCCCCTCGCAACCTGGACGCAACAGACTGTTCAGATGCTCGGCATACCGCACACGCATCAGCGGCGGCAAGGCGATGAGGGCGGCGCGGTCATAAAGCGCAGCGCAATCGGCCAGCGCCTCAGCATCAAGGGTGAAGAAGTCGCCACACCACACCTCGATCAAGCCCGCCTGATACACCGCAAAGGTGCCCCGTTGCGTGATACGGGGCACAAGGTCCTGTTCGTCGAAAAACGCCTCGACCGCCTGCTCCGACAGCTCCACACCCAATACTCGCAGCCCCTGGCTGGCCAGCCACATCAAGTCCAGGCTTTTGCCACACAAGGGCACCAACACCTGCGCGCCCTCGGCCAGGCCCAGTTGCGGCCAATGTCGTTGTAGATACGGATTGACCTTGGGTAGGTGAAAGCCGATCTGGTTGCTTGCCCAGCGGTCCTGCCAAAATTTAGGCTCCATAGATCACCCCGAAAATTCGATCAAAAGGCACTAAAACTTATATTAGATTTAGATCAATGATCTGATTGAAGATGGGCCCATGTTAACGCTCAGGACCCTCCTTATGTTGCCCAGCCTGTTTATCTCCCACGGTTCGCCCATGCTCGCCCTGCAACCCGGCGCCAGCGGCCCGGCGCTGCAACAGCTAGCGGCCGAGCTGCCCCGACCGAAGGCCATCGTGGTGGTGTCGGCGCACTGGGAAAGCCCTGAACTTCTGGTCAGCGGCAGCGCCGCGCCGGAAACCTGGCATGACTTCGGCGGCTTTCCCCGCGAGCTGTTTGCCGTGCAATACCCGGCCCCGGGCGACCCGCAGTTGGCCGGCAAGATTGTCGAGCTGCTGCACGCCGATGGCCTGAATGCGCGCATCGATGACCGTCGCCCCTTTGACCATGGCACCTGGGTCCCGCTGTCGCTGATGTACCCGGCGGCGGATATCCCGGTGGTGCAGGTGTCTTTGCCGAGCCGCATGGGCCCAGCCCTGCAGACCCGCGTCGGGCATGCTCTTGCGGGCCTGCGTGAGCAAGGCGTGTTGTTGATCGGCTCCGGCAGCATCACCCACAACCTGGGCGAGTTGGACTGGCATGCAGGCCCGGAGAGCATCGAGCCATGGGCGCGGAATTTCCGGGACTGGGTGGTGGACAAGCTGGCAGCCAACGATGAAACCGCGCTGCACGACTATCGCCGCCAGGCACCAAATGCCGTGCGTAGCCACCCCAGTGATGAACACTTGCTGCCCCTGTACTTCGCCCGTGGCGCCGGTGGCGAATTCAGCGTGGCGCACCAGGGATTCACCATGGGCGCGCTGGGGATGGACATCTACCGCTTCGGCTAAAGTAAATTTCAGGCAAAAAAATCCCCGAACCAGTCGGGGATTTTTTTTGTGCGATCAATCAGCCCAAGGGCGGATCAATCTTCGCGGTAGCGACGCAGTTTGAGCTGCTTACCGGCAACGCGAGTGTCTTTGAGCTTGGTCAGCAGTTTTTCCAGACCGTCTTCCGGCAGTTCCACCAGGGAGAAGCTGTCACGGACCTGGATGCGACCGATGGCTTCACGTGCCAGACCACCCTCATTGAGGATAGCGCCCAGCAGGTTCTTGGCAGCGATGCCATCACGCGCGCCCAGCGCGGTACGGCAACGCGCACGGCCTTCAGCCAATGGAACCGGAGCGCGACGCTCACGATCACCACGGTCTGGACGGTCGCCGGAACGCTCCGGACGATCACCGCGCGGTGCGCTGTTCGGCACCAGTGGACGTTCTTTCTCGATGGCCGCCAGGGTCAGGGCTTGACCGTTGGTTGCCTTGCGCAGCAGGGCTGCAGCCAGGGCACGCGGGGTGCAACCGATGTCGGCGGTCAGGCGGTCCAGCAGGTCGCCGTGGGTCGATTCAGCGTCAGCCACCAGTGGTGCCAGGCTGTTGGTCAGTTTCTTGATGCGGGCATCCAGGACTGCCTGGGCATCCGGCAGGCGCACTTCAGCGACTTTCTGACCGGTCACACGCTCGATCACTTGCAGCATGCGGCGTTCACGCGGCGTCACCAGCAGCAGTGCACGACCTTCGCGACCGGCACGGCCAGTACGGCCGATACGGTGCACGTAGGACTCCGGGTCGTACGGCATGTCAACGTTGAACACGTGGGTGATACGTGGAACGTCGAGGCCACGGGCAGCAACGTCGGTCGCTACAACGATGTCCAGGCGGCCATCCTTGAGGGAGTCGATCACGCGCTCACGCTGGTTCTGGGCGATGTCACCGTTCAGCGCAGCGGCTTTGTAGCCTTTGGCTTCCAGGGCACTGGCCAGGTCCAGGGTCGCTTGCTTGGTGCGCACGAACATGATCAGGGCGTCGAAGTCTTCGACTTCCAGCAGGCTCAATACAGCCGAGGTCTTCTGGTCAGCGTGAACCAACAGGTGAGCCTGTTCGATCGCGGTAACGGTCTGGGTCTTGGTCTGGATCTTCACGTGTTGCGGATCGCGCAGGTGGCGTTCGGCAATGGCACGGATCGACTGTGGCAGGGTGGCCGAGAACAGTACGGTCTGACGGGTTGGTGGCAGTGCCTTGAAGATGACTTCCAGGTCATCCATGAAGCCCAGCTTCAACATTTCGTCAGCTTCGTCCAGAACCAGGTGGTTCACGGTCGACAGGACTTTCTCGTCACGACGCAGGTGGTCACACAGGCGGCCCGGGGTGGCGACAACGATCTGTGCGCCATTGCGGATTGCCTTGAGTTGCGGGCCCATAGGCGCGCCGCCGTAAACGGCCACAACGGTTACGCCTGGCATTTGCTTGGCGTAGGTTTCAAAAGCGGTTGCTACTTGCAGCGCCAACTCACGAGTTGGCGCCAGGATCAGGGCTTGCGGTTCGCGCTTGGCAGGATCGATGCAGTGCAGGATAGGCAGGGCGAACGCGGCGGTTTTACCGGTACCGGTTTGCGCCTGGCCAATCATGTCCTGGCCGGCCATGATGATCGGGATCGATTGCTGCTGAATCGCCGAAGGCTCTTCGTAGCCGGTCGCTGCGACGGCTGCAAGAATATTCGGGTTGAGATTAAAAGCGGCGAAGCCGCCGGTTTCCTGGGTCATGGGTCTGCCTCTAAGTGCATCCGCAAAGACCCATGCTCCAAAGCTGCGCATGCCGTGTTGAGACTCAAGAGTCGCCCTGGCTGCTTTGTCGGCGGGGATTTGCGAAAACGAATGAATGAAAAAGATTCGTCAAGGGAGAGTCCGCTGTGCGGACGTGCAGCCGAAGCTGACTTCGGGGAATTGCGCTACCTAAACGCGGCCCGGTTAAAGGCCGGCGCGCACTATACCGGAAATAGCTGAAAAAGGGAGCTTTTTTTATCGCCATGTACCGATAAACCGCGCTATGTCACAGTCTTTGCAGATAACGCCGGCAGGGTCTATTTTCCAGAGGCCCGGCCCTGTTGGTCATAACGCTTAAACGGTTCACCTGAGCGTTGCGGCCCTTTGGTCCGAAACCTTTCCCCGCGCCCGAGGGCACACCCGATGAATCAAGCCAGCAGCAGCCGCGTCAGCCGTGAACTCCAGGGTCATGTCTTGCTTTTGGGTCTGGACCGGGTGGCCAAACGCAACGCGTTCGACCTCGACCTGCTCAATGAGCTGAGCCTGGCGTATGGCGAATTTGATCGAAATGATGACGCTCGGGTGGCCGTGGTGTTTGCCCATGGCGACCACTTTACCGCCGGGCTGGACCTGGCCAATGTCAGCGGCGTAATGGCCGGTGGCTGGCAGCCGCCTCTGGGCGGTTGTGATCCGTGGGGCGTATTTGCCGGCCCGCGCGTGAGCAAACCGGTGATCGTCGCAGCCCAGGGCTACTGTCTGACCATCGGTATCGAATTGATGCTGGCCGCCGATATCAACTTGTGCGCGAGCAACACGCGCTTTGCGCAGATGGAAGTGCAGCGTGGGATCTTTCCGTTCGGCGGCGCGACACTGCGCCTTCATCAGATCGCCGGCTGGGGCAACGCGATGCGCTGGCTGCTCACCGGCGACGAATTCGATGCCCATGAAGCCCTGCGCCTGGGCCTGGTGCAGGAAGTGATGGCCAGCGAGGACTTGCTGCCCCGCGCCGTCGAACTGGCCAACCGCATTGCGCGCCAGGCACCGCTGGGCGTGCAGGCCACGTTGATGTCGGCACGGCTGGCGCGCATGGAAGGCGAAGCCGTGGCGGCTGAGGCGTTGCCGCCGATGGTGGACAAATTGCTCAACAGTGAGGATGCCAACGAAGGGGTGCTGGCGATGGTGGAGAAGCGGCCAGGGGTGTTCAAAGGTATTTAGTCGTCGTCAGTGATGGCCTCTTCGCGGGCAAGCCCGCTCCCACAGGGGAATACATTTCAACAGGGGAATGCAGTCCAAATGTGGGAGCGGGCTTGCCCGCGAAAGGGCCAGTTCAGGCAATCAAGTAGCCGGCCGGATCGCCTTGATCAACGCCTGCAACGAATACCCCAGGCGTGGCACCAATGCCTCGGCACGCGCCGTCAACGCTTGCATATCCAGCTCCTGATCCAACTCCGAAGGCACCAGCAAGATCACGTTGCCCTCCTTCACCGGCAGCTCCCAGTAATGCCGGTGATACAACCCGCGCAACAATGCCGCGCCCAACGGCTTGCCGTCATCGGTGGCCCATTGGTTGATCACCAGCCAGCCGCCAGGATTGAGTTTCTTCTGGCAGTTTTCCAGAAAGGTCCAGGCCAGGTGCCCGACGCCGGGACCGACGTCCGTATAGAGGTCCACGAAGATCAAGTCTGCCGATTCGGCGGTTTCCAGCAATTGGAGGGCATCACCAATGCGGATATACAACCGCGGGTCGTCATCCAGCCCCAGGTATTCGATGGCCAGGCGCGGCACGTCGGGGCGCAACTCGATGGCTTCCACATCTTCCAGCGGCAGGAACCTGAGGCACGCCTGCGTCAACGTCCCGGCACCCAGGCCAAGGAACAGCGCGCTCTCAGGCTGTTCATGACACAACGCACCGATCAGCATCGCACGGGTGTAGTCATACTCCAGCCAGCTCGGGTCAGCGGTGAACACGCAGCTCTGCTCGATGGCATCGCCAAACTCGAGAAAACGGTAATCGGCCACTTCGAGCACACGGATCATGCCGAATTCATCATGGACTTCGGCGAGCAGGCGCTCGACACGCTCCTCGGTCATCACAACTCCTAACGGGTTTGCTGCACGGCAAAGGCGCGATTGTCGGCCAACCGGCGGCAACAGGTCACGCACTAATTGCTGATAACATTGGCGCCCCACCGTCAATCAGCCAATCGAGTTCATGATGAGCCAACCCTGGAGCCCCGACAGCTGGCGCGCCCTGCCGATCCAGCAACAACCCCGGTACCCGGACGCTGCACACTTGCTGCAAGTGGAGCAGAACCTGGCCAGCTACCCGCCACTGGTGTTTGCCGGAGAAGCTCGCGAACTGCGCCGCCAGTTTGCCGAGGTGACCCAGGGCCGTGCGTTCCTGCTGCAAGGCGGCGATTGCGCCGAGAGTTTTGCCGAGTTCTCCGCCGCGAAAATCCGCGACACGTTCAAAGTGCTGCTGCAAATGGCTATCGTGATGACCTTCGCCGCCGGCTGCCCGGTGGTCAAGGTCGGGCGCATGGCGGGCCAGTTCGCCAAGCCGCGTTCGGCCAATGATGAAACCATCGACGGTGTCACCCTGCCCGCCTACCGTGGCGACATCGTCAATGGCATCGGTTTCGACGAGAAAAGCCGCGTGCCGGACCCGGACCGCCTGCTGCAGTCCTACCACCAGTCCACCGCTACCCTGAACCTGCTGCGCGCCTTTGCCCAGGGCGGTTTTGCCGACCTGCACCAGGTGCACAAGTGGAACCTGGACTTTATCGCCAACTCTGCGCTGGCCGAAAAATACAGCCAACTGGCCGACCGTATTGACGAAACCCTGGCTTTCATGCGCGCCTGCGGCATGGACAGCTCGCCGCAACTGCGCGAGACCAGCTTCTTCACCGCCCACGAAGCGCTGCTGCTCAACTACGAACAAGCCTTCGTACGCCGTGACAGCCTGACCAACGACTACTACGACTGCTCGGCCCATATGCTGTGGATCGGCGATCGCACTCGCCAACTGGACGGCGCTCACGTCGAGTTCCTGCGCGGGGTGAACAACCCGATCGGGGTCAAGGTCGGGCCGAGCATGAACCCGGATGACCTGATCCGCCTGATCGATATCCTCAACCCGGACAACGACCCCGGCCGCCTCAACCTGATCGCGCGCATGGGCGCGGGCAAGGTCGGCGATCACCTGCCCCACCTGATTCGTGCCGTGCAGCGCGAGGGCAAGCAGGTGCTGTGGAGCTCGGACCCGATGCATGGCAACACCATCAAGGCCAGCAGCGGCTACAAAACCCGCGACTTTGCGCAGATCCTCGGCGAGGTGAAGGAGTTTTTCCAGGTGCACCAGGCCGAAGGCAGCTATGCCGGCGGGATTCACATCGAGATGACCGGGCAGAACGTCACCGAGTGCATCGGCGGCGCACGGCCGATCACCGAGGATGGCTTGTCGGACCGCTATCACACCCACTGCGACCCACGGATGAATGCCGATCAGTCGCTGGAACTGGCGTTTCTGATTGCCGAGACCTTGAAGCAAGTCAAACGCTGAGTTTTCAGTTGCCTTCAGGGCCTCATCGGGGGCGAGCCCCCTCCCACACTTGAATGTATTCACAGATCAAAATGCGGGAGGGGGCTCGCCCCCGATGAGGCCCTGAAGACCAACCCCCATGCTGATCATCGCCGCCCGCAACCGCTCGGCACTCGGCCTTTGGCAATTGAGTTGCACCTGCTCCAGCCCCAGCCAGTCGGCCATTTGCCGCAGGTTTTGCGCCAGCGCCAACATCCCTTGCTCATCCAGCCCCGGCTCTTCTTCGTGCACCGCATGCACCGCCAGGCGCCCATTGGCGCGTTCGGCGCGCAGGTCGACGCGCGCGGCGATCCGCTCGTTGTGCAGGAACGGCAGCACGTAGTAACCGTACACCCGCTTGTCCTGCGGGGTGTAGATCTCCAGCCGGTAACGGAAGTCGAACAGCCGCTCGGTGCGACTGCACTCCCAGACCAGCGAATCAAACGGTGACAACAAGGCGCTGGCCGGCACTTTGCGCGGCACTTTGGGATCGGGCAGGCAGTACGCCGCCTGTTTCCAGCCTTGTACCTGGCACGTCACCAGTTGACCGTCCTCCACCAGTTCAGCGAGGCGATGGCGGCTGTCGGCCGGGTCGAGACGGAAGTAATCGCGCAGGTCTTTTTCAGTACCGACACCCAACGCGGTGGCGCTGTGCAGCAACAAACCACGCTGGGCCTCGGCTTCGGTCACAGTGGTTTGAAGGATATCGCCGGGAATGACCCGCTCCGGCAAATCATAGAGCCGCTCAAACCCGCGCCGACCGGCGACTGTGACCAAACCAGCAGCAAACAGCCATTCCAACGCGTGCTTTTCGTCGCTCCAGTCCCACCATGGGCCGGCGCGTTCCTCGCGGGTCGACAAGCTGCCGGCACCCAGCGCGCCCTGCTGCTCAACAGTGTGCAGTACACGTTGAATCGTGGCCTGTTGCTCACGCCCAAAACGCGCCATCTGCGAATAAATGCCCTGCCCTTGCCTGGCCCGCTCCATGCGCCAGCGCATCAACGGGAACAATGCCATCGGCAGGAGCGACGCCTCATGCCCCCAGTATTCGAACAGAGAACGCCGCCGCCCCTGGCTCCAGGCAGCCTGTTCGAGCAACAACGGGGAATAGTGACCCAGACGGGAAAACAGCGGCAGGTAATGGGAGCGCACCACCGCATTGACCGAATCGATCTGCAGCACGCCCAGGCGCTCGATCATACGGTTGAGGTGCGCAGCCTTGATCAGTGCAGGCGCCTGGCGCCCGGAAAAACCCTGGGCCGCCAGCGCCATGCGTCGAGCTTGCTTGAGTGAAAACGACTGGTCGGCGGGCATGGGTTTCTCCGTGGGGGCTCGCCGACTACCCTACTGCATCCGCGATCATTTTCGCAGCGGATCTTGCCAGAAATGCAGGTGGAGCTCCTGCTCCACGTCGCCGCGATTGAGGCCGATGTCCTTGAGCGCATCATCGCTCAAGGTCGCCAGCATCTGGCGCTCCTCATGCAGCGTCTGCCAACGGACAATCTTGTGAAGCAGCCCGGTAAACGGACGTTTCGCCAGTAATACAAAACCTCTTTGACCTTTCATCTTCTCGCCCTCCAGTGGGGATGGCGCAAGTGTGTGCGTGGGCTTAAGATCAATCCAACGAATGTTTTTTATGCAATACATCTCGGAGATTGATCAATTGTCCGGCTACCCAAGCATCGACACTGAGGTGCTGCGCACCTTCGTCGCCATCGCCGACCAGGGCGGCTTTACCCGCGCCGGCGAGCTGGTCAACCGCACTCAATCGGCGGTGAGCATGCAGATGAAGCGCCTGGAAGAGGACGTATTGCAGCGCAAGCTGTTCGAGCGCGATGGCCGGCAGGTGCGGCTGACGCCTGAGGGTCAGGTATTACTGGGCTATGCGCGGCGTATCCTGAAACTGCACAGCGAGGTGTTCAACACCCTGCGCGAGCCGCACATGGTCGGGTTGGTGCGCATCGGCACGCCGGACGACTACGTGATGCGGTTCCTGCCGGGCATTCTCAAGCAGTTCTCCAAGGCGTACCCGCTGATCCAGATCGAGATGCACTGCGAGGCGTCGACGGTATTGATGCAGCGTCGGGATTTGGCACTGACCGTTGTCAGTCGTGAGCCGGGCAATGAGATCGGTGAACTGTTGCGCACGGAGCGCATGGTGTGGGCAGCGGCGCCGTGCTTCTGCGCCGACGAGCACGACGCCCTGCCGCTGGCGATGTCCGGCGCCGATTGCCTTTATACCCAGTGGGCACGCTCGGCACTGGACGCGGCCGGGCGCGATTATCGCCTGGCCTACCACAGCTCCAACGTGTCGGCGATCCAGGCGGTTGTCAATGCAGGCCTGGCGGTGATGGTCAGCATGGAGAGCCTGGTGACCGAAGACCTGCGCGTACTCGGCCGCGACGAGGGTTTCCCGCCGCTGCCGTCAATGAATCTGCATTTGCTGCGTAACCCGCAGATGAATTCGCCCATCACCGACTGCCTGGCGGAATACATCCTCGAAGGTTTCAGACTTTAAAGGTCAACATCACCGCGCACACCACCAGGAAGCCGCAGAACAGACCGCGCAGCACACGTTCCGGCAGTGCATGGGCCACCTTCACGCCCCAACTGATGCTGAGCAAACCGCCCACGGCCAACGGCACACCGATCATCCAGTCAACTTCCTGATGCCAGGCGTAAGTGACCAATGTCACCCCCGTGCTCGGCAAGGCCAAGGCCAGGGACAACCCTTGGGCAACCACCTGGCTCGTGCCGAACACACTGGTCAGCACCGGCGTAGCGACCACGGCGCCGCCGACGCCAAACAAACCGCCCATGGACCCGGAAGCGGCACCGAGCACTCCAAGCCACGGCCAGGAATAGCGCATCTGCGCCGTAGGCGGTGCGTTGCGGGTGAACATGCGCAGCAGGTTGTAGGCAGACAGTGCCAGCAAAAAAGCGATAAAACCGATGCGCATTGCACCCGCGTCCAGCCCCACCGCCCAGATCGAACCCAGCCAGGCAAACGTGAACCCCATGACGCCGAGCGGCAGCGCATGGCGCAACTCGATACGGTTGCGCTGGTGATAGCGCCACAGCGCCAGCATCACGTTGGGCACCACCATCACCAAGGCGGTGCCTTGGGCCAATTGCTGGTCCAGGCCGAACAACACGCCCAGCACCGGGATGGCAATCAACCCACCGCCAATGCCAAACAGGCCGCCCACCGTGCCGAGGGCCGCACCCAAGATCAGGTACATCACTAAATCCAACACCGCTTGTTACTCCGCAATCCCAGGCCTTGCATGCTACGCAGTCGGCTCTGGCGCGGAAACGCACAGCAACGCACAATGGCTGTGCCAATCTCGCATAAGCGACTTTACGATGAACCCCAATCCTCTGACCGATCAACTGAGCCTGTTTCTCGATGTACTGGAGACCGGCAGTTTCTCCGCCGCCGCACGCCGCCATCCGCTGACGCCGTCGGCGGTAGCACGGCGGATCGACAGCCTGGAAAGCTCGGTGGGCAGCCGCTTGTTCCAGCGCAGCACCCATGCCGTGGTGCCGACCCCGGCCGGCCTGGCCTTCGCCGAGCGGGCACGGCGGATCGTCAGCGAGCTGCAACTGGCGCGTGCCGAAGCGGTGTCCCTCAGCCACGCGCCGGAAGGCCTGATCCGGGTAGATGCGCCGGCAGCGTTTGGGCGACGGCATCTGGCGCCGGTGATTGCGGACTTTCTGAATGTCTACCCGGGGCTGGATGTGCACCTGCATTTGATCGACAGCTTTGTGGATATGCAGGGCGCACACCTGGGCAAAGTGGACCTGGTGCTGCGCGCCGGGCATCTCGTCGACACGCGGTTGATCGCCACGCCCTTGGCGAGCATCGTGCGCATCGCGTGCGCCAGCCCGGCCTATCTGAAAAGCCGCGGCACGCCGATCCACCCTCGGGAACTGAGCGAACACGATGGGTTGGACTGGGATGGCCTGGCGCCCACGTTCGCCTGGCGCTTCGAGCTGGATGGGCGCCGCGCCACCTATCGCCCGCAACGCATCCGCATGAGTGCCAATAACGCTGAAGCCTTGTTGTCTGGTGCTTTGGCAGGACTGGGTATCGCTCACCTGCCCACGTGGCTGGCCAGCGAATACCTGGTGCGCGGCGAACTGCTGCCCTTGTTCTGCGAAGACGGCCTGCCCAGCCCCGAGACCACCGGGATCTACGCGCTGCGCCTGGAACAGCAACCCAATGCCCGCAGCCGATTGCTGCTGGAGTATCTGAAGTCCCGGTTCAGCCCGGTGCCGCCTTGGGATCTGGCGCTACAGAGTGGCCTGGTCTAACCATTCGGTCAGAATTATCTGGCGCATTAAAGATTTGCCCGCTAGATTCCAGCCCAGACATGCTTTTTCGAGGTACCGCCATGAGCAAGAACCCTGATCCGTGCGAATCCCTGATGCTGGACAACCAGCTGTGCTTCGCCCTGCACTCCACCTCGCTGCTGATGACCAAGGTCTACAAGCCAATGCTGCAAGCACTTGGCCTGACCTACCCGCAGTACCTGGCCATGATGGTGTTGTGGGAAGAGGATGGTTTGACCGTCGGCGAAATCAGCAGTCGCCTGCTGACCGATCCGGGCTCGCTTACCCCACTGCTCAAGCGCCTGGAAGCCGAAGGTGTGCTCAGCCGTACCCGCAGCCGCGAGGATGAACGCGTCGTGGTTGTAGAACTGACCGAGGCCGGGCGGGCACTGCAGGACAAGGCCCTGGGGATCCCGCAGTGCATCCTGGGCGCCAGCGGCCTGGAATTGGACCAACTACGCAAGCTACAAGCTGATTTGATTGCACTGCGCAGCAACTTGCAGAACGCAATTTAGAACGCCCCTCCCACATCGGTTTTGGCTACACGAAAATATTTTATAAATTTATCTTGCGCACTAAACATTAGCGCTATACATTTGCCTCACCAACTACTTAGCGCGCAAACATTTAGCGCTAACGACCAAGAGGAAAACACCATGCAAACGCTCTACACCGCAGTAGCTACCGCCACCGGCGGCCGTGATGGTCGTGCTGTTTCCAGCGACAACATCCTCGACGTCAAACTCTCCACCCCCAAAGAACTGGGCGGTGCCGGCGGCCAGGCCACCAACCCTGAACAACTGTTCGCTGCCGGCTACTCGGCCTGCTTCATCGGTGCCCTGAAATTCGTCGCCAGCCAGACCAAACGCAAAATCCCGGATGACGCCTCGATCACCGCCCACGTTGGCATCGGCCAGATCCCCGGCGGTTTCGGCCTGGACATCGACCTGCACATCAGCCTGCCCGGCCTGGCCCAGGACGACGCGCAAAGCCTGGTCGACGCCGCCCACCAAGTCTGCCCGTACTCCAACGCCACCCGTGGCAACGTCGATGTACGCCTGCACGTGATCGTCTAAATGAAACCGGCCGCCCCTGGAGAACGAAATGAACACAATTGGTAAAGCGCTCACCGGCACCCTGCTCGCCTTGTCCATCACCCACGCCTTTGCGGCGACCGGTGAAGTCGAGCACAACACCCAGGCCTTCCTGGATGTGTTGAACGCAGGCAACGGCAAACCGATGGAACAACTGACGCCCAAGGACGCCCGTGCCGTACTGACCGGCGCCCAGGCCGGTGTGAAGCTGACCTTGCCCAAGGCGGATGTGAGCCAGAAGACCATCCAGGTCGACGGCAAGCCGCTGGACCTGACCATCGTGCGGCCAGCCGGGGTCAAGGGCACATTGCCTGTGTTCATGTTCTTCCACGGTGGCGGCTGGGTGCTGGGGGATTACCCGACCCATGAGCGCTTGGTGCGGGATCTGGTGGTGGGTTCGGGGGCGGTGGCGGTATTCGTCAACTACACGCCTTCACCGGAAGCACGTTACCCGGTGGCGATCAACCAGGCCTACGGCGCCACAAAATGGGTGGCCGAGCACGGTAAAGAGATCAATGTCGATGGCAAGCGCCTGGCGGTCGCGGGCAACAGCGTCGGCGGCAACATGGCGGCAGTGGTCAGCCTGATGGCCAAGGATAAGGGCACGCCGGCGATCAAGTTCCAATTGTTGCTATGGCCGGTGACCGACGCCAATTTCGACACCGCGTCCTACAACCAGTACGCCGAAGGGCACTTCCTGACCCGCAACATGATGAAGTGGTTCTGGGACAACTACACCACCGACGCCAACCAGCGCGCCGAGGTCTATGCCTCGCCGCTGCGGGCCACCACCGACCAGCTCAAAGGCTTGCCGCCTGCGCTGATCCAGACCGCCAGCGCCGATGTGCTGCGGGATGAGGGTGAAGCCTACGCCCGCAAGCTGGACGCAGCCGGTGTACCGGTGACTGCCGTGCGCTACAACGGCATGATTCACGACTACGGTCTGCTCAACGTGGTCAGCCAAGTCCCGGCAGTCCGCTCCGCATTGCTCCAGGCCTCGGATGAGCTGAAGCAACACTTGAAGTAAAAAGCAGCGCCCACGAAAAAGCCCGACTCAAGGTCGGGCTTTTTTTCGTATCGGCGGGGCCAGAATTACTTCTTGGCGCGACCTTTGTACGAACCGCCTTCGCGGGTATCGATCTCGATCAGGTCGTCGATTTCGATGAAATCGGCCACTTGCAGTTCGGTACCATTGCTCAGCTTGGCAGGCTTCATCACCTTGCCCGACGTGTCGCCGCGAGCGGAACCTTCGGTGTAGGCCACTTTACGCACGATGGTGGTCGGCAGCTCTACGGAAACCAGGCGCTCTTCGAAGAAAATAGCTTCGCAGACGTCTTCCATACCTTCTTCGATGAACGGCAGAACAGCTTCGATATCTTCAGCGTTCAGCTCGTACATGGTGTAGTCGGTGGTGTCCATGAACGTGTAGGTGTCGCCGCTGATGAAGGACAGGGTCGCTTCTTTGCGGTCGAGGATTACGTCGTCCAGTTTGTCATCGGCGCTGTAGACGATCTCGGTCTTGTAACCGGTCAGCAGGTTCTTCAGCTTGGTCTTCATGATGGCGCTGTTACGACCAGACTTGGTGAACTCAGCTTTCTGAACCAGCCAAGGGTCGTTTTCGAGACGGATCACTGTACCGGGTTTCAGTTCTTTACCAGTTTTCATTGCATATATCCGAAATTTGGATGGGATTTACAAAATTCAAGGTGGCGTATCATATCCAACTTTCATGAAAGTTCACCAGCGCCGTCGCAAGATCGGCCCGCAAGCCCTGTTCCAGACACCACGTTTCGGCGTGCTGGCTGACCTCCGGCCAATGTTCCAGCAGCATTTTCCACGGCTGGGCCATATCGCCCTCCGTGTTCCAGGCTTGCCAGAGCCCGATCAGCGCCGCCCTTGCCGAGGGTGATAAGCCTGCGGTGTACAGCTCCAGGAAGGCATCGAGTTTGTCGAGGTGAATATCTTCGTCCTGTCGATAGATATGCCACAGCAGCGGTCGCCCGGCCCACTGGGCGCGCACGAACGAGTCTTCACCGCGTACGGCATTGAAGTCACAGCACCACAGCAGGCGGTCGTATTGCTCCTGGCGCACGAACGCAATCACCTGCACCGTCAGCGATCCCCGCTGCTGGATATCCCCCGCCACCAGCCGCTCCAAGCCCAACCAACGCTGCACATCGCCAAGAATGCGCCCCTCCGGCACCAATAGATGAGTGGCACGCCCGTCCGTCGATAACACGTCCAGCCAACTGGCGAGCCCGGCATTCTCATAGGCAAACAGTGAGATCAGCCGCGCACCGGCTGTGGGAAACACACCCAAGGTTTGCAGGAAGTCTTGTTGCACGTTCACATCCTGCTGAAAAGCCCGACGCTGTTCCAGCAACCCGGCCTCACGCAAAAGGCCGCCGGTGCCAGGCCGGAATCCGGGGAAGAAGAAGTACTTCTGCACGCCCTTGAACTTCACCGATGGCAGCCGGTGGCAACCGACGACCCATTCCTCGGCGCTGAGATAATCCAGGTTCATCCACACCGGCGTGCGTTCGCGCTCGGCCATGGCCTCCATATACTCAGGTGGCAACTGGCAGGCAAACGCGGCGATTACGACATCCGCTGCAGGCGCGCCCACCCACTCCGTCGGCCAATGACGCACTTCGACACCTTCCTGCCATTGCTGGTCGAGTTGCACATCAATCTCAGGGCACATGCGCTCGAATGCGCGCAGGTCGTCGACCCACAAGCGCACAACACAGGCATGTTCCGCCACCAATTGCCGGGCCAGGCGCCAGGTCACGCCGATGTCGCCGAAGTTGTCGACGACGCTGCAAAAAATATCCCAGCGGGCTTTCATTCCGGGCTCCAACGCTCAAAGGTTCGATTGTCCGCATAAATGCGCGGATGCAGAAGGCTTGATCGCGATTATTCTGCACTGTGGCTGTGCGACAATCGCAGCCACGCCATCAATGCCTGCCAGGAGGGCACCATGTCTGATCGTCCGTTGTCGCTGTTCAAGCTCAGTGCCGCTATTGCGTCTGGCGTATGGCTGGGGTTTATCGCCATCGTGCTGACCACCTGGCTGGCGTCGCGCTACCTGTTTCCCCAGAGCCTGGCGCCAGTGGCCCAGGCCGTACAGCAATTGGGCAAACCTGCTGTGGCGGAGCCTGAACCGCCGAATCGCATGTTCGAGCAATATCAGCAGAACCTGCAGAAGCAGGAACAGCAACAGAGCCTGGAGCAGGCGCGCAACAACGCGCGCAACCTGTCCAACCCCAAATGCCAGTTCTGGCTGCAACAGGACCAGAACGCCCCCAACGAAAAGACCCGGGCCAATGTCCTGCAATTCTGCGATTGATGACCATGAATAAACACGCCGTCCACCTGCTGATCCTGGAAAAGCTCGGCGTCGACCTCGACATCGCACAGCGCGCTGCGCAGACCGCCTACGAAACCGCGACCCACGAAGAAAACATCGCTGAAAACAAATACGACACCCTGGGGCTGGAGGCGTCCTATCTGGCGGCCGGGCAAGCCAAGCGCGTCGAGGAGATCAGGCAGGCGTTGGCGCTGTGCCAGAACATGCCATTACGTGCCTTCGATGATCAGCGCGGCATAGAAGTCGGCGCCCTGCTGGGCCTGGAAGACGAGAACGGTCGCCAGCAATGGCTGTTCCTGGCACCGGATGCGGCCGGTTTAAAGGTGGACGTGGTTGGACAACCGGTGACCGTCATCACCCCGCGCTCACCACTGGGCAAAAGCCTGCTGGGCAAGTTCGAAGGCGATGAGGTGGAGATTCTGGTGGCAGGCGCCCGGCAACATTTTACGGTTACCGAGGCCAAATAAACCGCTGGCTTAATGGACGGGCAATTCAACGCCGTCGAACAGCTCTTCCAGCTCCTGCTTGTTGTGGCACTGGATCGCCTTGGCCATGACTTCGCGGGTCAGGTGCGGCGCAAACTTCTCGATGAAATCGCACATGAAGCCACGCAGGAAGGTGCCACGACGGAAGCCGATCTTGGTCACGCTGGACTCGAACAGCTCGCTGGCATCGAGCACCACCAGGTCTTTGTCGAGGGCCGTGTCGACCGCCATCTTGGCGACGATACCCACGCCCAGGCCCAGGCGTACATAAGTCTTGATCACGTCGGCGTCGGCGGCAGTGAACACCACTTTCGGCGTGAGTCCACGATGGCTGAAGGCTTCGTCGAGCTTGGAACGGCCGGTGAAACCGAACACGTAGGTCACGATCGGGTATTCGGCCAGGGCTTCCAGGGTCAGCTTCGGCAGCTTGGCCAATGGGTGACCTTGCGGCACGACCACGCAACGGTTCCAGCGGTAGCACGGCATCATCACCAGGTCGCCGAACAGCTCCAGGGCCTCGGTGGCAATGGCGAAATCGACGGTGCCGTCAGCGGCCATCTCGGCGATCTGCATCGGCGAACCCTGGTGCATGTGCAGGGCCACATCCGGGTACTGCTTGATGAAATCACGGATCACCGGCGGCAACGCGTAACGCGCCTGGGTGTGGGTGGTGGCGATGGACAGGGTGCCTTTCTTCTCGTTGGAGAATTCCTGGGCGATCTGCTTGATGCTTTCGACTTTGCGCAGGATCTCGCCGGCGGTGGTGATGATGCGCTCACCGGCGGGGGTGACACGGGTGAGGTGCTTGCCACTGCGCGCGAACACTTCGACGCCCAACTCGTCTTCGAGCAGGCGGATCTGCTTGCTGATACCGGGTTGCGAGGTGTAGAGGCTTTGAGCGGTAGCGGAAACGTTGAGGTCGTGGTGCGCCACTTCCCAGATGTAGCGCAGTTGTTGAAGCTTCATATGTGTCCCTCAAAGCAGATAGACGCCACGGGTATCAGCGACGGTATATAACTATATTAAAGGTTTGATGGATAAATCTAGAACTTTTTATCGTTTTCATCCATCACACGTCATCACTGCGTCGACGTTGCAACGAAGGCACCAGGTAGACCGGCACCGTAGACAGCTGCAGCACCCGTGCAGCGGTGCGACCCAACGGGGTGGCCGCCGCGGTTGCATGGCTATGACTTCCTACGATCAACAGATCCACGGAAAGTTTGCGCAGTTGGTCGAGAATCACCTCGCAGGGGTCCCCCTGGATCACCCGTACCGAGCGAATCAACTTCAGGTCTTGCTCCCCGTCCTCCAATTCCTCGCGAAAACTGTCCAGCACCCGCTGTTCGATCGTCGCCATGACCGTGGTCAGCCCCTGGCTTTGCCATTCACTCAGGGCCTTCTCATCAAGGTAGCTCTGCAACACCGATTCGGCGAACAGGCCGATGGGCTCGACCACATGAATCACATACAGGTCCGCCTTGAACGTTCGGGCCAGCGCCAGCGCATGTTGCATCACATAAGGCGCGTACAGACCGAGGTCCGTGGCGTACAGCATCGAACGGATCATAGAACCTCCTGGACTGCCAGGATGGCGGAGATGAAATCAGCTTAGCAGCGCCCTAGATCTTCACCTCATTACTGATTCCATGGGGCACGTGCCCGGTGGCGACAAATTCCATGGCTTTCTCGCAATGCCCGGCCTGGTCATCGAAAAACACGTCGGCGGCAAACGCTTCCAGGAATGCGGATTTCTCCAGGCCGCCAAGGAACAACGACTCGTCCAGGCGGATATCCCATTCACGCAAGGTGCGAATCACCCGCTCGTGTGACGGCGCCGAACGGGCAGTGACCAAGGCGGTGCGGATCGGGCAGGCCTCATCGGGAAACTCACGCTGCAACAGGTTGAGCGCCGCCAGAAATCCCTTGAAAGGACCGCCGTGCAACGGTTGGCGCGCCGCCTCCCGCTCATTGGCCTGGAACGCGGCCAGGCCACCGGCCTGGTACACACGCTCGGACTCATCGGAAAACAGCACCGCGTCGCCGTCGAAGGCAATGCGCAGTTCTTCGCTGGAAGCGCGGTTCGGGCCGCCTGACAGAATCGTCGCCGCCGCGAACCCCGCATCGAGGGCACTGCGTACATCCTCGGCATGGGTCGAAAGAAACAGATGGCAGCCAAACGCCGCCAGATAAGGATAAGGACTACGCCCGCCTACGAAAGCGGCGCGGGAAATATCCAGGCCGTAATGCTGGATCGAATTGAACACGCGCAAGCCGGTGTCAGCGCTGTTACGCGACACCAGCACCACCTCAACCCGCGCACGGCCCAGGCTGGCGTTCAGGCTCAGCAGTTTCTTGACCAGCGGAAATGCATCGCCGGGTTCGAGGATTTCTTCTTCGTGCTCGATCTGGTACTTGCGGTACGCCTCGACGCCTTGGGCGAGGTAGATCTTGTGGCTGTCACTCAGGTCGAACAGTGCCCGCGACGAAATCGCCAGCACCAGTTTGTCGCCCAATCCCTTTGCCATGGTATGCCCCCCCTGCTCAGCGGTTACGCCGATCAATAAAACTCAAGGCCTGATACAGCGCCTGCATCCGTGGCAGCTCACAGCCGGCAGCCCTGGCCGCAGCAAGTGGGCGGGCGTAGATCGCCGCCAGTTCCAGCGGGCGTTTGTGCACGTGGTCGTGGTACATGCTCGGCAGGTAATCGTCCATGGTTTCAGTCAGGGTAAACATCTGTTCGGCGTAGCTTTTGGGAATCTCATGACCACAGGCGTGGGCGCCCTGCACCACTTCGGCCATCAGCGCCTGGATCAGTTCGCGGCTGGATTCGTCCGCCATCATCGCCGTGGTCCCCGCGCCCAATAACACGGACAGGCCGTTATAGGGCACGTTCCACACCAGCTTGTGCCAGCGCGCCAGATGCACATTGGCCATGGCCTGGGACTCGATACCCGCCTGGTGAAACAACGCGGCGCCCGCTTCGACAATCGCTTTCTGGAGGGCGTCATCGTTGGCCGCCGTACCACTGTGATACCCCAGGTTGACCCGCCCCAGCGCCTGGTGCTCGATAACGCCCGGACCCGAACGGTGCACGCCGATATAACACAGGCCACCCAGCAAGTGCAGCGATGCTGGCAAGTGTTCACGCAGGCAATCTTCCACATCGAGGCCGTTTTGCAGCAACACCACCTTGGCATCCGGCGCCGCCGCCTGGGCGAGGGTCGGGGCCAATTCGACGTTACCGGTCGACTTGGTGCCCACCAGCAGCCAGTCGCACGGCGGCATATCGGCAGCGCGGGCATAAGCCTGCACGGGATGCAGATGCAATACGCCGTGCACGGTGCTGTTCAAGTGCAGGCCGTGCTCGCTGACCGCCGCGTATTCACTGCGCAACAGAAAGTGCACATCGAAACCGGCACGCGCCAGCATCAGTCCGTAGAAACCACCAATGGCACCGGTGCCGATAATGCCGATGCGGGGTGACTGGAGGTTAACTGCTGTCATGGCAAATCCTCAGGTGAACGGGTGAGTGCCTGTTTTACGGCATCGAAAACGTCATCACGCGTAAGACGTGTCTGTATTTGCCCGAGGAATTGACCCTCGCACACCACGAACAGCGCCGGCAAATGAAAGATCTGGTAGCGCTCGACCGCACCACCGTTGTGCCCGGCGTCCACCCAGCACAACCGGTCCACCGGTAACGGCCAGCCCGGCATTTGCTGGCGTGCCCAGCGGCAACTGGAACACCCTGCGCTGGTAAAGATCACCAGAGAAATACCTGGCAATCCCAGCAATTGCTGGTCAATATCCAGGTCGGTCAATTCCAGTTCCTTCACTATACTGCTGCCACCGCCGTCAATTGGACGGTGCTCGGAGTCCGTGTACATGGGTCGTTTTTTACCTCACCCTGATGATGTCGCTGTCGAGTTAATCCAACGTCCCTCTCCCGCTATCCCCCGCCAACGCCTGCACACGATCGGCCTGGGCGGCATCGCCTGCCATTGGCCACGCGCCTGGCGCGAAGGCACGGCGGTTGATCTGCATATCCCGTCCCTGGGTGCCAGCGCGCGTTATCCAGGCTATGTGGCGTGGTGTCGCAAGGTGGAAAACGGCTACCGCGTCGCTGTCTTGTTCACCGATGAACATGCGTTGTTCGGTGCACGCATGGGTGAGCAAGCATGCCGGATAGAACGCTACTGCCGCCAGCACGAAGACGCCGAGCCGACACCCCAGCAACTCGAAGCCCTGGCCCGCGAGTGGGTATCGCGCCATGCCAGCGAGTTCTCCCATGAGGCATTTGTGGCGCCGGCACTGGATTAAAGCGGGCTTTGCCCATTGTCGCGGGCCGGTGTTACGCGCTAAGGTTCCTCCCCCCTGCATTCAAATCATGCTGTGCTCCGCCGCACGGGGATGGCTGGCGGCCGGCACCCGTGACCCTGACGAGTAACACGATGGCTGATTTACCGATCAATGACCTAAACGTTGAATCCAACGAGACCCTGATCACGCCCGATCAGCTCAAGCGCGAAATCCCTTTGAGCGGCGCTGCCCTGCAGACCGTCACCAAAGGCCGCGAAGTCATCCGTGACATTCTCGATGGCACCGACCACCGCCTGTTCGTCGTCATCGGGCCTTGCTCGATCCACGATCTCAAGGCTGCCCACGAGTACGCCGAGCGCCTCAAGGTGCTGGCGGCGGAAGTGTCCGACACCCTGTACCTGGTGATGCGCGTCTATTTCGAAAAACCGCGCACCACGGTCGGCTGGAAAGGCTTGATCAACGACCCGTACCTGGACGACTCGTTCAAGATCCAGGACGGCCTGCACATTGGTCGCAAGTTACTGCTGGACTTGGCCGAGATGGGCCTGCCCACCGCCACCGAAGCCCTGGACCCGATCTCCCCGCAGTACCTGCAGGACCTGATCAGCTGGTCGGCCATCGGCGCACGCACCACTGAATCCCAGACGCACCGCGAAATGGCGTCTGGCCTGTCCTCGGCCGTGGGCTTCAAGAACGGCACCGACGGCGGCCTGACTGTGGCGATCAACGCGTTGCAATCGGTTTCCAGCCCGCACCGTTTCCTGGGTATCAACCAGGAAGGTGGCGTGTCCATCGTCACCACCAAGGGCAACGCCTACGGTCACGTAGTACTGCGCGGCGGCAACGGCAAGCCCAACTATGATTCGGTCAGTGTTGCCCTGTGCGAGCAAGCGCTGAACAAGGCCAAGATCAAGCCGAACATCATGGTCGACTGCAGCCACGCCAACTCCAACAAGGACCCGGCCCTGCAGCCGTTGGTGATGGAAAACGTCGCCAACCAGATCCTGGAAGGCAACCAGTCGATCATCGGCCTGATGGTCGAGAGCCACCTGAACTGGGGTTGCCAGGCGATTCCAAAAGACCTGGCCGACTTGCAGTACGGTGTGTCGATCACCGATGCCTGCATCGACTGGGCCGCCACCGAAAACACCCTGCGCAGCATGCACGCCAAGCTCAAGGACGTGCTGCCTAAGCGCAAGCGCACCTGAGTCTGTATCGAGCGCACACAAAAACGCCGGGCTGAGCCCGGCGTTTTTTTCATGCTGCTGTTTATGCCTTACAACTTCGCGGCATGACGCTGGTGGCGCTCCATGTAGCGTTCGACATAGGAGCAGGACGGGATCACCGTGTAGCCCGCCTCCTCGGCAAACTTCAAGGCTTCCTCGGTCAGTGCCGCCGCAATACCACGGCCCCGCAGTGCGTTGGGCACGAAGGTCCGATAGATATCCAGGGTCTGTTTGCCGAGGTCCATATAGGTCAGATAGGCACGATGACCGTCCACATTGGTCTCGAACTGATGACCAGCCTGGTCATGGTGGATGGACAACGCCTCGCTCATCACTACTCCTCGCGGGTCTTGGTTTCTGACCCCTACCTTACCGATGTTTTTCCGGCGAAGGAACATCTACGCCACCCCGTGCCGGTTTCGACAACGAGAAAACCTTGAGCGCTCACACCTGCACGTAGGGAATAGTAGGCACCAATCCTGCAATTGCTCAAGGCGCACTCGTCATCCCCTGCCACGGGTGGATATAGAAAGGGCTTCGATCTACCGATGATCGAAAGCCTGAACATTGCCGGCAGTTGAACCTTGAGACGAACAGGCGCTCTTAAAGTCACCTCTACATGCGCAAAAGATACCGGGCAACGCGAAGCCATGCTGAACGTAAGTGTCAGCGTGGATATATAAAATTTCATCTGTTTACAGGGCTTAACACATGCGGGCCGGCCCTTTCAGCCTGGATCCGATTTGCGCCAGGTTAAAAAATTGGACAGTTTTTATACAAACCTCAAAAAGATTAGCCAAAATAGATTCGGCACGAGAATTTTTTTTGCTTCTTGCGCTACGTCAGTTTACTTACTACAAGTAATGGGTAGTATGTACGCCGGCTATTGGCTCACTCTGAGATACTAGCCATCTAATAGAAAGTCCTTGAAGGGGAACACGATGAACAACGTTCTGAAATTCTCTGCTCTGGCTCTGGCCGCAGTTCTGGCTACCGGTTGCAGCAGCGTCTCCAAAGAAACCGAAGCTCGTCTGACTGCGACTGAAGACGCAGCAGCTCGCTCCCAGGCCCGTGCAGACGAAGCCTACCGTAAAGCTGATGAAGCGCTGGCTGCTGCTCAAAAGGCACAACAGACTGCTGACGAAGCTAACGAGCGCGCTCTGCGCATGCTTGAAAAAGCTAGCCGCAAGTAATAATCCCTCGGGGTTGTTATCAAGCCGATCCATTTATGGGTCGGCTTTTTTATTGCCTGGGATTTGTGCCTGGATCACGGGCAATAAAAAGCCCGCCGTGGCGCAAGGCCTTGGCGGGCGTTTGATGTCGTGCCTTATTGCTGCAGATCGATCGGCGCGCTGGCGGCGACCGCCGCTGCGCCGGGCACACCGATTTCCGTCGGCAAACCATCTTCCGCTGCGACCACGTCACGTACCTGATCCCAATTGACCCGCAAATTGTTGGCCAGGTCTTCACGCTTGAGCAAGGCGTTGATCACCGCAGTGTGCTTGTCGACCACCGACGGCGTACCGTCATCATTCAACGGCGTATGCGCTTCAAGGTACACCTTGCCGCCACTGCTGCCGAACTTGTAGGCATCGTTGATGATGCGCACCGATGTCCCCACCGGCACCATGCCGGCCATCTCCAGCACATTGTTGTTGAACATGCGGAAGCAGCCGTGGCTTGTACGCGTGCCGATACCAAATTTCATGTTGGAACCGTGGATCAGGTAACCCGGTGTGCCCAGGGTGAACTTGAACGGCCCCAGCGGGTTGTCCGGGCCGGCCGGCACCACGTTGGGCAGCGGGTCGCCGTTGGCGGCGTGCTCGGCCCTGATCGAGGCGGGCGGGGTCCAGGTCGGGTTTGGCGTCTTGGCGATGATGCTGGTATGGGCAATGGGTGAACCCCAGCCTTCACGACCAATTCCCAACGGGAACGTGTAGACCACGTTCTGACCCTTGGGGTAGTAATAGAGCCGGTATTCCGCCAGGTTGATCACGATGCCCTCGCGCGGCCCCGGCGGCAGGATGAAACGCGTCGGCAATACGATCTCGGTACCCGCACCCGGCAACCAGGCATCCACGCCTGGGTTGGCCGCGACCATCTCCGAATAGCCCAGGTCATAGGTGGTGCCCAGGTCGGCAAAGGTGTCTTCGTACTTGGCCTTGATCACCTGGACCTGGCCGACGATGTCTTCACCCGGTGGGGGCAAGGGCAACTGCAAAGCTGACGCAGAACCGGCCGCACATAGCGCAGCGAGAGACAGGCAGCAGGTGACGACGGAAAGGCGCGACAACATCCGGTAAATCCTTCGCAGACGACGGGTAGTTAAACATCGATTGTATACGTGAAGCGCGCTTCTAGCTGCCCCCTATAACTCGAAACGCAGCTCCGGCCAGATCGGCGGCGTGCCGCGCTTCTGGGACTCCAGGATGGCACGGCACAGCGGGCACAGGCGCTGGTCCTGGAAAATCGAACGATCGACTCGCGACCAACGCGGTTGCGCCGGCAACAGGGTGCCGCACAGCGTGCGATCGATGGAGCCCCCCAGTTCCAGTTGACGTGCCACCAGATGCACCCGCACTTCCTGGCAGGCGAACAGATCCAGCTGCTCGTCCGGCTCGATCAGTTGGTAGTTAAACAGGGACCAGGCAGGACGCGACATCAGGGGCTCCAAATCGGGGGGGCGCCACCTTAGCCGAAAGCCTGCCGGTAGAAAAGCGTCATAGCAGCGGTTTTAACGTCGGCCAGACATTTTCCAGCAACTTGCCCTGGGCGCCGACCGCCGGGTGAAGTTGATCGGCCTGCATCAGCTCCGGGTGACCGCCCACACCATCGAGGAAAAACGGCACCAGCGGGACATTCTTTTGCTTGGCCAGCTCGCCATAGACTTCGGCAAACGCGGTGGTGTATCGCGGGCCATAATTGGGGGGCAATTGCATCCCCAACAACAACACCTTGGCGCCACCTGCCCTGGACTGGTCAATCATCGATGCAAGATTTTGTTGCAATTGCGCAGGCGGTTGCCCGCGCAGGCCATCATTGCCCCCCAACTCAATAACCACCACATCCGGCTTGTGCTCTGCAAGCGCCGCCGGCAGCCGCGCCAGGCCTCCGGCGCTGGTGTCGCCACTGATGGAGGCATTGACCACTTTATCGTCGAAACCTTCCTGCTTGAGCCGTTGCTGCAGCAGGGCTACCCACCCTTTGCTGGTATCCAGGCCGAAACCGGCACTGATACTATCGCCAACGATCAGGACTGTACCCGCCGCTGCGTTCTGGGCCATGCACATCAAGGCCAGGCCAGCACTCAAAAACCACATTCGCATCGGATTCTCCATGGGCGCAAGCATTCTCACCGCGCGGAACCTTAGCAAAGTGGTTCCCAGCGCGGAAGGTGAACTGACTATCCTGCACGAACTGAGCCTGGAACTGAACAAGGGCGATAGCCTGGCTATCGTCGGCAGCTCCGGCTCCGGCAAATCCACCCTCCTCGGCCTGCTGGCCGGCCTCGACCTGCCCAGCAGCGGCGAAGTCACCCTCGCCGGGCAAGCCCTCAGTACCCTCGACGAAGACCAGCGCGCGCGCATCCGTGCCGAGCATGTGGGCTTCGTATTCCAATCCTTCCAATTGCTCGACAGCCTCAACGCCCTGGAAAACGTCATGCTGCCGCTGGAACTGGACGGCCGCAAAGACGCTCGCGAACGGGCCAGGCACCTGCTCGAGCGCGTAGGCCTGGGCCAACGCCTGACCCATTCGCCACGCCAACTCTCCGGTGGCGAACAGCAACGGGTGGCGATTGCCCGCGCCTTTGCCGCCGAACCGGACGTGCTGTTTGCCGATGAACCCACCGGTAACCTCGACAGCCACACCGGCGAGCGCATCAGCGACCTGCTGTTCGAACTCAATAAGGAGAGCGGCACGACCCTGGTGCTGGTCACCCACGATGAGCGCCTGGCCCACCGTTGCCGACGCCTGATCCGTCTTGAAGCCGGCCTGATGGTCGCGCCCCTGGAGCCTTGATGGCACGTTTGCCGCTGTTGCGCCTGTTCAGCCTGGCAATGCGCCAATTACTGCGCGATGCCCGCGCCGGTGAATTGCGCGTATTGTTCTTCGCCTTGTTGGTGGCCGTGGCCGCCAGCACCGCCATCGGTTACTTCGGCGCGCGCCTCAACGGTGCGATGTTGTTGCGCGCCACCGAATTCCTCGGCGCCGACCTGGTGCTTGAAGGCAGCTCGCCAGCCCGCCCCGAGCAGATCCGGTCCGGCACCGAACTGGGCCTGGACCACGCCCGCGTCGTGGAGTTTTCCAGCGTCATTGCCACCGATAACGGCATCCAGCTCTCCAGCATCAAGGCGGTCAACGAGCAGTACCCGCTGCGCGGTGAACTGAAAAGCGCAGCCGCGCCTTTTGGCGATCAAACCCCTGGGGGCGGCCCGAAGCCCGGTGAAGCCTGGGTGGAGGCGCGGCTGCTGACGGCGCTGGACCTCAAGGTCGGCGACAGCATCGATGTGGGCATGAAGACCTTGCGCCTGGCCCGCGTGCTCACCTATGAACCGGACCGCGCCGGCAACTTCTACAGCCTCACGCCCAGGGTGATGATCAACCTGGCGGACCTGGACGCCACCGGTGTGGTGCAACCCGGCAGCCGCGTCAGCTACCGCGAACTGTGGCGCGGGCCACAGGGCAGCTCAGTGCTGCAAACCTATCGCGATCTGGTCAAGCCGGGGCTCGCCGCCAACCAGCGCCTGCAGGATTCACGGGACGGCAACCAGCAGATCGGCGGCGCCCTGGGCAAGGCAGAACGCTACCTGAACATGGCCAGCCTGGTCGCCGTATTGCTGGCGGGTGTGGCGGTGGCGCTGTCGGCCAATCGCTTTGCCACGCGACGTTTCGACGCCAGTGCATTGCTGCGCTGCCTGGGCTTGTCACGACGTGAAGCCATGTTGCTGTTCAGCCTGCAACTGAGCGTCCTGGGGTTTTTCGCCAGCCTGGTCGGCGCCCTGCTTGGCTGGCTGGCGCAGTTTGGCCTGTTCTACTTTCTCCACGACCTGTTACCCGCGGACGTTCCACCCGGCGGGCTGCTACCGGCGGTTGCCGGGATCGGCACCGGGTTGGTCGCCCTCGCCGGCTTCGCCCTGCCCCCGCTGGCCGCATTGGGTCGAGTGCCACCGCTGCGGGTATTGCGCCGTGACCTGCTGCCGATCCCTTCCAGCACCTGGATGGTCTATGGCGCAGCGTTGTTCGCCTTGGGCCTGATCATGTGGCGCCTGAGCCTCGACCTGGTGCTGACCTTCGCCCTGCTCGGTGGCGGGGTGGTTGCGGCACTGGTACTCGGTGGCTTGCTCCTGCTCTTGCTGCAAAGCCTGCGGCGACTGCTGGCCCGCGCCTCCCTGCCGTGGCGCCTGGGTCTGGGCCAACTCCTGCGTCACCCACTGGCAGCGGCCGGTCAATCCCTGGCATTCGGCTTGATCCTGCTGTCCATGGGCTTGATCGCCCTGTTGCGTGGCGAACTGCTCGACACCTGGCAAAACCAGCTGCCCAAGGACGCACCGAACTATTTCGCCTTGAACATCCTGCCGGCCGACAAGGATGCCTTTGGCGCCCGCCTGCTGGAACTGCAGGCGCAATCCGCACCGCTGTACCCGGTGGTGCCGGGGCGCCTGATCAGTATCAATGGCGAACCGGTACAGGAAATCGTCAGCAAGGACTCCAGCGGCGACCGTGCGGTGCAACGCGACCTGAGCCTGACCTGGGCCGCCGACCTGCCACCAGGCAACGCCCTGACGGCGGGCTCGTGGTGGTCGGCGCAACCTGCCGATGAAATCCCGGGTGTCTCCGTCGAAGCCAAGGTAGCGGAAAGCCTCAAACTCAAGCTCGCCGACCACCTGGTCTTCACCGTGGGCGGAGAGAATCGAGAAGCGCGGGTCACCAGCCTGCGCACCATCAACTGGGATAACTTCCAGCCCAACTTCTTCATGATCTTCCAACCGGGTACCTTGAAGGACCTGCCGGCCACCTACCTGACCAGCTTCTATCTGGCGCCCGGGTATGACCAGCAGATCGTCGACCTGTCCCGAGCGTTCCCGGCGGTAACCATCCTGCAAGTCGAGGCGTTGCTGGAGCAATTGCGCAGCATCCTCGCCCAAGTGACCCTGGCGGTGGAGTACGTGTTGCTGTTTGTACTGGCGGCAGGGATGGCGGTGTTGTTCTCAGGCCTGCAAGCCACCCTGGATGAACGCATTCGCCAAGGCGCGCTGCTGCGTGCGTTAGGCGCCGAACGCAAGCTGCTGGTCAAGGCCAGGCGCATCGAGTTCGGTTTGCTGGGTGCCGTCAGTGGGTTGCTGGCGGCGCTGGGCACGGAGCTGGTGACATTCGTGCTGTACCGCTACGCATTTGACCTGGCCTGGCACCCTCACCCGTGGCTGTTGCTGCTACCGGTGATCGGTGCCGTGCTGATCGGCGGTGCCGGTGTGTTTGGCACCCGCCGCGCGCTGAATGCCAGCCCGTTGACGGTGTTGCGCGAAGGTTGAAATGCGATGGGCCCGGATTCCTTACAGAATACGGGCCCATTTTGCTCACTTCACATATTCGATCCCGGTGATCCACCAGCACACCTCACCGCTTGGGGTCTGCACGATAGCCTCGTCATCCACCTCCTTGCGCAACAGCGCACGGGCCATGGGCGAATCGATGGAGATGTAGTCCATCCGGTCATAAATCTCGTCATAACCGACAATACGAAAACGCTTGGTTTCACCCTGCTCGTTTTCAATATCCACCCAGGCGCCGAAAAACACCTTGCCCTCCTGCTCAGGCATGTACTCCACCACGCGCATGTCTTCCAGGCGTTTGCGCAGGTAGCGCACACGACGATCAATCTCACGCAACAGTTTCTTGTTGTACTGGTAGTCGGCGTTTTCGCTGCGATCCCCCAGCGAAGCCGCCCACGTCACTTTGCGCGTGGTGTCCGGGCGCTTTTCGCGCCACAGGTAATCCAGCTCCTTTTTCAGCGCTTCATGGCCTTCTTTGGTAATCAGCTTGGTACTCAAACGCTTGCATCCCCAGGCAATGTCCATAGGTGCCGATACGCCTGGGTTTCATGCCCTGGGTTCGGCTGGCTGGCGTTGATGATAAATGAACCGGTGAAAGTAGCCAGGCCGGTCTAGCTGTCCAGCGTGCGATCCAGCTCCAGCAACATGCCCCGCAGGCTTTGCCGCAAGCCCGACACCTGTGACGTCATCACCTTCAAGGCTTCGGTCCTCTGGCTGACGGCAAGCGACTGATCATGCAGTTGAGTGGTGCGCTGTTCCAGCTCTCGAACCTTCTCATCCAGTTGGTTTTGTTCCTGTTGCAGCCGCGCCTGCCACTGCTCAAGTGCAGTCTCCCGCTCGATTGCAGCGAGTTTTTGCTGGGTCAACTCTTGAGCGACACGGGCAAGGTTGGTCAGCGTGCTATCGACTTCGAACAATGTACTGTTGTCGCCTGAAGACATGAACTTCGTTGGCACCGGCGCATCAGGCTCACGTGGAATGGCAGGTGCGGCCTGCGCCATGTCCACTGGCGTGCTCAAGGGTGCCTGCCGGGGCTCCTCAACCGGTTGTTCATGCAGCGGAGGGCGGACCGACTCGGGTGGGCTCGCGCTCTTGGGAGGAGAGATCATTTGTGACGAAAACCGAATGGACGGCACAATCACTGAAGCACTTTCGATCGCTGGCAACGTCGGCGCAGACATGCCCAGGGTGATCACTTTCATCACCAGCGCTTTCTTGATGATCACCGAATGATGATCCTCAGGCCTGGCCGGTGGCAACTTGCAACCTTTCAAATCGACAAAATGATAAGGCACTTGGGTTTCGGTAACACTACCGGGTTTAACGCCCGAAGCGGCTAATGTCAGTATTTGCTTGAAAACATGCAATGCCACCTGCAGGTCTTCCTTGGATTCAACGCTTCCCAGGAAATAACGATCAAGTTTCTTACGCAAGGCCGCGATATAGACCCTGGAACTTCCAGGCTCTATCTCTTCATCCAGGCTATACACAAGGAAGTTTGAGGCCGTCTGACCGACAGCAAACCCACAGAGCAGTGCACCGTTAACCGGAGCATCTTGACCATTGCGTTCAAGAACAAGGGTACGTAGCAGCATCATGCAATCAGGCCTCAATATTCGGAAAGAAAGCTTATATAAACAAAAAATAAACAATCAAAAATTAGACACTCCAAAACACGACACATTGTTTCAGTGGTCCGCCCGCCCTGCACGTAGGACTTGTCTTATTAATGCTGACCGACGTTCCCAAAACCGCGAGCAACCCGTACCCTTTTTTCAACCTCCCTACGTCATACCAAACTTATTCGGTAAAACAATGATCGAAATAAGCAATCTGACAAAACACATGGGTAACAATACTGTTGTCAGCGACTTTTCATTCAGTGCCGGTCAACAGGAATGCCTTGGGTTGTTCGGACAGGATCACACGGCCAAAACAGTCCTGCTCGATGTCATTGCCGGTTCGACACAGCCGTCCAGCGGTCATATAAATATTCAGGGCTTCAACACACAAACCCACCCGCTCGAAGCCAGGCAACTGGTCGGCTATCAACTGTCCAACGACCTCGGCCATCCAACGATGTCGGTCAAGGCGTTCCTGGATTTCATTGCTGCCATTCGTGGCTTTCGCGGTACCGAAAAACGTGACCGCCTGGAACAGTCCGTCGCACGACTGGAGTTGTTTCCGGTGCTCGATGCCCCCCTCGACCTCCTTTCTATCGCCTGGAAACGCAAAGTCGCGATTGCCCAGGCCATCCTGCATGGCCCTGCCCTGTTACTGCTGGACGAACCCACCGAAGGACTCGCGCAGGATCAGAAGCACGCATTCAAGGCACTTATCCAATCATTGACGCAAGAAATGACGGTCATCATTGCCTCGCGTCACTGCGAAGAGTTGTCCGAACTGTGTACACGCGCCCTGGTAATTGCCAACGGTCGCCTGGTGGCCGATACGCCACTGCCCGATCTACAGCGCGACTCGCGTCACTTCCAGGCAGTCACCCTTACCGCCGAGACGCCACTGGACCTGTTGGCACTGGCTGTCCTTCCAGGTGTGGCAGGCATCGAAGAGCATCGAAACGCGCCCGGCACAGTGACGGTTCTCGCCATGCCCGGACACACCATCTATCCCCATATCAACACGCTGATTGCCAGCCGGCGCTGGAAAATCACCTCACTGAACCTGGAGCCAGGTCGCCTGAATGATGTGGTCCACCACCTGACCAAAGAGGCGTCCCATTGAGACTATTGCCCATCATTCTGAGGCGTCAACTCACCAGCTATGCGCGCTACCCCAGCACTTACCTCAACATTGCCATTTTCCTCATACTGTCAGTGACATTAGGGTTGTACGTAAGTCCGTGGCGGGAACAAAACGGCAGTGACTTACAGGTATTTTTCCGGTTCCACCCTTCGCTTTACTTATTGCTGATTCCCGCCCTGACCACTCAACTTTGGTCCGATGAAACCAACGCAGGTTTTTTCAGCCTGATGAAAACCCTGCCCATCACGACGTTGGAATGGGTTGTCGGAAAATTCCTGGCCGCCTGGCTGGTGGCCAGCACCGCCCTGTTTCTGATGTTCCCCCTGGTGATCATTGCGAATTATCTGGGCAACGCCGACAACGGTGTCATTGCCTCGCAATTTCTGGCGAGTTGGTTGCTGGCAGGCAGTTACTTATCCGCAGGCTGTTTTATTTGCGCACTGGTCCATCACCGCACTGTTATTTTCGTATTGACACTGGGCTTGTTACTGACAACCAGTGGCCTTTCTTATGTACTGGACTCACTTGAACACCACACCCCTATATGGCTGATCGACAGCCTGACATCCCTCAGCCCTACCTGGCGATTCAGCAGTATCGATGATGGAAAACTCACACTGCGCAACATACTCTATTTTATTAGCATGATCCTCGCCTTTCTCACCGCGACGACAGTCACACTCAACTACAAACACAGATGAGAAGGGAACCCCTTAATGCGGTCCATTCTGCGCACCGGTATGACGCTTTGCGTCACCTTTTTGCTTTTCCTGGCTTTCAACCTGGTGTGGATAGGTAAACTTCCTGATATACGCTGGGATCTTTCTCAACAAAAAATCCACACTTTATCGCCCCCCGTATACCCACTGCTCGCAACGCTCGAAAGCCCGGTGGACATGTATTACTTCAATTCAAATAACGACCCGAAACGAAGCTACGCCGTGAAACGCTATGGCAAACGTATTGAGGACCTGCTCAAGGAGTACGAAAAGAAGGCTCGGGGCATGATCAACCTGCACGTGATTGAACCCGCTCCCTATTCGGAAGACGCCTATAAGGCACGGCTGTCAGGGCTCGACGAGAACACAGGGTTTCTCGGTCTCATCAGCACGAGCCCCGGTCATGGCGTGCGCCGTATCGGTTCTTTCAGCCTCGAGCGCGAGCCCTTGCTCGAATATGAAATAAGCCACCTGCTCTACAAGTTGCAGCACCCGGAGCGACCGGTTGTTGGGCTGCTGTCGGGGCTGCCCATGGACGAATCCGCAGGTCGGCTCCTGCAGGCGGTGCGGCGAGAATTCGAACTGGTCGCTCTGGAGCCGAATGCCGCTCTAATCCCCGAACACATCAAAACGCTGATGGTTGTACAGCCACGGATACTGCCGGAACGGACCTTGTATGGGATTGAGCAATTTGTCTTGAGGGGCGGTAGATTGATGATGTTCATCGACCCGTTGAGCGAACAACGCTCAACCCCATTCCCAGCCAATAGCCGACTGGACGAGGTGCTTGCCGCCTGGGGTATCCGGATGCCGACGGACAAGCTGGTGGTCGACTCTCTCTACACGCCCTGGGAGACGCCAGATATGCCCAATCGAGTCAGGCTGAACTTGCCACGACAGGCAATGAACCTGAACGACATCAGCACCTGGAACCTCAACAGGGTGACAGTATCGAGCAGTGGGGCGCTGGTGCAGTTGAACAAAAGCCGCACAACCTTCACCCCGATCCTGCAAAGTTCCGAGCAATCCGTGCTGTTGGAGGCCAACCAATCCCCCCGCGCAACAAAGTCCGATTCCGTGATTGAAGAGGCTTCGAGCCGAGAACAGCGCCATGTCATTGCTGCACGCATCGAAGGGCCGAGCTACTCAGTCTTTTCCGATGGTATCAAGGGCCTGCCGCCCGGGTTGCAAACAGCCGCGCAGATTCATGTTGTGGTCATCGCTGACACCGACATGCTTACCGATAAGGTCAGCGACGCGGCGCCCGATGGCAACGCGCTGTTTGTTCTGAATACACTGGATAACCTGTCCGCCCCCGACATGCTCGTCGCGATTCGCCCAAGGGCAACGCAGGACATGCCGACGGTGCTGGAGGGTATGCGCGAGGTCGCAAGACAGGCCTATCGTTCGAAAGCCAGCGAACTGGAGCGACGCTTGCAACGAACAGAGCAGGAATGGCAACGGCTGAGCCCATGGACAACCACCCTCGGCACCCAGGCAGTGGAGACCAATACCCAGCTGCAAGCACTCAACAAGGAACGACTGCGCCTACCCATGGAGCTGAATACCCTGCAGCGCGAAGCCTACGCCCAAGTGCGTCGTCTGGAGTTGGCGATAACGCTGGTGGCGATCTTTGCCATGCCGCTGACGTTATGCCTGATCGCCTGGATGGTCTTTCTTGGAGAGCGCCGACGCCGGTTGCAAGCCGGCGGCATGATTCACTGAATGTTCAGCGACGGGCTATCAGTCCCTGTCGTGCAATACGGGTCAACTGGCGGATGACTTCGGTGGCATTGTCGGCGCTTGGGGCCTGGATAACCGCAAGGTCAAAGCTGTTGCTGGCAAAACGCGCAAGTGAGTCGCCATCTTCGACAAACTGGATCAGGAACGCCGAAGGTCGGCCAGTGCGACGCGGCCAACCATCCAGGTAACGCAATAGCGTGGGCTGGTGCTTGCCGCCAAGAAGAATTTTCGGGTTGCGTTGAGTGAGGTCCGCAGTGATCGGGGCCAGGCGTATCAGGGGGCGTAATGCATTCATCGTGTCGTGTCTCTGCCTCAAAAGTCTGCGGGCAGGTGAGAGGCAACACCGAACCAGCGCTTTAGCGGAATTTCGAAGCATGGAACACGCTTCTGTCGGGACCGATGACGATCACCCATGGCGCCCCGCAATTAGCTGTTTAAATCGGCGCATGAGCGGCATCCTAGAGAAGCCGGTGGGGCGGTGTCAAGAATCCCGAGCAACGAAAAGGCCCGCACAGGGCGGGCCGATTCAAGGTGTTGCAGCCCAATCAGTGGGCGATGGCGCGGTCTGCGGACAGTTTGCCAGCACCCTCCAGCAGTACCGCCAGTGAGCCGCCGAGCAGGGCCAGGGCGAACTCATAACCGTTGTTGGCCATGAACAGGCCGTTATGGATGTGCACCGAGAAGATCGCCACCAGCGACAGGAAAGTCAGGCCCAATGCCGCAGGGCGAACCAGCAGACCGATGATCAACGCCAGGCCGGCAAAGAACTCGGTACCGCCCGACAGCAGCGCCATCAGCGTACCCGGCGCCAGGCCGATGCTTTCCATCCACTGGGCAGTGCCCGCCAGACCGTAGCCGCCAAACCAGCCAAAAAGCTTTTGCGAACCGTGGGCGGCGAAGATGATGCCTACCACAATGCGCAGGATAGTCAGGCCGTAACCGGCGCGAGTGGAGAGAATACGGTTGATCAGTGGGCTCATGGTGCAGATCCTTTTCAAAGTAGGGTTGGTTGGCCGCTATATTAATCAGTTAAAACAATGATAAAAGCCGAAAAAATGCCTGATTAATATCGATAAAATCGATTACTTCCGTGAAGCGATTTTCGGCGCTGGCGGTTCCAGGGACTCCCGCTCCCGATCGAACGCCAAGAAATACTTGTTGACGCTATTAACATAGCTGACGCCGCCCATCCCTACCTGCTCCATGGCAATGCGTTCAACCTGGAAAAACCACTGGTTGGGGTTGAGCCCCCGCCGCTTGGCTTCAGTACGCATGCCCTGCACCCGCTCCGGCCCCATGTTGTAAGCCGCCAGCACAAAGGCCATGCGCTCGCGCTCGTTGAGCTTGGGGCTGGCGAAGAACTTGCGACGGATCATTGCCAGGTACCGCGCGCCGGCCTGCACGTTGCTGTCGAGACTTTCGATGTTGTTGACCCCCACGCGTTGCGCCGCCGATGGCGTGATCTGCATCAAGCCGGTAGGGCCGCCGCTGTTGCGCGCGCCAGGGTCAAGCGCCGATTCCTTGAAGGCCAGTGCGGCGAGGTTCAACCAGTCCATGCCCTGCTCGCGGGCGTGTTTCTGCAAGACCGGGCGCAGTTTTTCCAGGCGCTGTCGGTCGACGCGGGCCAATGGGTTGCGCACTTGGTAAAGGCGACGGTAGATACGCTGGAATGCCACATCCTGATCGGACGGGGTTCGATAGGTCTTGAGGAATCGATCAATGCTGGCCCGCAGCATCGAGGCATCCTGGCGCACGAACCAGTATTCGTCGCCCGGCTCGCTGATCGCCACCTGCTTATCGAAACGCAACTTGGGCAGAATCTTCGACCAGCGCTCGGCAATCGGCTTTTCGACAATAGTCAGGTGGAAAATACCGGCCTGGACCATCTCCAGCACATCTTCCACGGCCAGGGTCGGGTCCACCCACTCCACTTTCACCGGCGGCTGCTTGTGCAGCGCGAGTTTTTGATTGACCTGGTTGATGGCATCCGCCGCAGCGCTACCGGTGGTCAACGCCAGGGTGCGGCCGGACAATTGTTCCAACTTGGTAAACCGCCGCTCGCCCTTAACCCCCACCAGCCACAACGGCACATCGCTGGCAATCGGGTCGCTGGTGCTGATCTTGTGCGCCGCTTTTACATCGAGCAGTTCACCGGGCGCCACCAAATCACCTTCGCCACGGGCCAGTGCGCCAAGCAACTGATCCTTGGCCTTGGGAATGATCTTGAGGTTGATCTCCTGGCCATCACGGGCATGGCCATTGAGGTACTGCTCGAAGGCGCGCAGGCGATGGTATTCAACACCGATGGCCTGGCCTTGCACCTCACCGGAGCTGTTACGGCTCTGGTTGACCAATACGCGCAACGTGCGGCTTGAACGAATCTCCGCCAAATCACGTACCTTGCCGGGCTTGGTCACTTCCAGCGGCCCGTCCAGACGCGCAACCGCCGCCATGGGCAGCAGCATCGTCAGGCACAACATAAGCAACGCCGAGGGTCGGATCATCCGCTCTCCGGAAAGAATACTGGCCAACGCCCTCGCGAAAAACGAGGCGGTGGGGGTCAGAAACAGAGCGCTTTATGCGCTGGCAAGGTACGCAACGGCGGCATGATGAAAGGCGGCGAGCCAACCACAATGTCGCTTGCGACGTTCAAAGACAGCTATAACTCGTTGTAGTTCTTCGTTTTTCTTATAAATCTACAGCTCTGATATGCTTTCCGGCCGCAGGCGGAGATAGCACCATGCAACTCATTGATATCGGCGTCAACCTGACCAACCCCAGTTTCGACGAGAAGCACCAGGCCGTGCTCGAGCGTGCCTATGCTGCCGGCGTGCAACAATTAGTACTCACCGGCACCAGCATCGAGGGCAGCGAACAGGCCCTGGCGCTGTGCGAAAAACTCGATGAAAGCAGCCAACGCCTGTTCAGCACGGCGGGTATCCACCCCCACTCCGCCAGTGACTGGAACGGCGATAGCGCATCACGTTTGCGCGGGTTGCTGAAAGAAAACCGCGTACGCGCAGTCGGAGAATGCGGGCTGGATTTCAACCGGGATTTTTCACCGCGTCCGCAGCAGGAAAAAGTCCTCGAAGAACACCTGGTGCTGGCCATCGAGCTGAAACTGCCGGTATTCCTCCACGAACGTGATGCCAACGAGCGCCTGTTGGATATCCTCAAGGACTACCGCGACCACCTCACCGCCGCCGTGGTGCACTGCTTCACGGGCGAACAACAGGCGCTGTTCAGCTACCTCGACCTCGACTTGCACATCGGCATCACCGGCTGGATTTGTGACGAACGCCGTGGGACACACCTGCACCCCCTGGTCAGGGAAATTCCCCGTGGCCGCCTGATGCTGGAAAGCGACGCGCCCTACCTGCTACCGCGCACCTTGCGTCCGAAGCCGAAAAACGGTCGCAACGAGCCCGCGTATCTACCCGAAGTGCTGCGCGAAGTCGCCCTGCACCGCAACGAGAGCGTGGAAGACCTGGCACGCCACAGCACGGCCTGCGCCCGTCGCTTTTTTGGGCTGCCTGCCGTGGATTGATGCGGCGCATTGACCCATGTCAAAACCGTTTTCCTGGATAGCGGCACAATAATGGCACCTTGCCAATGCTGTTTCCGCTATCAGAGAAAACCTTCCATGGGTGCCTGGCTTAGCAATATCTCGCTGAAGTACAAATTCTGGGCCGTCAATGCGGTCGCCTTCATTACCACCCTGCTGCTGGTGCTCTATGCCGTGCAGCTTGAGCAACAGTCCCGCAGCGATGCATCCCGGGCTTCGGCACAGGCGCAGGCACACTTGTTCAATGCGTGGCCGACTGGCGAAGCTTTGCCCAAGGGCGAGCACTGGCTGACGTTCAAGCGCGGCCAGGTCCCACAACTGGCGGAGCAGGATCTGTCAGCCCTTGGCAGCAACCTGGGCTGGGTCGAACTCAATCACATGCCGTGGTTCGGCGAAAACCCGCTGATGGGTGCCGAAGTCATCGCCCGCCCTGACGGTCAATACGTCGCCGTGCTTGCCTACGCGCCAAGCCTGAGCCAGGTGTTCGAAGAACGCTTCGCCAACTATGCAGTGGCGGTCTTGATCCTGATGCTGGCGATGCTCGGCGCCTCGCAACTGCTGATCCGCTTCCTGCTCAGCCAACTCAACACCCTGAAAGACGTGATGCTGCACGTAGAGAAAACCGGCGACCTGTCGGCCCGCGTGCCGTTGGCCTGCAAGGATGAAGTTGGCCAGATGGCCAGCGCCTTCAACGCCATGCAAGCGGGCTACCAGCGCGTCGTCAACACCGTGGCACGCACGGCCCAGCAACTCGACGATGGCGCCGCACGGTTGGCCAGCAGCATGAACGACGTGCAGCACGGCATGCTCGGCCAGCAAAGCGAAACCGACCAGGCCGCCACTGCCATCAACGAAATGACCGCCACCGTCTACCACATCGCCCAGCACGCCGGCGCCACCCGCGACCTGTCCCAGACCGCCGACACCCTGGCGGGCAGCGGCCAGGAAGTGGTCACCCGCGTACAACGCTCGATTGCCGGCCTCTCCACGGGCGTGCAGCAGACCGCCGAGATGATCCAGAAGCTCGCCGAGGACAGTCAGAAAATCAATGGCGTGGTCAGCGTGATCCATAGCATCGCCGAGCAAACCAACCTGCTCGCCCTCAACGCCGCCATCGAAGCCGCCCGCGCCGGGGAAATGGGCCGGGGTTTTGCCGTGGTTGCCGACGAAGTGCGCAACCTGGCCAAACGCGTACAAAGCTCCACCGACGAAATCACCCGCATGGTCTCGGCGCTGCAGGCCGGCACCCGCGACGCGGTGGACTTCATGCAGGAAAGCTCGTTCAAGGCTGACGACTGCGTGCAGCAAGCCCAGGAAGCCGGCGCGGCCCTCGCCGAAATCACCAGTGCCGTGGCGCAGATGCGTGAAAGCAACACCCAGATCGCCGTCGCTGCCGAGCAGCAAAGCCACGTCGCCGAAGAGATGAACCGTGCGGTGGTGAGCATTCGGGATGTGACCGAGAACACCGTGCAGCAAACCGTGGATTCGGCGACGACCAGTAATGAACTGGCAACCTTGGCCGGGGAACTGAGCAAGGCGATTGGGCAGTTGAAACTGTAGGACTGCTCAACCCGTAATCCTCTGCCTACAACAAAGCCTCGGTTTGCCCGAGGTTTTGGCGAAACGTCCTAACCCTACCGACGAATAACGCCGACTTCTTTTCCCTGGCAACCTCTCCAAAGTCTCTCGCCTGATCAATCAGCGCGAGGGACCGCCGATGCACTTCTCCAGCCGTGCCCCACTCAATGGGGCAGCCTCATGACTCCAGTTATTGCCCGGTTCATCCTGGCGCCCATGGATGCCAAGGCGCCGGACGTTGAAGGCGTCCTGCGTGACTTGCGTGAATGCCTCAACACGTTTGACGAGTGGGCCGAAAGCTTCTGGAGCGGCTCGGCGCTGGAAGTCGAGCAGGTGTTCAAGGTCGGCGACGAGGTTTCCCTCGTCGCTCCGGCGTCCTCCAAGAAACCGAATCGCACGGTTGCCACCTGCAAGGCCCAGGGTTCGTTGACCCTGGTGCATATGTTCGAGAGCACGCAATTCGTGCCTATCGGCAATACGCCGGTGATGCTGCAGGCCATTGCTGCGGACGGCAGCCCGATGGGCCCGCCGATCCATCACACCATCGACCCCAGCGGCATTCTTGAAGTCAGCGACTGCACCCGCGATCAGCGCTACCAGATCACCTTTTATCCCGACGTTTCCAAGGATCACATCAAGGCGCTGTATGCGTCTTATCAGTCGGTGATCGCGGGGCTGGAAATGGGCCTGCGTGATGAGTGGGCGAAGACTTTCAAGCCACAATGGAGCGACTTTGCCAACGCCATATCCTTGGAACGCAGTGCGATGCAAGGCATGGCGTTTTCCAGCGGCATGGCCAAGGCGCTCTACAACCTATGGGACAACTTCACACAACTGTACGACCTGCTGGCGGACCTCAAGAGCAATAGCCAGAAACTGCTGCAGTACGTCACCCAGGCCGAACTGGATGAACTGTTGAAACTGGGCAGGGACACCATTGCCCAGGGCCTGCTCGTGCTCAGCGATGAGCCGCTGATGTTTATCTATCTGTCGGCCCTGGTTGCCTGGGTACGCATGCTGCCGCCGCCGCAGATGTACGAGCTGCTGGGCGAGATGACCGGCGAGGTGCTGATCAATCTGTTTCTGATCTGGGCCACGCGAGGCATGGGGGTTCAGCTTCGTTTGGGTATGCAGGTGCTGGGGCACATCAAGTCCGAACGCGTGCGTAGATGGCTGCAAATGCTGGCGGACCAGTTGGTCGGGCCTCGGTTGGAGGCGCATGTCGAGGCGGCCAGGCCGTTGCTGCTGGGTAGCTCCGCGACGCCGATCCGGGTGATTCCGAATGCGCCGTTGAAGGCTGGGGATCAGGTGGTCTCCAACGCGGTGCCGGTGGTGCGCAGCAAGTCCCAGCGAACGGCGTTGGTGCGGCAGGAGACCGTGGATGACGTGCCGGTTTCTGCTCGCAACCCGAATGGGGATGCTGCCGCCTCTTCGGACAAGACCGCCACCAACGGCTGCCCGGTGTCGATGGTCACCGGCGAGGAACTCCTAACCCTCACCGATGGGACGCTGGACGGGATCTTGCCGTTTGAGTGGACGCGGTTGTATCGCACCAGTGCCGTAGAAGTGGATGTCGGGCTGGGGTTTGGCTGGAGTCACGCGCTGGCGCATCGGCTGAGTGTTTCCGGGGATTCGGTGCTTTGGACCGATCATGAAAACCGCTCCACCACCCTGCCCTTGCCGACGACCTCTCGACCCGCAATCACCAACAGCCTGGCCGAAGCCGCAATCTATTTGGGTGCTGTGCCTGATGAACTGGTGCTGGCCCAGGCGTCACGTTTCTACCACTTCCGCGACGGTGTGCTGACAGCGATCAGCGACGCGTATGACAACCGACTGCGCATTTCCCGGGATTTTCTGGGGCGCATTGAGCGGGTGGATAACGGCGTCGGGCGCTCGCTGTTCTTGCGTTATGCGTCGGGCCGCATCGTGGCGGTGGATTACCAGATTCATCGCGTCGTGGATGAGGGGCCGTTTGTGTGGGTGACGGAACAAACGGTTGTTTCCTACGCCTATGACGACCTGGGACGACTCATTTCAGCGACCAACGCGGTCGGTGAAAGCGAGGTTTATCGCTACGACGAACAGCACGTCATTCTTGAGCGCGGTTTGGCCGGTGGGGCGAGTTTCTTCTGGGAGTGGGAACGGACTGGCAAGGCGGCGCGGTGCATCCGGCATTGGGCCAGTTTCTCGCAGATGGACACGCGTTATGCCTGGGATGACAACGGCCAGGTCACGGTGTTTAACGCCGATGGCAGCCAGGAAGTCTACGTGCATGACCAGCGGGCGCGGCTGGTGCAGCGAGTCGATCCGGATGGCGCCGAGCATTTCAACTCCTACGATGACAGAGGCCGGCTGACGGTTGAGCAGGACCCGCTCGGGGCGATCACGGCGTATCAGTACGACGAAGCCGGGCGCTTGGTGGCGGTGTTTCCGGGGGACGATGAGCCGACGACCTACGAGCATGACAACGGGTTCGTACGGGTTGTAAGGCGGGGTCAGGCGGTTTGGAAGTATGAGCGCAATGATCAGGGCGATGTAACGCGCAAGACCGATCCTGA
>NZ_FOIH01000018.1:0-124143 GCF_900111535.1 Pseudomonas sp. NFR09
CCACCACGCCTTCGAAGGCTTCATACAGCAGTTGGCTGGCCATCACCCCCATCATGACCTCGCCCAGCCCGGGTACGAACATCGACACGCCGGTCAACAGCAGCATGCCGATATTGAGCAGCGCCGCCAGTTTGCGCGAGCGCACCCTGGCATCCACGTCTGCGGTGGGCACGGCGTGGGCGCGGGCGTCGGCATACAGCTTGGCGCGGTGTTGCTCGTAGAGGTAGTTCCACAAGTCGAAGTCGTCCGGCCAGAAAAGGCCGGTGTGCACCGGCGGCGTGACGATCGGGTTCAGGAAGGGGTCTTGGTTGGGCACCTGCCTGGGCGCGGGGGGTGGAGGTAGAGTGTTGACTTTATTGAAGATGTAAAAGGGGTCGGTTGCTTGGCGTAGCTGATCCAGCAGAGGCGCAAAGGGGGCCAGCTCCTGGACGAAGGTGGTCTCTGGGGCGTTCTCGGTGAACTGGCTGAAATAGTCCGCGCGGTCGGCGTAGTTGACGAACTGGCTGAAGAACCGCTGATAAGCGGTGGGGCCTTCGCGCTCGGCGGGCGGGGTGTCCGGGGTGGTGAAGCGTTGCTTGAACAGCGGCGCGAGTTCCCCCAGGGAATAGCGCTTGAGCGGCGACTGCGGGTCGTTGGGGATGTACAGCAGCAACTCGCTCTCATCGCGGATCTGGGACGTACTGAAGAGAAACACCACAACGCCCGTGAGGCGGTGGTTCATCAGGCTCAAGTCGCGGAACCATACACGCTTGCCGTTCAGTAAAGGTTCGTGTTCACCGGCGACCACCGATAGCACCATGCGGTATTCGGCGTCGCTGATGTCTTTTTTCATCAGCGCTTGTTCGGCGGCCACGTGCAGGGCGGTCGTGTGGGCGACAGTGAATTTGTTGCGCAACACGGCCTGCGCCACCGCGTCCTCGGGCTCCAGGAACGCCTTGAGATAGGCCTGGTACTGCGTGCCAATATCCAGCGTGCGGCACAGGCGGGTGAATTGCTCCACGGTCAGCGTGGTGGTGACGGGGTCAAAGCCGGTTCCAGTCGCCGCCTGGACCACGAACCCCGAGGAGGCATGAAAGGCACCGGCTTCGCATTCCGCGGCTTCGAAATTGTGCAGGGCGGCTTGCAGCAGTGGCAGCTTGAGCGCCTCGAACCAGCCGGCGGTGACGTTGAAGACACCCATCGTCACGCTCTTTCTCAGGCGGATATAGGTTTTGTCGACGTCCAGCTCGACCTTGAACTGATCCTTGAGGGCCTTGACCAACAACGGCCGGGCGAAGGTGTCGATGTCCTGCAACTGGGACATGGCGTTGTCCAGCGTGCTCTGGGCCGTGAAGCCGGCGGTGATGCAGTCCATAAGCGACTGGCGTTGCGCCGCAGAGGCGTGCTGGTACCAGTCTGGCAGTGCGTCGGGCGCGGTCTTGAGTGCATCTAACTGTTGCGGCGTGGCTTTTTTCAGCCAGTCGGGGATGGCGCTCTCGAGGAAAGTGGTGTGCACACTCTCCGAGACGGCTGGGCGAATCTCGTCCATTGGGGGTAAAGCTGCCATGAGTCACTCCTTGGATTTGGGAGCGGACAGCACATCACCCGCGCAGGGACATGACGCGGTAGATAGGTATGCACAGGCAGATTAACTATCTACCGCCACCTGCAGGTGGGGAAGGCTCAGATTCAGTCTTCCTATGCTTCAGGAGCATCACCATGACCGACGAAACACGCCCAACCTCCGCTGCGACCCCTCTGCCGTCTTCCTCCGTGGGAGTGTCGTGCCAGAGTTTGATGCAGTCCCAGCCACTTTTGACCTCATTACTGCACTACACACGGCTTCGCGCTCGTATGCGTCAGCACCTCGGAATGTTTGTCGAGCAGATGCAAAGCACGGATCCGCTGGTCTACTCCCACGCCGATCCGAGGTATCAACTGTACTTCATGAAACACTGCGGCTTCTTGCCCGATGCACCGCGTCTGCAAGTGTTGGGGGGCGGGCAGGTGTACTTCGATGATCTGATTGCTTCGTCCACGCCGCCCATAAGGCTGCCCCTGAGTGAGCAGCAATTGGCGCGAGGCGAAGTGCTGGAAGAAGTGCTGCGCGTGTTGCAGCGCAGCGATCCAACCCTGCAGAAAATACCTGGGGAAGAGGGTGAGACGTTGGCGGTGCGCGCCGGCAAATTGCGCGAAACCCTGGGTCGCTATGCGGGTTGCTTCAGACGTGAGCGGATTGATGCGCTCATGCAGGCCCTCGCCAGGCAAGTCTGCCGGGACGTGCGCAGTGTGCTCGATGCCTGTCCCCATCTATCTGCGCCCATCGCTCAGCGGTTGGTAGCGACATTGAATCCCGAGCAATTACGGGCGTTTCGTAGCAGCGGTCTGTTGCCGCAGGTGCAGGCAGAACAGGCCAGGGTGTGCGAACGGTTCATCCGCGAATTCTGTCTCTATGAGGACCTGCAGTACGGTACACCGCCGGCCCTGGACAGCATGCGCTTGGGCTTGCGCTTGCTGGAGACACTGCCCGGCTGGGAACCGGGCACTCGCATTGAGCTCAAGCAGCAATTGGGGGGCGCTCCCGTGGATGCCATCGGGATCGAGACGGCTGAACCCGGCAGGATGCTGGAAGTGCCCGTCCAGGAGGATAGGCGGGATTTCTACACACTGGTCTGGGACGCATTGCGGCCCCAGGAACGCAGCCGCCTGCACTTGTCGAACCCAGAGCAATTGAGGGCTGCCGTGGAGGCGGCGGTGCTGCCTGAGACTCAGATGAACAGTCTACTGGAGAGCCCGCCCGTCGAGGATGTGACCCGCGACCTCTTCGAGTCGATCACCCTCGGCAGGGGGCGCACGAACGGACGGGGCGCGGAGCCTGGACAGCACACGCGTAACCGCGTTGACGGTCGGATAAATAGTTAACCCCGCTCCCTCCTGCGGGGGGGCTAGGATCCGGTGATCTTCAAGTCACACAGTAGTCATCCCATGTCCAAGTCCCTCGCAGTGGAACCCTCCGCATCGTCCGCACCCATCGATCAAGGCCAGCATTACACGCTGATCAAACAGGCCATCGCACCATGCCTTATCCAGGCCTCGCCTGAGCGTCGTCAGGCCCTCAAAGAGACTGCGCCGCAAATTCCCGACTGGTACGCCGCCGCCTCCCAGGTCCAGAAGGACCAGCTCAAGACCCTGATGGATGCGCGCTGCGATGCGCTCAACCAGTTGGAAAAGTCCATGGGCAAATTGCAGTCAGTGACTGCGTTTGCCCAGCCGTTGCTGGAGGCGGCCTTGAAAAAAGCGGGCTTCGAACTGGACGTCCATCAAACCTGGCTGCGGCTTTATTCACCGGTGGAAGATGCCTTCGGCCGGCCAACGGGCGGGTTCAAGAGCAAGTCCTTTTCGTTGTTGCAGGCGGCGTTGAACAACTTCGAAGCGCGGGAGGCCGAGAAGGGATTTTTCAACCAATCCTCAGGCTTTATCACCCCACCCGATGCGCGCGGCCAGTTCGAACGCCATGCCACTTCGTTGCAGATCGAAACCTTTGTGCAATTGTGCCGTGACCTGGACCTTGGCGCGCAGTACCAGGCCTACCTCAAGACCTTCCTGGAACCCCAGGACGCGGTCGCCGAGGGCTTGCTGCGCGAGCGCTACCTGACCCACCAGAAAGCCGCGTTCAAGGCGGCGGCCTACCTGGCCCTGGTCAAGGGTGATATCGACGCGAGCGATCATGCCTTGCTGATGCGTGTGCTGGCCGGTGAACAATCGATCATGCTGGGCGACAAGCAAGTGTGGTACCGCGTGCCGTGCATGATGAACCTGCGCATGAGCGATTGCCTGGTCATCGACCCCTGCGTCAAATATCGCTATTCCCAATGGGTGATCATCTACGTCCCGGACGACCCCGAGCATCCGATCAAGCGGTACGCGTCATTTGCCGACTTCAGCAACGCCGTGACAGCCCGTCTTACTGCCGGCACGCAGACCCATGGCGACCGCTCCGTAGAGTTACCGGTTACCGAATACCAGCGGTTCTACAGCCGGTTCATTGATTACCGGCATCGCCCCTACTACTTTCGCCGGCTTACCGAGCTGGTGGTGGATGCACCGCCAGGATCGTTCATCGAGGATTGGTTGCGGTCCGAATGGGGCCAGTACCTCACGTCACTGGTGACGCCGTCGTACCTGCAGAGTATTCCATCGATTTTCGGTGAGCCTCGGCAGCAGATACGGGTGCCGATCAGCGCGCCGGAATTCAATATCGGCGCGAATGCGATCAAGGGGCTGTGGGAGGAAGTGGACCTGTGGCCCCATCGCTACGAAAGCTTGCGCAAGCGCCTGTATGCCGATGCGCGGGCCCAGGCCGTGAGCACTGCCGACGCGGACGATGCTGAACGTGCGCGGCGTCTTGAGCATTATCTGAATACCGGCCTGTTTGCCGTGAACCTGCTGGGCATGGTGGTTCCGCCGCTGGGGGTGGCGATGTCCCTGGTCACGGCGGGGCAGTTGCTATACGAAGTGCTGGACGGTGTTATCGAGTGGGCACAGGGGGACCGCGAAGCCGGTTGGGCGCATATCACCGATGTGCTGGAAAACCTGGCCCTGCTGGCGGCCGGTGTGGGCGTGGCTCACTTGACCCTGTCGCCCTTCATCGAGCAGCTCAAGGCGGTGCAGTTGCCCAGCGGCAAGACCCGGCTGTGGAAGCCCGATCTGTCCATCTACGAGCATACTTCGCCGTTGCCCGCCGGTTCCGTCGCCGACGCACAGGGGCTGCACCAGGTCGACGGCAAACAGCTGCTGGAACTGGAGGGCAAGCGCTATGCGGTACGGCAAGACCCGCAGACCGAGCGTTTTCATATCGAGCACCCGTCACGGGACGATGCCTATTTGCCGCGCCTGACCGCCAATGGCGAGGGCGCCTGGAACCATGAACTTGAGCAACCCTTGAAGTGGCAAGGCGCTACCCTGATGCGCCGCCTGGGGCCGGTGATGGACGGTTTCAGTGACACCGAGCTGGAACAGATCCGCCACGCCAGTGGCGTGACGCAAGACCGCTTGCGTCGGGTGCATGTCGAAGGTGAGCCGGTGCCGGCGATCCTGCTGGATACCGTGCGCCAGTTCCGTGCCTATCGCGATGCGGGGACGGTGGCCGAGGAAATCGGCGCGGGCAAGCATTCCAGCGCATTGTGCAGCTTTCCAGCCTCACTGGCCGTGGACCTCACGGGTTGGCCGCAACAGCTGGCGATCGAAGCGTTTTCGGACACCGAGCCAGGCAGCCCGTCGGTGAAGTACGGCGCTCCCGGCGCTTCCACCCGCGACACCCTGCGGATCAGCCGTACAGAACTGATGAACGGCCAGTTACCCGCGCGGGTGATCGCTTTTCTCGATGAAGCCCAGATCCACACCTTGTTGCCTGGCTACACCCCCAGGACGCCGGAACTGCGCAGCGCGGCCCTGAAGACGCGCCTGCAAACCTTCGCGGTTACCCAGCGCGCGCGATTGATGCGCAGCCTCTACGCCGAGCAGCAGCCGCCCACGGACGCCGCAACCCAATTGATCAAGCGCCAGTTTGCGCGGGTCCCGACGCTCATGGTCCAGGAGTTGTTGGGAAGCGCTACTGCGCAGGAGAGAGCAGTGCTCGACACCCAGCAGCGTGTGCCGCTGCGGCTGGCGCAGCAGGCACACGAACTGCAGCAGAACATGCGCCTGACCCACGCCTACGAGGGCCTGTACCTGGAGGCGCTGGCGGATAAGGACACCGAAGCCCTGGTCGTCAATTCAGTGCCGAGGTTGGCGGGATGGAAGGACAACCTGCGCCTGGAAGTGCGTGAGGCAGAGCTGGACGGTGAGCTACGGGCCAGTTTCGGCCCGCAGCAGGCGACTGAACGCAAGGTGTTGGTGCGGGTTGGAGAGGGCCGTTACCAGGCACGCAATGTCCGCGATGAAACCCTGCATGAGCCCGACGACCTCTACTCAGCCATCCAGCACGCCTTGCCCGACGAGCACCGCCAGGCCATCGGCTTGCCGAACATCAAGCAAGGGCAGGAGCTGAAGGCCAGGATCATTGCCGCGGCGCTGCCCCGTGACCAGTTGCGCACGGTGCTTAAACTCCAGCAGCGGCGGTACCTCTTTTCACATCGGCCGTCACTGCGCCTGGCGAGCGGGAAATTGGGGTACCTGGCCAGCAACCACGGTCAGAATACGGTCTGGGGGCATATCATCGAGGAGCGCGTGCGCACCCTTTTCCCTGGGTTTACCTTCGAGCAAATAAACGCGTTCATCGACGACATGGGGTTGGAGTACCAATCCCGGCTCAAGGCCCTGGAGCTGGAGTACAAGACACTCGACAACACGTTGCAGAACTGGCAGCGCGAACACTTCAACCAGGTCACCGAGGAGCAGCGTCGTTCCGGGGCGTTCCAGCAACAACGGTTCGCCCGGCTGCGGATCGTCAAGGCCTTGCGCGAAGCCTGGCGCCGCACGGGCCCCGAGGATGTGGATATCAGCGGGTATGCCCATGGGCAAGTCCTCGACCTGTCCGGCGAAGACCTGCACGGCCAGCTTGAGCAACTGCCGCTGTTGACCGCCAATTTCGACCATGTTTCGGCCCTTGAGCTATCGGATGCGAAAATCTCGACCGACCCCAGCCCCTTCCTGCGTTATTTCAAGCGGCTGTGGCGGTTGGGCCTGGATGGCAACAAACTGAGGGTGCTGCCGGAGCCGATAGGTCAGATGCAGCGATTGACCGCACTGGACCTGTCCGATAATCGGATCGTCCTGGACACGAACGCCGTCAACCACTTGAGTGGGCTTACGGAGCTGAACTACCTGGGGCTGGAAAGCAATCCGCTTGGCCGCGCGCCCGACATCGGCCGCATGCCGGACCTGGGCATGCTGCTGCTCAGCAACAGCGGGCAGACCACCTGGCCCACGGGCTTGTTTGAGCAACCACGGGCGCGTTCGTTCGTGCTGGACCTGAGCGCCAATCGGTTGGACAGCGTTCCCCAGGTCGAACCTGGGTCAAGCCACGCAAACACCGTGGCACGTACCCGTATCAGCGTGGAACCGACGTTCATTTCTGCGCAGAATCTGGAGATCGTCAGGGGCTACCGACTGTCCGTCGGGCTGGAGCCGGACCGTACCTATCCGCTGCGGGGGGTGATGGACAGCATCCATTGGCGCAGCGGCCTGAGCGATGAGCAGTGGCAGGCCAAACAGGACACCTGGGACGCCCTGGAAAATGAGCACGGGTCCGAGCCGTTTTTCGATGAGTTGCGCAAACTGTCCGAATCGGCGGATGCACTTGAACAAGAGGGCGCGGCCAAAATCGATCTCACGCGCAAAGTGTGGAAAATGATCGAATCCGCGGCCGCCAACACAGCCTTGCGTGAAAAACTGTTTGCCATGGCCGCGGCGCCCACCACCTGTGTGGATGCCGGTGCCCAACTGTTCAATGCCATGGGCGTTGAAGTGCTGGTGGCGCGGGCGTACGACTCGCTTCTCCCGGACACGGTGGAGCGCGACTTGCTGGCTGTGGCGCGCGGCAAGTCACGCCTGGATGAACTGGGTCGGATCGCTCGTGCCCGGGTCGATGCGCTGCTGGCCGAAGGGCGCAAATACCCCGAGCGCGACGCCGATGGCGAACGCATCACCCATCGCGATGCGCAGGGCAATGCGATGCGCGACATCGACGAGGTAGAGGTCTACCTGATCTACGCGACCGAATTGGCGCCCCGGGACAAATTGCACTTGCCCTGGCAATCCGCTCGGATGATGTTCTCGGAGCCGGACGTGACCGCGGACATGATCGAACAGGCCCGCAAGCGAGTGCTCGCCCTTGAGGAAGGTAACCTGTTGCGGCAATCGATCAGTGAGCAGCCGTTCTGGCTGGATTATCTCCGGCAGGCCCACACAGAGCCCTTCAGGACGCTGCAAGGCAAGGCAGAGGCCTGGCTGGATCTGCGCGATGCCCAGCAAGCCTGGCTCGACGCCGCTGATCCGGTGCAAAAGGACCGTTGGCGCAGCGAGGTACTGCGGCTGGCGGAACACCTGGGCAAGCCGGCCGCCGAGGTGCCGCCGGGGGCACTGATGACCCAGGCGCAGCTCGACGCCGAAATGGAGAAACTGGCGGCGCAAGACCGGGCCCAAGTGGAAAAGCTCACCGACGAAGCGTTACAGCGCGCCAAGTTGGACAGCATCGAAGACTTGTACCAGGACTTGTAACCGGACGCAGGCCGTACACCTCAGAACAGGAAGTAACGCTGGGCCATCGGCAGCACATCCGCCGGTTCGCACCATAACAGCACGCCGTCGGCCTTGACCTGGTAGGTCTGGGGATCGACGTCGATGTCGGGCAGGTAATCGTTGTGGATCAAGTCGGTTTTCTGCACGTCGCGACAACCCTTGACCACGGCGATCTGCTTTTTCAGGCCCAGGGCCTCGGGCAGCCCGGCGTCACGGGCCGCCTGGCTGATGAAGGTCAGGCTGGTGGCGTGCAAGGCGCTGCCAAAGCTGGCGAACATCGGCCGGTAGTGCACCGGTTGCGGCGTGGGGATCGAGGCGTTGGCGTCGCCCATGAGGCTGGCGGCAATCGCGCCGCCCTTGAGGATCAGCGTCGGCTTGACCCCGAAGAACGCCGGGCGCCACAGCACCAGGTCGGCCCACTTGCCCACTTCGATGGAGCCGACGATATGGCTGACGCCATGGGTAATCGCCGGGTTGATGGTGTACTTGGCGATGTAGCGCTTGATTCGGAAGTTGTCGTTGCCTGCACCGTCGCCCGGCAGCGGGCCGCGCTGTCTTTTCATTTTGTCGGCGGTCTGCCAGGTGCGTGTGATGACTTCGCCGACGCGGCCCATGGCCTGGCTGTCGGAGCTGATCATGGAAAATGCGCCAAGGTCATGCAGGATATCTTCGGCGGCGATGGTCTCGCGGCGGATACGGCTTTCGGCGAAGGCGACGTCTTCTGCGATGCTCGGGTCGAGGTGATGGCAGACCATCAGCATGTCCAGGTGTTCGTCGATGGTGTTGCGGGTGAAGGGCCGTGTCGGGTTGGTGGAGCTGGGCAGCACATTCGCAAAGCCGCAGGCCTTGATGATGTCCGGCGCGTGGCCGCCACCGGCGCCTTCGGTGTGGTAGGTGTGGATGGTGCGGCCCTTGAGCGCGGCGAGGGTGGTTTCGACAAAGCCGGACTCGTTGAGGGTGTCGCTGTGGATCGCCACTTGTACGTCGTACTCGTCGGCCACGCTCAGGCAGTTGTCGATGCTGGCGGGGGTGGTGCCCCAGTCTTCGTGCAGCTTCAAGCCGATGGCGCCGGCCTTGACCTGCTCGATCAATGGCTCGGGCAGGCTGGCGTTGCCTTTGCCGGTGAAGCCGATATTCATCGGGAATGAGTCGCTGGCCTGGAGCATGCGCGCCAGGTGCCACGGGCCAGAGGTGCAGGTAGTGGCATTGGTACCGGTGGCGGGGCCTGTGCCGCCGCCGATCAGGGTGGTGACGCCGCTGTTCAGGGCCTCTTCGATCTGCTGCGGGCAGATGAAGTGCACATGGCTGTCGATGCCGCCGGCGGTGAGGATCATGCCTTCACCGGCGATCACTTCGGTACTGGCGCCGATGGCCATGGTCACGCCGGGCTGGATATCCGGGTTGCCGGCCTTGCCGATGGCGTGGATGCGGCCATTTTTCAAGCCCACGTCAGCCTTGACGATGCCCCAGTGATCGATGATCAAGGCATTGGTGATCAGGGTGTCGACCACTTCATGGGCGAGCAACTGGCTTTGGCCCTGGCCATCGCGGATCACTTTACCGCCACCGAATTTCACTTCTTCGCCGTAGACGGTGAAGTCCTGTTCGACCTCGACGAACAGCTCGGTGTCGGCCAGGCGGACCTTGTCACCGACGGTGGGGCCGTACATGTCGGCGTAGGCTTGGCGGCTGATTTTCATGTGGTTGCCCTGAAGATATGTGTTGAATGTGAGATCGCTATCGGGGGCAAGCCCCCTCCCACCTTGATGTGTGAACACGGTCAAAATGTGGGAGGGGGCTTGCCCCCGATAAGGCCCTAAAGATCACCCATGATCCGACCTGCAAAGCCGAATACCCGCCTGCCACCACTCAAATCCACCAACTCGACCTCGCGACTCTGTCCCGGCTCGAACCGCACCGCCGTGCCCGCCGGAATATTCAGGCGCATGCCACGACTCGCCGCCCGGTCAAACGTCAGTGCGTCATTGGTCTCGAAGAAATGGTAGTGCGAGCCCACCTGAATCGGCCGGTCGCCACTGTTGGCCACGCTTAGAGTGACGGTGCGCCGGCCCACGTTGAGTTCGATGTCGCCAGGCTGGATCCGGTATTCGCCAGGAATCATGCAGGTTGCCCCAGTTTCTTGAAGTAAATGGCGGTCGGGCTGTAGCGCCCGTCCGGGCTTTGGCAGTAGTCGGGCAGTTCACCGAGCCTGGTGTAGCGCAGCGACTGGTAGAAGGCTTCGGCCGGTGAACCGGCTTCGGTGTCCAGGTACAGCAGGCCGCGCTGGTGCTGGCGTGCGGCGAGCTCCAGGGTGTGCATCAGTTGCTGGCCCAGGCCATGACGCCGCGCGCTGCTGTGTACCAGCAACTTTTGCACTTCGGCGCGGTTGAGGCCGTTGGCTTTTTGGCACAAGGCCAATTGCACACTGGCGATCACCTGTTCGTCGCGTACCACGACCCAGAGCAACAGGCTGGCGTCTTCAATACTCGCCTGCACATTGCTCAGGTAAGCACGCGCCTGGGCCTCATCGAAGTCCGCCATGAAGCCGACCGATGCGCCGTGCCTGACGGCATCCAGCAACAACTCGATCAAGCCCGGGCGGTAATGGGCAAAACTTTCTGCATTGACTCGACGCAGGTGCGTGGCGTTCATCGTTTTCACTCCTGGGGCGGTTCGGCGCCCGGGTTCAAGGCCAGTTGCATGAAGGTCAGGTCCAGCCAACGGCCGAACTTGATGCCTACCTGCGGCATTTGCCCGGTGGTCACGAAGCCCAATCGTTCATGCAGGCGCACGGAAGCCAGGTTGCCGCTTTCGATGGCGGCGACCATCACGTATTTACCGCCTTCCCGCGCACGTTCGATAAGCGCTTGCATCAGGCGTGGGCCGAGGCCTTTGCCACGCTGGTCGTGACGCACATACACCGAGTGCTCGACGCTGTAGCGGAAACCTTCGAAAGGGCGCCAGTCGCCGAACGAGGCATAACCGGTGACTTCATCGTTTTCCAGCGAGACCAGGATCGGGTATCCCTGGGCATGCCGCGCACTGAACCAGGCCTGGCGATTGCCCAGGTCCACCGGCTGTTCGTTCCAGATCGCTGTGGTGTTGAGTACCGCATCGTTGTAGATATCGCGGATCGCCGGCAAGTCGTCTTGGGTCGCATCACGAATCATGACCAGGCCTCACGCGATGGGTTGGTGGACGGTGACCAGTTTGGTGCCGTCGGGAAAGGTGGCTTCCACCTGGATGTCCGGAATCATTTCCGGGATGCCTTCCATCACCTGTTCGCGGCTGAGCAACGTGGTGCCGTAGTGCATCAGGTCGGCCACGGTGCGGCCGTCGCGGGCGCCTTCCATCAGCGCGGCGGAGATGTAGGCGATGGTTTCCGGGTAGTTGAGCTTCACTCCGCGCGCCAGCCGGCGCTCGGCCACCAGGCCTGCGGTGAAGATCAGCAGTTTGTCTTTTTCCCGTGGGGTCAGGTCCATGGTTCAGGTACTCCAGATTCGTGGTGAAACGGCTTCCCGGCCGAGCACCGCCGGGCGCAACAAGCGCCATAAATCGATCAGCCATGCCCGCGCCAGCAGTGCTTCACTGGCCAGGCAACGGGCGACCAGCAAGCCGGGCAATTGGGTCAGGTCGCCGCGTACTGCATGGGGCAGGGTGCGGCAGTGTTCCAGTAAGTCTGTGTCGATTTCACCGGTGAGCAGCAGCGTCGCGAACACCGGCTGGCCATCCAGCCCGATGGGCGACTCCAGCAAGCCGTCGGCGCCCACAATGCGCTGGCGTTCATGCCAGAGCAACCGGCCGTCGCGGCGGATATCCAGATGAGACTGGAAATGCCCCAGATCGAAGCGCTCGCCACTGGCCGGGCGACCCAGGGCGACCACGTCCCAGTAAAACAGACGGGCATCGCCCTGCAGGTCGATGCGCGTGGTGAGCTCGGCCTGGGCCGCACTGAACACGATGGTTTCCTGGGGCAGCCATTCCAGGGTGGCGCCGGCTTGCACGGTGAGTTTCAGTTGCTGATAGGCAGGGCCGCTGGCGCGATACCACTTGGCCGCGCCGGGGCTGGTCAATTGCGCCCAGGCGCCTTCGGCGACATGCGCGCGGATATCCAGGCGGTCACCGCCGGCAATCCCGCCGGGCGGGTGCACGATGATGTGCTGGCACACTTCGGGGCCCTCGGCGTACAGGTGCTTCTGCACCCGCAGCGGGCCCAGGTGGCGACGCATCACCGGGCGGGTGGTGTCACCGATACGGGCGTAGCCGAGTTCCAGCTCGGCATGCCAGCTGGGGGTGAACAGGGCGGTGGAGGCGGGCAGGTTCATGGTGAATGCAGGTGGTCTTTTTTTAGGCCGTGCCTGGGTAAAGCAAAGGACGTGCCGGGGGCAAGCCCAACGTCACGGTGGGCAGGCGCAGTGAAGTGCGCCGTATTGGTGCGCCATGGTCGAGCGCGGCCCGCTCGCTGAGCCGTTATGGTGCGCGCACATTAGTTATCTAACGCCTGCTCTCTGCGCCCCTCGCCAAGATGGTGGCACTGTAAGGGTGGTGGTCCACCCTTTTATCAAGGAGTGAACTGCATGACCTATTCCGCCCAGACCCTGTTGCACCGCCTGAGCCCATCTTTTGGCGCGTTGAATGATGCCGCACGTTACGCGGCGGCGCAGATCGACAGGACCAAGGGCCGATCCTGCGGCGGGTATATCTTTACCGACGCGCAGGGCTACTGTCGCGCTTCGTACCCTCAAGAAGGGCGGTTGGAGGATTTTCTGTTCAGCGATGTCGAGACCATGGTCCCGGCCTTCGTTCAGATGCGAAACCATGGCTATCAATACGAGGCGTACTACTTCTGTGATATCGACCGTCATGCCCAGATCAGCCGCCTGCGCCCGGGCTGGTCGGCCTCCCGCATTACCCTCACGCAAAGTGTCCCCTGCTTCGAGGCCGTATTGGCGACCAGCTTTTTAAGGGTGTTCTACACCGTTTGGCCGCAAGGCTCCCTGGTCAGGTTCGTGCTCAATGAGGGGCCGATGCCACAGGACTTTGTCCTGCGCATGCGGGCTCGGCTGAAGGGGCAGGCGACACCGGCGCTACCCTTGGACAGCGAGCCGGTCGAAGCCTACATCCAGGAATTGCTGGCGGTCGGCCAAGTGTCGGTGGTCGTCAGCTCGCCGGTCTGGGCGGGGTGGCGTGCAGACCTGTCCAGCCAGTGGCGTGCCTACTTGCCCAATCCGAACCCCATTGTCCAAGAGCCTTACCTGGGGCCGATCCTGGACGACCCCGAAAAGGTCATGGCGCTGGTCCATGAGCAACTGCTGCGTAATCCCGACGCGCAGCAAGTCGGATTCATCCTCAAGCACCGCAGCCGCCAGGCATTCATGGCGACCGAGCCGGTAGTGGTGGCTCAGGTGCAGTTCGATCCAGCGGTTGTGTTTCGGTCGGACAACGACGGCAATTTCTTTATCCCGCATATCTGGACACTTGTGGGCGCCTATACATTGTGTGCCGATGTGCCCGCGCCGCCGAAGGTCAGGCAACCGTGGTTGTATGAGCGCTTTATCCAACCGCTGCCGTTGGCCCATGCTATCAATTTGTCCAGGGTGGTCACCGGCGGGCCCGGGTTCGGGTTTTATCTGAGCACTTATGACGGTGCGCAACTCAAGTTGCTGTTCGCCAATGCCCAGGCGCAGTCGCCATTTTTCAATCCAACACCGACGTCGCAGCGCGGCATCGACAACAACCTGAATGCGGGGTTGGTGGCGGGCGTTATGACGCCCCTGGAGTTTGTACGGAAAGTGGCTGCAGCCAGCGAGCTGACGGTGCTGCGCACCAGCCTGTTGTGGGACGTTCCCGGACGCGTCGGTGCGCAGTGGAAACCCTATGCCCGTCATGCCCTGACCTTTGGTCCGGCGTTCGTGATGGCTGATGATGCCGCGCGCTACGCCCACGAGCAAATCGGCAGCCGGCGCGATCACAGCTACATCGGCCTGATTCTGCAGCGTGATGATCACCGCTTCGTCGCGACCGAGCCGTTGGCAAACCCAGGCGGGCGTTTCGACTTGAGCCAGGTCTACCCGCTGGACCGCCATGGCCAGCTCATCTTGCTGCCGAAGGGGCATCGTGTACGGGGTATCTATAGCTCGCGCAGACGCGCCGAGAACGGCGCTTTCAAGTGGTCTGAAGAGGAAGCGGCAATCGCGGGCCAGATGTTTACGGACACGGATTTGCATGCTGTGTTCGGCCTGCAACAGGACGTCCCGCTGGCCTACCTGTCGGGCTCGGCGGACAGCCTGCTGTGCTATGAGCCGTTTGCGCCGGGCATGGCCCATGACCTGCGTGCCCGCGTCGCCCCTGGCCCCGGTGGCAGTGAAGTGCAGCACCAATTGCAGGACGGCACGTTGCAGCCTGGCGACCTGGTGCGCGAAACGGTCTTGGGCGGGTTGCTGCGGGTGGTGGTGGGCAGCCGGGTCTGGGGGCCTGCGGGCAAGGTGGAGAGCGACTGGTCCGGGCCGTTCGAACCCGATGAGTACCGGGTTGCCTCACCACCGGAACTGGGCCCCGTATTTGCCACTGCCGCCCAGGCCGTGGAGCACGCCTGTGCCCGTGGGCGCACGCGCTACGCCATCGGCGCGAGTGGCCTGGGGTTGGTGATCAAGCATGTGACGCTGGATGAGTTCGCAGCCACTCCCGTCCTGCCGGGGCACTTGCTGGATCGCCTCTATCACGCTGCAGAGTTCGGCGCCCCGGTCCTGATCGATGAGTTTCGAGTGTATGCCGTGTACTACGCCTGCCAGCGCATGGCCCGCGCACTGGTGGGGCAGGAGGCCTGGCTGGCCCGCCATTTCATCGATGCGCAGGCGCTGTATCAGGCCCTCTACGATGAGCGTGGCGTGAGGCGTGGAGGGCTGATGTCACCGTTGCCGCTGTACTGTTCGCCACTCGATGGCGCACTGCTGGAGTTCCACACCCGGCAAGATCCGTTTCCCCTGTTTGTCGACGACTCCGGCCAGGTCGATCCGCAGGTGCTGCCGGCCAAGCTGGCGCTGACATTGACGCCACGCAGCTATGTCCGCCAAATGGCGGCAAGTGGTCAATTGTCTGTGCGGGTGCCCAGTGAATGCTGGGACGTGCCAGGGCGGGTCGGAGCCGACTGGCTGGCGTTCGCGCACATCAGCCGTCGCCTGTTGGGCCCGGTATTCAGCAACGCGGATGACGCCGCGCGTTATGCCCTGGAGCGCCTGGGCGCGCGGCGCGACCGAGTGTACGGCGGGCTGATCCTGCGGCGTACCGACGGCTTGTTCACTGCCACCGAGCCGTTGCCGGTGCAGGTCGAAGACTTCGCGCCGGGTTGGATTCGCCTTGATGAACTGGTGACGCAGGCTATGTTTCTGCACGCCAGTACCTGTGTGGCGCGTTACCACTCGCGGGTGGCGGGTGAGGTGCCCTTTGCGCTTCCCGAGCAGGAGCGCGCGGTGTACTGGAACATGTTTTCCACGGCGTTCCTGGCGGCGATACTCAGCCCTTCGACGGTGCCGCCCAGGCATTCGGTCGGGCCTGAATACCTGTTGTGCGACGACGATGCGCTGTTGTGCTACACGCCCAGCCACAGCGCGCTTGAACAGAGCCTGGAGCATAAAGTGTCGGTGCGCGGCCGCGACAAGGATCACCCCGAACGCAACGACATCGAACGCAGCTTTCGCGACGGCACCCTGACCCCCAGCGAGTTCGTCAATCGCGTTGCCCGTGCGGGTGAGCTGCGGGTTGTCCAGGGCAGTGCACTGTGGGGGGCCGCGCGCACGCTCACGCACTGGGTACCCGGTGCTGTCTCGGCCATGACGGGGCCTGTCGCGGCGGACACGGGGCTGACGCCGGTGTTTGCGCAACGCATTGACCTGCAGGCTTATCTGCACCGCCTGGCTGGCGCGCGTGAGCGTCTGCAGTTCGGCCTGCTGTTGAAGGCCAGGCATGTCGAGCGGTATGTGGCCAGTGTCCCGCTGCCCGGTGACAGTGGGGCATTGAGCCTGGACCGAGTGATGCTCGACGGCCTTGCGCCCCAGGGCTTCGAGCTGCTGGGGCTCTACCTGTGCCCGCCGGCAAGGGCGGACATTCTGGAGCACGACCCGTTGTACAGCCGTTTCGTGTCGCCCCAGGACCTGGCGCGCGCCTGGGGCGTGCGAACGCCGACCCATCATGCCTATTTGCCGATCTATGTGGGGTGTGTGGACGGCGCCTGGCTCAAACTGAACCCCACCAGCGCCACGCCGTTCGCCGCGGGCATGCCTTCGACCGAGATCTGGCGGCAACTTAAGGCCGGACGCTTGCAGGCCTTGGCGTATGTGCGTCAGTTAGCCGGTGCCCTGGAGATTCAGGTGGAGCAGGTCAGCACCACGTGGAGCGTGCGCGGCAAGGTCGACGCCGACTGGGTTGCCGGCACCAAGGCCGCAGACTCGCGGCAAAACCGCCCATTACTGTTCGGCCCGCTGTTTTCACACCCGGACGACGCTGCCCGCGCGACCGCCCACCGCATGGGGACATTCCAAAAGGAGCAAGGGCTGGGGGCGATTCTGGTGGATGCTGCGCGGGCTTCGTTCATTGCGGCCGAACCCCTTGAGGACCACGGTATCGAGTCATCGGTGCCGCAACGCCTGTTTCTGTATGAAAGCACGTTGCTGTTTCCCGACCCGCCGACACCGGACTATCCCAAGGGGTACCAACTGCAGGCTTGCCATCTTTTCTACAAGACAATGGGCGAGGGCTCCGGCAATGAAGACCTCGCGGCTCATTTCGTCAGTCGGGACGAGTTGGGGTTTTATCGCAACCTGTTGAAAGTGGGCGGCGTCCAGGGCGCCTTCTGCTACCTGACCACGCGTCAAGGTGCTTTGCTCAAGTACCAACCCAGGTTTACCCCGCGGGAGGAGGAGCTGTTCACTGGCCAGTTGTTTTTCGGCCCTGTCGATTACCAGCCGACTGAATGGCTGTCGCGCCTTGCCACCGATGGGCACCTGTACGTGCTGGAGCCGGATGACTACTGGACACTCAGCGGCTTGTTGCATGTGGATTGGTCGGTGCGCGACGGCCAGCAACAACCGCACATGGAGGTGCAGCCCCAGCGCCCGGCCAAGGACGAATTCTGACGCCTTGGCGCACCACACATAGTTAAGACCCTGCGGGAAGAACGGGCGCTTTAAATGTCCGTTTCCCAGATCACGCCCGAGGGGGCTTCACGATGGATACCCATGCTTCGCCGCACGCCGATGACAGTCGGCAAACACCTGCCTCAGGCGCTGGCCTGCCGGCACTCAGCCCGCCGTTCATCACTGCGGATGACGCCGCTTATTGGGCCCACCGGCACATCGGCAAGAAACGCGAGGGGGAGTACGGCGGTGCGATTCTCAAGTACACAGAGCGTTACTTCGCGACGGTGCCAAAAAGGGGCGCCGCCAAACAGATTGCCCTCGACAGTGTGATCCGGATCGTGGACGGCAAGCCGATCCTGCCGGCGGGCTATACCTGCTACGGGTTCTACCACTCCCATCCCGATACCGATGACGACTTTCCCGCCAGGCTGTTCCCGCCCCGGGAGCGCACCCTCCTGCGGGGTCTGTATTCGTATCCGGACATGCAGGTCATCGAGCGGTTGAGCGGCCACGTGGCGGCGAGTTACCTGTCCGGGCCGGATGGCACCTTGTTGAAATTTGTAGTGCGCACCCGGGGGAAGCTGCAGGCGTTCCTCTCCCAGCTTGACCCGGTCAACCACCCGAACATCGATTTTTTCAAGGACTACGTGCCGGCGCTGGCCGAGGCGGGTGCACTGTCGGTGCTGGTGGCCAACAGTGCCTGGGGCGGCGTGCGGGGGCGGGTGAGCAAGGCATGGGTACTCAACGACTGGGCCCTGAGTCGGCCCTTGACGGGCGGTGACCGGATGCAGCCGTTCTTCTCTCCGGTCATGCCCAAGCCGCTCGTGTCCGAGTTGATTCCCGCCACCGACAAGGCACTCGACCAGCCCTTTTTCGGGTATCTGCTCAAGGCCACGGGAGAGGACGCCTATGTCTGTACCCTTGGCGAACGGTTGACCCCGGAAGGCGCGCTGCCCCCGCAGGTATTTCCACGGGGCAACGATGGCCAGGCGCAGTTGCCGCCAGGCTTTTTGATCGAGGGTGCCCTGCTGGGCCGGACCTCGGCGAGCCTGCCGGCGATTTCACCGGTGTTCCTGGCGAGCCTGGCCGAGATGCTGGCATCGGCGCCGGCGCTGTTCGACCCACAGAGGTCGCCGACCCTGTATCAGCGGCTCATTGATAAAAGCCTGATGAGCTATACCCTCTCGGGGACGCATGCCGAGCGTTCGTTTCTGGGGGCGGATGGGGCGGCGGCACAACCGCAACTCGAGGACGGTACGCTGACCGAATACCGTTATGTCGACCGCTTGGCGAGCATGGGCGAGTTGAACGTCCGCGAGGGCGGAACGATCTGGCGCAGCCTCGGGAAAGTCCAGCCCTGGTTTGAACGGCAGCAGGCTGACTTGAGCCCGGCCTACTTCAGGGCCGATGACGCGGCCCGTTATCTCTATGAGCGCGTGCGTCAGCGCGACATCCTGCAACTGGGGTTTATCCTGCAGCGCAGCGACGGCAGGTTCGTGTCGACGGCGCCTATTGGCGACACCGAGCTGCTCGCGCAAATGGGCCTGTCATTCGGTACCGTGCTCGATGCTATGGCCTTGCCACCGGATTACCGCTACCACGGCTTTTTCATCGCCGTGGACACCGACCCGGAAAAAATACGCAAGATATTGGCCGCCGGCTCGGATTATGACGATGAATGGACGCTGGACGAACGACTGCTGTTGACCCTCAATGTCCCTTTGCGGACGTATGTCGCCAGTTTCACCAGGCGTGGGCAACCCATTCCCAGCCTCTACTATTCGGGCACGGCGGGTTCGCTGATCAAATATGTACGCAGTGGCAGTGCGCTGGAACTTGATCTTCATGACGCGCTGCAGGAAATCCAGCGCACCGGTACCATCAAGCCGCGGCTTGACCGGTTCCGCGGCGCGCCCCCGCATGTCCTCGATAAGATGGTGCGCGCGGGCGAGTTTCATGTCATCGAGACAAACCCGGTGTTCGGCAATTCCCGGGGCCGGGTGCCTGTCACATGGCAACCCTTTGAGCCGTTTGTAGCGGTGACTCCGGTGGAGCCGGCGTATACCTGGGTCGTGTCTCACCCGGAACTGGCGGCTGAAGTGGTGCACGCCCGGTTCAACCTCAAGCCGGGAGTGAGGCAGGTCGCGTTCATTCTCAAAGACACCCAGGCCCCAGCGTATTTCGCCACGTTGCCCCTACCCTTGACCGAGGCGGTCGGCAGGTCGTTGTTTTCGCCTGCATCGGTGTTCGCACGCGATGCCAAGGGCGAGCCAGTGATACCCGAGGGGCATGAACTGCACGGCATTTGCTATCAGTCGCTCCCAGCCCTTGGGATGAATACTCGAGAGCATTGGCTGTACGAGAGCTTTGTGGCGCCCGAGGACCTCGGCGCGGCGATCGCCCAGGCACGGGCAGCGGACCGGACGCTGCGTTCGTTTTACCTGAGCACCCGAGATGGCGCGCAACTGCAATACCGGTTCAGCGGGACCGGCCTCGAGAGCCAGTTGTATGGGGTCACGCCTACCGGTCGCGTCACCGATAACGGTCACCAGGCCAGCCTGCTCTCCGGTGCGGTAACGCCCACTGAGTACGTGCTGCGGGTTGCGGCGGCAGGGGCGCTGTCGGTGCAGGTGGCCGGCCGGCTCTGGGACGTGACCGGGCGCGTGGAGCAAACCTGGAAACCCTTCGCCCGGTATCGGACGCCGGTGTTCAGCGCACCGTTCCTGCATGCCGATGATGCGGCGCGGTTTGCCCATGAACAGGTGAATGCCGCTCGGTACGCGCAGTACTGCGGCTGCATCCTCAGGACGCCGGACCAGCGGTTTATCGCCACCTTGCCGATTGCTTGCACCGACGCCGGGCGCTTTGCCCTCGAGACAGTATTCCCCGTGGATCATGCCGGCGTGCTGTTGGTCCCCGAACCCTACACGCTGCATGGACAGTACGCCTCATGCCGTTCGCTGGCGCGCCTGGATCGGGGGCATATGCAGCGCCAGGGCTGGACGCGGGAAGAGGCCAGCGTGGATTGGCAACGGTTCAGCGATGCCGACCTGCACAGCCTGATCGGCAATCGACACTGGGTCTCCACCGGGTATCTCTCCTGTGATGAAGATGGCCTGATCGCCTTTGATCTCACGGGGGCCAAGGAACAATTGGCGCTGATGGCCGAGGTGGCGCCCGGTAGTGGGTTTGAGGCACGCGAGCCGCTGGCCATGGTGCGACACATGTCCGCCCTGGGCCTGCGCATTGTGCTCGGCAGCCCATTGTGGGGACCTCCGGGCAATGTGTTGGCAACCTGGCGCCCGTACCCGGCCTCGGCACCTTTTGCAAGACCGCAACAGGTGGCTTTCGGCGCGATATTTTCCACTGCCCGGGATGCCGTCACGGACGCCCACCGACGCCTGCGACGGGGCTATCACCCGGCCCAGACGGCGTTTGCGTTTTTGCTCAAGCACGCCGACAAGGATGAGTACGTGGTGAGCGAATTTGTCCCCGCAGACGCGGCCAACCCGTTGTTCACCCAGGCAAGTCTGTTTGCCACCCAGGACGACGGGGCGTTCATCTACCCCGCGCCGTTCGAGTTGCACGGTTTGGTGTACGCGCGCCGGTGGATGCCCGAGGCACTGCAGAATCCACAGCGCTGGCTGGCCAGGCACTTCCTGTCCTCGGCTGACTTGTACAGCGCCTTCCTGGCCGCCAGGCGTTGGCGGGATACGGGCAGCGAGGTGACCCTGCCTGTGTTCATTTCCACTCTGGATAATGCCTTGCTCGAGTACCAGGCAGACATTTCGACGCGGCTCTTCGACCCGGTCAAACAATCGTCCGGTATTTTTGAGGACGTACACACCCGCCTGAGTTCGGGTCAGTTGTCAGCCCAGGCCTTTATCAGGAATGTCATCGCCACCAGCTGGCTTGGCGTGTTGGTGACCAGCGAATGCTGGGACGAGGAAAGCAACAGGCTGGGAGCGGACTGGCTGCCCTATGCGGACTTCAGTCGCAGAGCGTTGAGCCCGGCGTTCTTTGATCAGAACGACGCCGTGCGCTATGCACACGAACGAGTGGGTGAACGTCGTGACAAGATCTACGCAGGCTTGCTGCTCAAGCGTGTCGATGGCCTGTTTGTCGCCACCGAGCCGTTGCCCGTGGCGACGGAGAATTTCGATCCCAAGTGGATCCTGCCGGATGAGGATGTGCGTGCCGACTGGCTGGCTCCTGGCCTGACGCTGGTGGGGCGCTACCGTTCGCGCCGCGATGTATTGCCCGGCTTCATCCTGGATGAGGACGGCGAAGCGGTTTACCGGGCGATGTTTTCCACCGAGGTGCTGGCCACGGCACTCACCTGCCAGCACCTGTGGAGCCATGAGTATCTGTTCGGGCTCGACGGTTCGGTAGTCGGGTTCAGTTGCAAAAACGCATTGGGCACGACGCAGCAAGGCCGGCTGGCAGACGACCTTGAGGCACTCAGGCAAGCCGTGGCACCGGCCGGGCGGACACCCCACGACCCACTGAGCAATCAGCTGGAGCAACAGATGCGCGATGGCCGCCTGACGCCTGTCGAATACGTCAACCGGGTACTTAACGTCGCGTCCCTGTCGGTGGTGCAGGGCAGTGCGTTGTGGGGCAATGCACAGGCCCTGGGCAGCGCCTGGCTGCCTGCCCGTGGGTTCCTGAGCCCGGATCGGTTCATCCACGCCACGGCGGACCGTGCCATGGGGCCGGTGTTCAGCCATATCGACGACGCCGCACGCGATGCCCATGAGCGGGCGGGCGGGCACGAGCGCCTGACCTACGGATTTATCTTCAAACTGGCCAACGGGCATTGGATGGCCAGCCTGCCGGTGGAGGGTGAAGACAAGAGGTTCCCCTATGATCGGGTGCTGCTGGGCGGGCGCTTGCCGGTGGGCTGTACGGTGGCGGCACTGTACCTGTACGCCCCGGCCCGGCAGCCGCAAGAATTGCGAGCGTCCCCGGTGTATCACGCGTTCATCCCGCCGAGTGTGCTGCGCGCCGCGTTGGGGGTGGTGCGTACGAGAAAAAATGCCGGCGCAACGGCCTTTCTGCCGCTGTACCTGTCCTGCGCCGACAGCGCCTTGCTCAAATACCAGGCCACGCGGCTGGACGATGATTGGGATGCCGAGCCGCAGTTGCAGGCATACATCAAGCGGTTGAATGGGGACTTCAACCCCCGTGAATACATCCTCCAGGTCGCCCGTGCGGGGCAGCTCGATGTGCTGGTGACGGGTGATATCTGGGCCGGCAAGGGCCCCGTCCTGCAAACCTGGAGCGAGCGTTCCGTCTCTACGGCCGCTGAGGCGCTGGATGCCAGGGTTACCCTCGGGCCGTTGTTCTCCCATCCGGACGACGCCGCGCGCGATCTGTGGCGCCGCTACCCGGCCGCTCCAGGCAAGGCGTGGATGGCCGCCATCCTGCAAAACCCGGCAGGCAACAGTTACCTGGCCAGTGAACCGGTGGACGACAGCGGGCCCAGTGTCTATGTGGGACTGCGCAGCGGCACGCGTGCCTACCAGCGCCTGTTTGGTGGGGTGATGAACCTGGACCCACGCACCACGCCGCGCCCCAAGTACCCGGCGGGTTATCGCGTGATGGGCGTGCAGCAACTGCACAAGTGGGAGGTCGGTCTGGAGCAATCGGCGGATCGGTATGAACAGGCCATCGCCGACAACTTCATCTCACAAAAAGAGTGTCGGTTCGTGGTCGATATGCTGAGGCAGGATAACGTGGTGGGTGCCCGTTACTACTTCACCCCCAGGGCGGGCGCGCTGTTGGTCTATGCGCCCAGCTTCGAGCGTGCCGAGCACGACTTGTTGCTGTTCGGCTGGGTCGATCCCGAATCGGACAAACCCAGGGTCAGCACCCGCGAGGCGCTCACGACGCTGTTCAATTCCGGCAGGTTGTATGTGCTGGAGCCCGATTCATTCTGGCAGCCGAGGGGGCATGTCGCGTCGCGGTTCTTGATGGAGCTGCGCAAAGTGCCGCACGGTTGAGCGTTGAAGGGGGGCGGCTCAGATCGTCACCAGGCCGCGCACGCCCTCGCTTTCCATCTGGTCTCCGCGCCCCTGCTGCACGATCTCGCCCCGGGACATCACCAGGTACTGGTCGGCCAGCTCGGCGGCGAAATCGTAGAACTGCTCCACCAGCAGGATCGCCATGTCACCGCGTGCGGCGAGCTTCTGGATCACCGCGCCGATTTCCTTGATCACCGAAGGCTGGATGCCTTCGGTGGGCTCATCGAGGATCAACAGGCGCGGCCGGCTGGCCAGAGCGCGGCCGATGGCCAATTGTTGTTGCTGGCCACCGGACAAGTCGCCGCCGCGCCGGTGTTTCATTTGCAGCAACACCGGGAACAATTCGTAGATAAAGGCCGGCACCTCCCTGGCCTCCTTCGCGCCAAAACGCGACAGCCCCATCAGCAGGTTTTCTTCCACCGTCAGCCGGCCAAAGATTTCCCGGCCCTGGGGTACGTAGGCGATACCGGCGTGCACCCGCTGGTGCGGCTTGAACGCCGTGATGGCCCGGCCTTCCCAGGTCACCGCGCCTTCCTTGGCCGGCAACAGGCCCATCAGGCACTTGAGCAAGGTGGTCTTGCCCACGCCGTTGCGCCCGAGCAGGCAGGTGACTTCGCCGACCTTCACATCAAAGGACAGCCCGCGCAGGATGTGGCTACCGCCGTAGTATTGGTGCAGCTTGTCGACTTGCAGCATTCTCAAACCTCCTTAGATCCCACATAAAGCAAGCCAGTGTCCTGGTCAGCGACCGAGGTAAACCTCGATCACCCGCTCGTTTTCCTGCACCTGCTCCAGCGACCCTTCGGCCAGCACGCTGCCCTGGTGCAACACCGTCACGTGGTCGGCAATCGAGCCGACAAAACCCATGTCGTGCTCCACCACCATCAGCGAATGCTTGCCCGCCAGGCGCTTGAACAGTTCGGCGGTGAACTCGGTCTCGGCGTCGGTCATCCCCGCCACCGGTTCGTCCAGCAGCAACAGTTGCGGGTCCTGCATCAGCAGCATGCCGATTTCCAGGAACTGCTTCTGGCCGTGAGACAGCAACCCGGCCTGGCGCGGTGCGCAGGCGGTCAGGCGGATGGTGTCGAGCACTTCATCGATGCGGTCTTTCTGTTCGCCGCTCAGGCGTGCGCGCAGGCTGGCCCACACCGATTTGTCGGTCTTCTGCGCCAGCTCCAGGTTTTCGAACACGCTCAAGGCCTCGAACACCGTTGGTTTCTGGAACTTGCGACCGATGCCGGCCTGGGCGATCTGCACTTCGCTCATGCCGGTCAGGTCGAGGTTTTCGCCAAACCAGGCGGTGCCGTGGCTGGGGCGGGTCTTGCCGGTGATCACGTCCATCAGCGTGGTCTTGCCCGCACCGTTGGGGCCGATGATGCAGCGCAGTTCGCCGACGCCGATGTACAGGTTCAGGTCGTTGAGGGCCTTGAAGCCATCAAAGCTCACGCTGATGTCTTCCAGGGTCAGGATGGTGCCGTGGCGGGTGTTCAGGCCCTTGCCGGCTGCCTGGCCAAGGCCGATGGCATCGCGGCCGCTGCCCGCATCGAAAATGGGTTCCAGCATGACGTTCCTCATTTCTTCAACAGGCCGATAACGCCCTTGGGCAGGTACAGGGTGACGAGGATGAACAGCGCCCCGAGGAAGAACAGCCAGTACTCCGGGAAGGCCACGGTGAACCAGCTCTTCATGCCATTGACCACGCCAGCGCCGAGCAATGGGCCGATCAGCGTGCCGCGCCCGCCCAGGGCCACCCACACGGCGGCTTCGATGGAGTTGGTCGGCGACATTTCGCTGGGGTTGATAATGCCCACCTGCGGCACATACAGCGCCCCGGCCAAACCACACAACACCGCGCTCAACACCCACACGAACAGCTTGAAACCACGCGGGTCGTAGCCGCAGAACATCAGGCGGTTCTCGGCATCGCGCAGCGCGGTCAGCACCCGGCCGAACTTGCTCTGCGCCAGGCGCCAGCCGATGTACAGGCTGGCCACCAGCAAGGCGACGGTGGCGACAAACAGCACCGCCCGCGTGCCCGGCTCGGTAATGCCAAACCCGAGGATGCTGCGGAAATTGGTGAAGCCGTTGTTGCCGCCAAAGCCGGTCTCGTTGCGGAAAAACAGCAGCATGCCGGCGAAGGTCAGGGCCTGGGTCATGATCGAGAAGTACACGCCCTTGATCCGCGAACGGAAGGCGAAGAAGCCGAACACCAGCGCCAGCAACCCCGGCGCGAGCACCACCAGGCACAAGGCCCAGAGGAAGTGCTCGGTGCCCACCCAGTACCACGGCAGTTCGGTCCACGACAGGAAGGTCATGAACGCCGGTAGCTCATCGCCGGCGGCCTGGCGCATCAGGTACATGCCCATGGCATAACCGCCCAGCGCAAAGAACAGGCCGTGGCCGAGGGACAGCATGCCCGCGTAGCCCCACACCAGGTCGAGGGCGAGGGCGACGATGGCGTAGCAGAGGATCTTGCCCACCAGGGTCAAGGTATAGGCCGAGACATGAAAGAGATTGTCCGGCGGCAACAGCGACAGCAGCGGCAGCGCGAGCAGCACCGCGAGGATCATCGCGCCGAGGGCAATCGTCAGCTTGGGGCCGGCCTTTTGCGTGGCCGTGAGCATCAATGGCTGGTTCATCAGTCGATCACCCGTCCTTTCAGTGCGAAGAGTCCCTGCGGGCGTTTCTGGATAAACAGAATGATCAGCGCGAGGATCAGGATCTTGCCGAGCACGGCACCGATCTGCGGTTCCAGGATTTTGTTGGCGATGCCCAGGCCGAACGCCGCCGTGACGCTGCCGGCCAACTGACCGACGCCGCCAAGCACCACCACCAGGAACGAGTCGATGATGTAGCTCTGGCCCAGGTCCGGGCCGACGTTGCCGATCTGGCTCAGAGCGACCCCGCCCAGACCTGCAATACCCGAACCCAGGCCAAACGCGAGCATGTCCACGCGCCCGGTGGGCACGCCGCAGCAGGCGGCCATGTTGCGGTTCTGGGTGACCGCACGCACGTTGAGGCCCAGGCGGGTCTTGTTCAGCAGCAGCCAGGTCAGCAGTACCACGCACAGCGCAAAGGCGATGATCACGATGCGGTTGTACGGCAGCACCAGGTTGGGCAGCACCTGGATACCACCGGACAACCACGCCGGGTTGGACACCTCGACGTTCTGCGCGCCGAACACCAGGCGCACCAGTTGGATCAGCATCAGGCTGATGCCCCAGGTCGCCAGCAGGGTTTCCAGGGGCCGCCCGTAGAGGTGACGGATCACCGTGCGCTCCAGGGCCATGCCGATGGCGGCGGTGACGAAGAACGCCACCGGCAGCGCGACCAATGGGTAGAACTCGATGGCCGCCGGTACGTAGCGTTGCATCAGCAGTTGCACCACGTAGGTGGAGTAGGCACCCAGCATCAGCATCTCGCCGTGGGCCATATTGATCACGCCCAGCAGGCCGAAGGTGATCGCCAGGCCCAGGGCCGCGAGCAGCAGGATCGAGCCCAGGGACATGCCGCTGAAGGCTTGCCCGAGCAGTTCGCCGATCATCAATTTGCGCTTGACCTGGGCCAGGCTGGTTTCGGCGGCGGTATGCACGGCGACATCGCTTTCAACGCCCGGCGCAAGCAGGGCTTCCAGGCGCGTGCGGGCCAGCGGGTCGCCGGTACTGCCGAGCAAACGCACGGCATTCAGGCGAATGGCCGGGTCGGTGTCGACCAGTTGCAGGTTGGCCAGTGCCAGGCTGAGGGCGCTGTGCACCTGCTCATCGGTTTCCGTGGCGACTTGCTGGTCGAGGAATTTCAACTGCGCGGGTTGCGCGCTTTTCTGCAAGGTCTTCGCGGCGGCCAGACGCACCTTGGGGTCGGCGGCGAGCAGTTGCTGGCTGGCCTGCACGTTATCGATCAGGCCGCGCAGGCGGTTGTTCAGGCGTACGGTCCTGGTCTCACCGTTGACGGTGAGCTGACCTTGTTGCAGGGCGTCCATCAGCTCGATGCGCGCCGGGTCAGGCTGGGCGGCCCAGTCCTGGAGCAGTTTGGCTTGTTGGGTGGGGTTGGCGGACAGGAAGTCTTCGGCGTCGCTGGCGTGTGCGGCCAAAGGCAGCAACAGCAGCAAAGCCAGTAAACAGCGGTAGAGGGCAGTGGGCATAAACAAATGTCCTGATCACGCGCGGACAAGCTTGATGTGGGAGGGGGCTTGCCCCCGATGGCGGTGGGTCAGTCAGCACATGCAGAGCCTGACACTCAGCTATCGGGGGCAAGTCCCCTCCCACATTGTTATCTGCGCTTGGGGCTTAGTTACTTTTCACCGCATAGTCCGGCTTCTTGTCATTGCCGGGGATGTACGGGCTCCACGGTTGTGCGCGGATCGGCTCCTGGGTCTGCCACACCACCGAGAACTGCCCATCGGCCTGGATCTCGCCGATCATCACCGGCTTGTGCAGGTGGTGGTTGGTCTTGTCCATGGTCAGGGTAAAGCCCGATGGCGCGGCAAAGGTCTGGCCGGCCAGGGCTTCGCGCACTTTGTCGACATCGGTGGACTTGGCTTTCTCGGCAGCCTGCGCCCACATGTGGATGCCCACGTAGGTGGCTTCCATCGGGTCGTTGGTCACGGCTTTATCCGCGCCCGGCAGGTTGTGTTTCTTGGCGTAGGCTTTCCAGTCGGCCACGAACTTCTTGTTCACCGGGTTCTCCACCGACTGGAAGTAGTTCCAGGCCGCCAGGTTGCCCACCAGGGGCTTGGTGTCGATACCACGCAATTCTTCTTCGCCCACCGAGAACGCCACCACCGGTACATCGGTGGCTTTCAGCCCCTGGTTGGCCAGCTCTTTGTAGAACGGCACGTTGGAGTCGCCGTTCACGGTGGAGATCACCGCGGTCTTGCCGCCGGCGGAGAACTTCTTGATGTTGGCGACGATGGTCTGGTAGTCGCTGTGCCCGAACGGGGTGTAGACCTCTTCGATGTCCTTATCCGCGACGCCCTTGGAGTGCAGGAACGAGCGCAGGATCTTGTTGGTGGTGCGCGGGTACACGTAGTCGGTGCCCAGCAGGAAGAAGCGCTTGGCCGCACCGCCTTCTTCGCTCATCAGGTACTCCACCGCCGGGATCGCCTGCTGGTTGGGCGCCGCGCCGGTATAGAACACGTTCGGCGACATCTCTTCGCCTTCGTATTGCACCGGGTAGAACAGCAGGCCGTTGAGTTCTTCGAACACCGGCAACACCGATTTGCGCGACACCGAAGTCCAGCAGCCGAACACCACGGCGACCTTGTCCTGGGTCAGCAACTGGCGGCCCTTCTCGGCGAACAGCGGCCAGTTGGACGCCGGGTCGACCACCACCGGTTCGAGCATCTTGCCGTTCACGCCGCCCTTGGCGTTGATCTCGTCAATGGTCATCAGCGCCATGTCTTTGAGCGAGGTTTCGGAGATCGCCATGGTGCCGGACAACGAGTGCAGGATGCCGACCTTGATGGTCTCGGCGGCCTGGATCGTCCAGGTCATGCCCATGGCGGCAATGGACGCCGAAAGAGTGAAAGCCTTGATCAAGCTACGACGCTTCATGGTGCGATCTCCGTGAACTCAAGATTGTTATGAGAGGGACAAAGTCGAGGAGGTGATTGCAAGCGCTGTGCCTAGTCGGGAAAAGGCATGAAATAGTCGCCTGGCCGCGTGTTGCGCTCGGGTTGCGCACCATCAAATGGCAGGGCTGCGTGCCAGGTGCATCGCTATGCGCTACAACGGGGCGCGGTCAGCGCTTGCGCATCAGCCCGATGAAAAACACCCCGCCAATCGCCGCCGTGGCCACGCCGATGGGCAGGTCTTCAGGGGCGATCAGCGTGCGGGCGGCCACGTCGACCCAGACCAGGAACAGACTGCCCAGCAGCACGCAGATCGGCAGCAGGCGGCGATGCTCGGCACCGACGAGACGCCGAGCGATGTGCGGCACCATCAGCCCTACAAAACCGATGGAGCCGCTGATGGACACCAGCACACCGGTCATCAATGAGGCCACCAGGAACACCTTCAGCCGCACGGTGCGGGCGTTCAGGCCGAGGGTCACGGCGGTCTGTTCGCCGGCCATCAGCGCGTTCAACGGGCGTGCCATGCCCAGCAGCACCAGAAGTCCCAGCAGTACCGTCAGCGCCGGAATCGCCAGCAGCTCCCAGCGCGCCAGGCCGAGGCCGCCGAGCATCCAGAACATCACCGCCGAGGCGGCGCGATGGTCGCCCATGAACAGCAGCAGATTGGCCGCCGCCATCATCACAAAGGACACCGCCACACCGCACAGCAACAGACGATCGCTTTCCAGGCGACCGTTGCGACTGGCCACGGCCAACACCACCAGCATGCTCGCCAAAGCTCCGACAAACGCGGCGATGGGCAAGGTCAGCAGGCCGATGACTTCGCCCACATGCAGCACCACGATCACCGCGCCCAGGGTGGCGCCGGACGTGACACCAAGCAGGTGCGGATCGGCCAGCGGGTTGCGCGTGACTGCCTGCAACACCGCGCCGATCAACGCCAGCCCGGCGCCCACCAGCGCGCCGAGCAGCATGCGCGGCACACGGATCAGCCACACGATATGTTCCTGCCCGGCCGGCCAATTCGCTTGACCGATGCCGAGCGCTTTGTACAGCAGGATGCGCCACACGACGTCCACTGGCACCCGTGCCGGGCCGAAGCCCAGCGAGAGCACGCAGGAGACCAGCAGCACCGCGCCAAGCGTGGCGAGCAGCAGCCCATAGCGACGGGTGATCATTCGCCGTGGAACCCCTTGGCCAGGGTTTCCACCGCCAGCACGTTGTCGATACCCGGCGTGGCCTGCACGTAAGGGATCACGATAAAGCGCTGGTTGCGGATCGCATCCACCGCTTGCAGCGCCGGGTTGTTGAGCAGGAATTGCTCCTTCTGCTCGGCAGTGACTTCGCTGTAGTCGACGATCACGATCACCTGCGGGTTGCGCTCCACCACGGTCTCCCAGTTGACGCGGGTCCAACTGGCGTCGATGTCATCGAGAATGTTGCGCCCGCCCGCCGCGTCGATCAGCGCCTGGGGCATGCCCAGGCGGCCGGAGGTCATGGCGCGGTCTTCACCGCTGTCGTAGAGGAACACCCGGGGCTTGTCGGCGGGCAGGTCCTGTTGCACCTCGGCGACCTGCGCCTGCATCTGCGCGATCAAGGCATTGGCGCGTTCCTGCACATCGAAAATCCTGCCCAGGTTGCGCAGGTCGTTATAAGTGTCTTCCAGGGTCGCGGCCGGGCGCTTCATCACGAAGGCGCAGGATTCGGTCAGCTCATACACGTTGATGCCCAAGGGTTGCAGCGTGCTTGGCGTGAGGTCGCCGCCCACGCGCATGCCGTAGTCCCAGCCGGCGAAGAAGAAATCCACATTGGCGTTGAGCAGGGTTTCCACCGAGGGATACTTGCTCGCCAGCTCCGGCAGGCCGTCGAGCAGCCCGGCCATTTCCGGCGTGACCGACTTCCAGCCGGTAACGCCGCTGTAACCGGCCATGCTCGGTTTGAGGCCGAGGGCGAGCATCATCTGGGTCATGTTGATGTCGTGGCTGACCGCGTGTTTCGGCGCTTCCTGGAAGGTCACGTCGCGGTTGCAGCTCTTGATGGTCACCGGGTAGTGGGTCGCTTCGGCGAGTGCCCCGGTGGCATTGAACAACAAGGTAGTGGCAAGCAGCGAACGCAGGATCATGGTTGGGTTATCCAGGTGATTCGGGGGTAGCCGGACAGCGGGTGGGGATCGATCAACGCTTCGACGCCAAACACATCGCGCAGCAGTTCGCGGGTCAGCACCTCATGGGGCGTGCCGCTGGCGACGATGCGCCCGTGGTTGATCACATACAGGCGATCGCAGAAGGCGGCGGCCAGGTTGAGGTCGTGAATGCTCGCCAGGGTGCCGATGTGCAGGCGCTTGACCAGCCGCAGCAGCTCCAGTTGGTAGCGCGGGTCGAGGTGGTTGGTCGGCTCGTCGAGGATCAGCAACTGCGGTTGCTGGGCCAGGGCGCGGGCCAGGATCACACGTTGCTTTTCACCCCCTGACAGGGTGGCGAAAGCGTGATCCTCGAAGCCGTGCATGCCGACTGACGTCAGCACCCGTTGGATCAACTGCCGGTCGTGCAGCGTGTCGCCGTCGAACAGGCCCTTGTGCGGCGTACGGCCCATGGCGACCACTTCATCGACGCGCAGGCCGAACGCATCCGGGAACTCCTGCAGCACCACGGCAATGCGTTGCGCGCACCACTTCGAACTCTGTTTCCACACGTTCTGATGGTCGAGCAACACGTCGCCGCACGCCGGTTTGCTGAACCGGTAGGCGCAGCGCAACAGGCTGGTCTTGCCGCTGCCGTTAGGCCCGATCAGGCCGACGAACTCTCCCGCACCGACTTGCAGGCTGGCGTCACGCAGTTGGAACTGGTGATGACAATGGTCATGCCCCGGCGGGGTCCAGGCCAGGTCGCTGAGGGTGAGTGCGGTCATCAGAAGGTGTAGTCCGCCGTGACAAAAAACGAGCGTGGTTCGCCGAGGATCCACTGCTGGCCGTCGTTGTATTGGCTGACGGCGTAGGTGCGGTCGAACAGGTTGTTCAACTGCAGGCCCAGGGTGGTGTTGCGCAGGGCTTTCCACGACACGGTGGCATCGACCACGGTGTAGCTGGGCAACTCATTCTGGTTGGCCATGTCGGCATAACGTGCATCCACATAACGCACACCGGCACCGGCGCGGATATCGTCGGTCACCGCCTTGCTCAGCCACAGGTTGGCGGTGCGACGTGGGACGTCCACCGGGCGGTTGCCGTCGCGGGACACTTGCACGCCGTTGACGTCCTGTTTGAAGTCGTCGTACTGCGCATGCACGATGGCCGCGTTGGCTTGCAGTTGCCAGGCGTGGGGCAGTTGCAGGTCGAGGCTGGCTTCCAGGCCACGGGAGGATTGTTGGCCGACTTGCTGCTGCAGGCTCGGATTGCCCGGCACGTCGGTGAGCAGTTTCTTTTTGACGATGTGATACGCCGCCAATGTCCATTCGCCGCGCTGATCCCAGAAGGCCTGTTTGATGCCGATCTCGGTCTGCCTGGCCGTGGACAGGTCGAACTGCTGCTGGCCCGGGCTCAGGGAAATCAGGCCACCGACGCCGTCGGTGCTGGTGGCGTACTGGCCATAGACCGAGGTGTCGGGCGTGATCGCGTAGACCAGGCCCGCCTTCCAGTTATTGCCGGTAAGGGTCTTGTCGGACTGGCTGCCGGTGCGCAGGTCATCACGGTCGATGTGCGCGTAGTCGCGGCGGATGCCGGTGATCAGCGACAGTTGGTCGGTGAGCTGCAGGCGGTTTTCCGCGAAGCCGGCGACGGTTTTGGTGGTGCTGGCGAACAGCGGCTTGAACGGGTCGTTGCTGGCGAACTGGCCCGGCGCGGGGTGGTTCACGTCGATGGGTTGGCCGCTGGCAAACGTGTCGGTAAACGGCGAGTTACTGGCCAGGCGGAAGCGGATGCGGTTGTATTCCACACCGGTCACGGTCTGGCTCTCGAGGCCGAACAGGCTGTGCTTGAAGGTGAAGGTCTGGCGGTCGCCCACCTGTTCCTGGTTGTGCTTGATGCCGTAGTTGCCGCTGCGGGTCAGTTGGCCGCCGGTGAAGTTGTAGTTCTCCGCGTTCTGCCAGCGACGCTGGTTTTTCAGGTAATACAGCTCGTTGGTGGCGCTGACGCTGTCGTTGATCTGCCACTCGCTGGTCAGGCGTGTCCACTGGTCGTTGTAGTGCTGGGTGTCGTTGCTGACGTTGTAGTTCTTGTTGCGCAGGCCCTTGTGCAACTGGCCGTTGATCAGCGGTGTGCCGAAGTAGTTCTGCGGGCGCTGGTCGCCGTAGTCGCTGGCGAAAGTGAAGCTCAGGTTGTCTGCCGCCTGCCAGCGCAGGGCACCGCTGACGAAGTCGCTGCTGGAGTCGCCGCGGTCGATGAATCCGTTGCTGCGCAGGCGATTGAGGTTCAGGCGGTAGCTCAGGGTGTCGGTCAGCGAGCCGCCGCTGTCCAGGGCTTGTTGCTGGCGATCATACGAGCCGTAGCCGAGGCGGATGTGGTTTTCGATCTCGCCCTCGAAAGGCTTTTTCGGCACGGTGTTGATCACCGCACCGGTGGCGCCTTCGCCGTACAGCACCGAGGCCGGGCCGCGCAGTACGTCGACGCGCTCCACCGACCAGGTGTCCACCGGGAAGGTCGAGGTGCCCATGCCCATGTACATGCGGTTGCCGTCATACAACTGCATCACCGAGCCCTGGCCGGTAAAACCCCGGGCCGACAACGAGGTGCCGCCGTCGCCCGGCGTGCCGGTGCGGCTGATGCCGGTGGCGCGGGAAATCGCGTCCTGCACACTGGCGTCGCCGCGTTCGCGGATCTGCACGCCGGTCTGGCTCTCGACGCTGCCGGGGGTTTGCAGGGCGCTGAGGTTCAGGCGCGAACCGGCGGTGGTCGGGGTCTTGAGGTCGACGTGGTCATCGTCCACGGCAGGTGCAGTGACGGGGCTGGCGGGCAGGGTCAGGGCCTGGGCGCTGGTATGCAGGGCGAGCAGGCACAGGCCGGACGCGAGGTACTTGTTCATCGGACGAAAAAGTCTTCTTGAAGGCAGTGCTCGCCGCTGGGCGCGGCGAGCTGGAGTAAGCAGTAAGTGTTATAAGTTAACACTTACTGCGGCGTGGGCGAAAGCCCGCGTAAGACTACATAACGCCTCTATGTAGGGCATCTCGCCGACTTCATGTCGAACCTGAGGCAGATTCACGTTGTGCGAACAGCCGCGCCAACACCAGGCGGTCCAGCACCCACACCACGATCAACGACGCACCCACCAGCGGGAAAATGATCGCCAGCCCGAACATGATCACCATCGCGGTTTTCCACTTCGGCAGGTCGTGGCGCAGCGGCGGCACGCCCAGCCCGCCCACCGGACGACGCTTCCACCAGATCACCACGCCGCTGACCGCGCTCAGCAGGATCATCAGGCAGATCAGCAGCACGATCAGCTGATTGACCCAGCCGAACATCTTGCCTTCGTGCAGCATCACGCCGGTCTCGGTGGCGCGCGCCACCAGGTTGTAATGCTCCCAGCGCACATCGGCGAGGACCTTGCCGGTGTACTGGTCGACGTGCAGGGTAGCGTCGTTGCGTGGGTCGTTGGCGAACATCGCGACGGTGAACACACCTTCGGCGGTGGTGGGGAAGGTGATGCTGTAGCCGGGCTCGACGTGGCGTGCATTGGCCAGGTCGACCACCTGTTGCAGGCGCACCGTGGGTGCAGCGGGACCGGCGTGCATGGCGCCGTGGTTCATGTGCTCGGCGTGGTCGCCGGACATCGGCATCGGCGTGTTCTCCATGGCCCAGGGCACGGTCTGTTGGCTGGCGGTATTGAGGCTGCGCGCCTGCTGGTCGGACTGCGGCACGTTGTTCCACATCGCCGCTGGAAAGCGATTCCACAGCTCGGCGTACTGCTTGCCCCAGAAGCCGGTCCAGGTCATGCCGCTGAGCAGCATCACCAGCAACAGCGAGGCGCCCCAGAAACCGGTGACCGCATGCAGGTCGCGCCAGAACACCCGGCCACGGGTGGTGAAGCGTGGCCATAGAACACCGGCTGATGACTTGCCGCGCGGCCACCACAGGTACAGGCCCGACACCACCAGCATCACGCCCCAACCGGCGGCGAGTTCTACAAGACGGTCGCCGACCGTGCCGATCATCAGCTCGCCGTGCAGGGCGCGGGCGATGGCTTGCAGGTTGTATTTGGCATCCTGCTCGCCGAGGACCGTGCCGCGATAGGGGTCGACAAAGACCGTCACTTCGCGGCCGTCCTGATGCGTCACGAATTGCGCGCTGCTGGTGGCGTCGGCGGCGGGCAGGTATTTGCTGATCGCGGCCTTGGGGTAGGCCGCCTGGGCGCGTTGCAGTTGCTCGTCGGCGCTCAGGGCGTGCGCGGCGCTCTGCACCTTGAGCAGGTCGCCGTACATCAGCGGGTCGAGCTGGGGTTTGAACAGGTAGATGATGCCGGTCAGGGCCAGCAGCACCATGAAAGGGGCGACGAAGAGGCCGGCGTAGAAGTGCCAGCGCCAGGCCAGGTTGTAGAAGGATATTTTTTGAGTGCTCATCATTGGGCTCCGCAAGGCGTTGAATTTTTTGTGTCTGGTCGGCCGTCATCGGGGGCAAGCCCCCTCCCACATTTGATGGTGTTCACAACATCAAAAGTGTGGGAGGGCGCTTGCCCGCGATGCTCTTAGAAGCTCATGTCGACTTTGGTCCAGAGTGTTCGGCCTGGCTCCTTGATGGCTTGCGGGTCACTCGCCGGGTAGCCGAACCCGGCGTTACCGGCCAGGTTCAGGTGCTCGGCATAGGCCTTGCCGAACAGGTTGTCGACGCCGGTGCTGACCTTGAAGTGCTTGTTGATGCGGTACGCCGCGTTCAGCGAGAACACGCCAAAGCCGCCGCTCTTGTCGTAGTCCTTGCCGACCACATTGCCTTTGTTCTGGTCGATGCGGTTCTGCGCCGCGACCACGCGCCACAACGCACCGGCGCTCCAGTCGTCTTCGCTGTAGGTCAGGCCCAGTCGTGCATCCAGCGGCGGCATCTGCGGCAGCGCCTTGCCGTCGCTGCTGTTTTTGCCCCAGGCATAGGCGAGGGTGGCGTCGGCTTTCCAGTTGCGGGTGAGCTTGTAGGCCGCGCCCAATTCGCCGCCCACGATGCGCGCGTCGACGTTGCGGGCCTGGGAGGTGGTGCCCATCATGCCGGGCCTGTAGTCGAACAGGATGAAGTCCTGCACCCGGCCGATGTAACCCGAGGCCCAGGCTTCAAGGTCGTCGGCTTTGTATTGCGCGCCGAAGTCGAGCTGGGTGGTTTTCTCCGGCTTCACGCCGTCGAAGGCATTCACCGAACCGACCGCGCCGGTGTTGGGGGAAAACAGCTCCCAGTAATCCGGGAAGCGCTCCGAGTGGCCCAGGCCGGCGTAGAGGGTGGTGGGGCTGTCGGCCAGGTCGTGTTCATACCGCACGAAGCCCGAGGGCAACGTGTCGGCGCGGGTGTCGTCGGCGGTCGGGTTGGGGCGGGTCATCATCCCCGAGCCGCTGGTCTGGCGCAGATCCTTGGCCGAAACGCGGTCCAGCCGCGCACCGGTGATCAGGCGATCGCGGTCGGCGGCGTACCAGGTCAGTTCGCCGAACGCGCCGTAGTTGTGGAAGTTGGCGTCCTTGACCCGGGGCAAGTCCTTGTAGGTGTCGATGCCCATGCTGCTGCGCTGGCGGTGTTCGTTGGTCTGCGCGTCCAGGCCGCCGATCAGTTGCACATCGGCCCAGCGCCAGGTGGCCTTGATACGTGCGCCGAGGGTGCGCCGGTCGACGTTGGACGCCATGGGCCCCGCCATCATGCCGGTGCCGGATGGCGTGCGCAGGCTGTAGTTGTCCATCACGTGGTCGGCGTAGTTGTAATAGACCTGGGCCTCGACCTTATCCAGCACCTCGCCGATGTTGGACTTTTCAAAGCGCAGCCCCAGGCTCTCGCGCAGGAACTGCGAACCGTCCATACCGCGCCCGGCATAACGCGCCTCGCCATCGCCACGGCCGGCGGTGAGTTCCAGCAGGGTGTCGGCGTCGGGGGTGAAGCCGACCGCCACATCGCCATTCCATTTGTCATAGCGCGAGGCGACGGTGTCGTTGTTGCCGTCCTTGTAGTCATCGGCGTGGGCCTGGTTGCCGATCACCCGCACGTAGCCCAGTGGCCCGCCGGCAGCAGCGTCGATGACCTTGTCGAAGCGCCCGTTGGAACCGGCCAGCACACTGGCGTTGAGACGTGTGCCGAGTTCGCCGAACTGCTCCGGCTCGCGCTCGAACAGAATGGTGCCGGCCGATGCGCCCGGGCCCCAGAGCACGGTTTGCGGGCCTTTGATCACGGTGAGCTTGTCGTAGGTCTCGGGCGAGATGTACGAGGTGGGGGCGTCCATGCGGCCGGGGCAGGCGCCGAGCATCATGCTGCCGTTGGTGAGGATGTTCAGGCGTGAGCCGAACATGCCGCGCAGCACCGGGTCGCCATTGGTGCCGCCATTGCGCACCAGGGCGAAGCCGGGGATGGTCTTGAGGTAGTCGCCGCCATCGCTGGCGGGCACCGGTTGGCGTGGGTCTTTCGGGTTGGTGATAACGGTCAGCGGTGAGCTGGGGGCGATTGCCGTGATCACGGTGGGCGTCAGCTCATGTTCGGCGTGGTCATCGGCCTGAGCGTGAGGGGCAAGCAGCGCGCCGCACAGGGCAGCGAGCACAGGGGTATATCCCATACGGGAGTCAGCAGGAAACCTGGACATGACACATTCCATCTAGCAATCGTAAACAACACGGCCAGCAGCCTGCGGCTGTCTGTCTAAAGTCGGCCGGTGTGAAGTAACGGTGTTAAGTGCCTACGAAGCGATGGGCGGCGCGCGGCTGCGGGCGCCGGGGAAGATGCTCTGCCGGGCATGGCCCAGGCGTGTGGCGGGGGTGAGGGCGCTGGCGGGCGGCGGGCTGCTCAGGGTGAAGATTGAAACGCCGCCGGGCAGGGCGGGGCAGCTATAGAGCAGGTCGCAATAGCCGCACTTGGACCAGAGGGCGTGGTGTTCGTCAGGCGCCTTGGGGTGATGGGAGGCGCCGTGGTCCATCGGCATGTCCATCGACATACCGGCGTGATGGTCCATCGGCATCGCTTGGGAAATCAGCGGACCGATAAAGATCATCAGCATGGCGAACAGGCTGATCCAACTGCCGCGCTTCATACGCGAATGTGGAGACAACCTGGCGCGAGGGGCGCCCATCGAGTGTCAGCCTATTGGGCGTGCTTGTGCTCGTGGGTGGCCATCGGCGGCACTTTCTGCACCGACACTTCCACCTCGACCTTGCCGGCTTTTTCGAAGGTGAGGGTCAGCGGGAATTGCTTGCCGTCGGCAAGCAGGCTGCGGTCCTTGAGGCCCAGCAGCATCACGTGATACGCCATGGGCGCGAAGGTCAGCTCGCCCTTGGCCGGTACGGCGACGCTGGGCACCTGCTGCATCTTCATCAGGTCGCCCTGCATTACATGCTCATGCAGCTCGGCCTTGTCCGCCACGGGGGTGTCGACACTGAGCAGGCGGTCCGGGCTTTCTCCGGTGTTGTGAATCACAAAGTACGCCGCGACGGTTGGCGCATTCGGTGGCAATTCCTGGGACCAGGGATCGCTGACCAGCAGGTCGCCGGCCTTGTAGTCATCGGCATTGGCAGCACTGAACACCGGCAGCAACAACGCAGCCAGAAGCAGGGAAGATTTGAGCATGGCAGTTCTCCAGAACGGTTCTAAACGCAGTTCACTTGCGAAGAAGATCAAGCCGTTGGAGAGGCGCGGGGGTTGAGGCTTGGCCATTGCTGACGCGGGGGCGGGCTGTGCAGCCGGGGCGGCGGCAAGCGCTGTGAAGTATTGAATTGGGTGAGATACAACTGCGGCACATGCCCCGGCAACGCCACCAACGGTGCCGAGCCCGAGCAACACCAGCAATGCTGCATGGTGGAATGATCGTCCTGCTGCGGCGCCGGGATCTCCAGCTTGCCCAGGGCGATGGTCTTGAGGCTTGCGCCATTTGAGGAACAGAAACTGCCCCACAGCAATTGCCGGACCGGGTCGCTGGACTGCTGCATGGCGCTGGCCATCGGCATGGCAAAGGCATTGAACAGCACTGCAAGGCAGGCGATCCAGGCAATTGCAAAGCGTTGACGGGCCATGGCGGACAATCCGTAGGGTTAAACGATCAGGCGGGTATTTAGCCTGATCGGTGGGGATAAGTAAAAAGGGGCGGTGTGGTTTGGTGTCGCAGTGACTGGTTTGAGGATAGACGGGGAATCGAGTGGATGCCGATCTTCAAAGCTGCACAGTTCAAATGTGGGAGGGCTGGTGCAACGATTCACTTGCCACCGCTAGCGCCAGCCCAGCCAACAAACCAGTGGCTGACACGCCGCCATCGGGGGCAAGCCCCCTCCCACATTTTGCCAGTGTTCGGCTATCGCTTGGTGTTGAGCCTGCGGGTTGCGCGAGCAATGTCGTCTCTCCCTATTTTGATCAAAGAACCATCGCCTGGGTCCTCTTCGATGCAGGCTTCGAGGAAAGCATCCATATCTTCTTGCGTTAGGAGATAGTCAGCGGCGTCGAAACGAGTGAATCCTGTCTTTCTGTCAGGGAGGTATTGGGCCTTTTCCAGCCATTGGTTTAATCGCGCTGCTACTTCAGGTTCATCCGATTTCAGGGCTTCGGCTTCAACGCTGAGTGCGTCCGCAAACTCGGAATTTGCGATCATGTGTTCATCGCCAAGAGGTCGCGCTCTTAGAATGATCAAACCCACCCCAAATCCCCCCGTCCGGCTTTTCACCGTGTCCGATGGAATCAGCAGTGAAGACCTTTTGGTCAACCTCAGCGAAACCCTGGCCTCAGCCAATGCGCTGAGTTGTGACATTGCCTTCAACCTGGAAGGCGCGCCACGCGAAGCATTGCTCGGCGTCGCGCAGTTGATTGAGCTGACGCAGTTGCTTGCGGGGCGTGTACACGATGCTGCCGGGCAAACGAAAAGCGCTGCGTGATGATGCTGTTCTAAATGTGGGAGGGGGCTTGCCCCCGATGGCGATGGACCCGTCACAGATGTTTAGACTGATACACCGTAATCGGGGCAAGCCCCCTCCCACACTGAATCGATGGTGTTTAGAGAGTGGCGATTGCCTGTAGTACCGCAGGCACAGTAGTGAATTCTCGATCTACCATCGCCAACATCGGCCGCTTCAACACCAACACCGGCACCCCGCGCTCCCGTGCCACCTCCAACTTCGGCTCCGTTGCCGTGCTCCCGCTGTTCTTGCTGATCAGCACATCAATGCCGCGCCGCTCGAACAACGCACGCTCATCCGCAATCAAAAACGGCCCGCGCGCGCCAATCACTTCACACCGCGCATTCCCCGGATACACATCCAGTGCGCGCAGCGTCCAGAACTGCTCCGGCGGGATTTCATCCAGATGCTGCAACGGCTCGCGGCCCAAGGTGAACAGCGGGCGTTTGAAGGGCTTCAACGCTTCAATCAACGAAGCCCAATCACTCACCTCACGCCAGTCATCCCCCATCTGCGGCTGCCACGCCGGTCGGCGCAATGCCCAGCAAGGCACGCCGCACGCGCGCGCAGCTTCGGCGGCATTGCGGCTGATCTGCGCGGCATATGGATGGGTCGCGTCGACAATCAGCCCAATCCCTTCATCCCGAACAAATCGCGCCAAGCCCTCGGCACCACCATAACCACCGACTCGCACCTGACAGGTCAGGTCGGTGGGCACACGTCCAACCCCGGCCAGGCTGTAGATATGTTCCGGGCCCAGCGTACGAGCAATGGCCAGCGCTTCAGTCACGCCACCCAACAGCAGGATGCGTTTCATAGCGGCTTGACCACTTCCAGCAAGGTAATCGGCAACGCCTGGCGCCACGTATCGAATTCCCCCAACGGCTGCGCCTGCGCCACGTGGATGCGCGTCAGTTCGCCGCCATGCTGGGCACGCCAGTTCATCAGGGTCATTTCGCTTTGCAGGGTCACGGCATTGGCCACCAGCCGACCACCGGGGCGCAGGTGTTGCCAGCAGGTATCGAGCACGCCGTCGCGGGTGACGCCGCCGCCGATGAAGATGGCGTCCGGGGCTTCCAGGCCGCTCAACGCCTCGGGCGCCTTGCCGCGAACCAGTTGCAGCCCGGGCACGCCAAGGGAGTCGCGGTTGTGTTCGATCAGGCCTTGGCGGCCTTCATCGGCTTCAATCGCCAACGCACGGCAGCTCGGGTGCGCACGCATCCACTCGATACCGATGGAACCGCTGCCCGCGCCCACGTCCCACAGCAACTCACCGGGCATGGGGGCGAGGCGGGCGAGGGTCATGGCGCGCACATCGCGCTTGGTCAGTTGGCCGTCGTGCTTGAAGGCTGAGTCGGGCAGGCCTGCCAGGCGCGACAGGCGCGGTGTTGCCCCAGAAGCGACGCAGTCGATGGCGAGCAGATTCAAATCGGCGACGCAGGCGTGCTGCCACTCATCCGCCAAACCTTCGATACGCCGCTCATCCGTGCCGCCCAAGTGCTCGAACACGCTCAACCGGCTCTGGCCGAAACCGGACTGCGCCAATAACGAGGCAATCAAGCCAGGACTGCGACCGTCATTGCTCAGCACCAACAAGCGCACGCCACTGGCCAGGTGCGCATTGATCGCGGCCAACGGTCGGGCCACCACGGACAACGTCACCACGTCCTGCAAAGGCCAGCCCAACCGCGCCGCCGCGAGGGACACCGACGAGGGCGCCGGTAAAATCAGCAACTCTTCAGCGGGCACCTGCCGCGCCAGGCTGGCCCCCACGCCATAGAACATCGGATCGCCGCTGGCCAGCACGCACACCGGCTCGCCGCGCCGCGCCAGCACCGGTTCCAGGGAAAACGGGCTCGGCCACACCTGGCGCTCGCCACGGATACACACCGGCAACAGGTCCAACTGGCGCTGGCCGCCTATAATCCGCGTGGCGTGCAACAGGGCATGCCGGGCGTTCCTGCCCAGTCCCTTGAAGCCGTCTTCTCCGATGCCTACAACCGTCAGCCAGGGCGACATATGAATTCCTTGAACGACATCCGACGGGCAGGCTTTTCATGCCGCCGGACAAAGCAGGCATAATACCGCGCCTTTACCCACCAACCGGTAGCCCCGTGAACCCAACGCCCGCTGTGAATACCTTGCGCCCCTCGGCTTGTCCGGGGTTGCTGCGCATTGTCCAGGCGTTGGACGGCGGCATTTGCCGGATCAAGTTGGCCGGTGGTTCGATCAGCGCTACACAAGCCCATGCCGTGGCGGACGCGGCCCAGGCCCATGCGGGCGGGGTGATCGAGGCGACCAACCGGGCCAACCTGCAGATTCGCGGGATCGGTGCCCAAGAGCAGGCATTGATCGCCCTGCTACTGGCCGCAGGCCTGGGTCCCGACAATGCCGCCGGCGACGATGTACGCAACCTGATGCTCAGCCCCAGCGCCGGGATCGACCCGCAGATGCTGTTCGACACCCGCCCGTTGGCTGAGCAGATTCTCGCCACCCTGCAAAACCATCCCCGTTTCCATGAACTGTCGGCCAAGTTCGCCGTACAACTGGATGGCGGCGAAGCCCTGGCGATGCTCGAACATCACCACGACCTGTGGCTGTCGGCCTTTATTCGCAATGGCCAGACGCTCCTCGCCTTTGGCCTGGCCGGTTGCCCGGGGCTGGATGCGCCGCTGGCCGCCGTGCCGCTCGAGCAGGGTCATGCGCTGGTGGTGGCCGTGCTGGAGGCGTTCCTCGAACTGGCCGGCCCGGAACAAACCCGCATGCGGCATCTGGCTGTGGATAACTTGCTGGGGCATCTGCGCCTGCCATTGCTGTCGGCTGAAGGCTTCAAACGCCCGCCCAACGGGGCTTTGCTGCACCTCGGCACTTATCCACAGGTTCAAAGGAATCAGTTCTACGTCGCCGTCATCGCACCCTTGGGGCGCCTGGACGCGACGATGCTCAAAGGCGCCGCACACCTGGCCAGTGAGTACGGCGACGGCACCTTGCGCTTCACCCCTTGGCAAGGCGTGCTGTTGCCCAACATCGAAAAACCGCACGCCGTGACCGAGCGCCTGGCGCAACTGGGCTTCCTTTGCTCCATCGACCAACCCCTGGCGCGCATGACCGCCTGCACGGGTTCCAGCGGTTGCGGCAAGGCCCTGGCCGACACCAAGGCTGACGCCGTGCAACTGGCTGCGCTGAACCCCGGCCATGACGTGCACCTGTCCGGCTGCCCCCGTTCCTGTGCCGCCGCGCATGTCGCGCCGGTCACCTTGCTGGCGGTGAGCCCCGGCCACTACGACCTCTATTTCCGCGAGGCAGCCCAGTCCGGTTTCGGCCGGCTGCACGCGCGCACCCTTTCCATTGAAGCGGCGGGCGCCCTGTTGCGCGCTCGTCCACGGAGCAACACCGATGATTGATTACATCCGCGACGGTCAGGAGATCTATCGCAACTCCTTCGCCATTATTCGCGCGGAAGCCAGGTTGGAGCGCATTCCGGCCGACCTGGAGAAACTCGCGGTGCGGGTGATTCATGCGTGCGGCATGGTCGAGGCCATCGACGGCCTGCAGTTTTCCGAAGGCGCGGGCAAGGCCGGGCGCGATGCGTTGGCCGCTGGCGCGCCGATCCTGTGTGATGCGCGGATGGTTTCCGAAGGTGTGACCCGTGCGCGCCTGCCGGCCAATAACCCGGTGATCTGCACCCTGCGCGACGACAGCGTACCGGAGCTGGCGCGTGGACTGGGCAACACCCGTTCCGCCGCCGCGCTGGAGCTGTGGCGCCCGCATCTGGAAGGCAGCGTAGTAGTGATCGGCAATGCGCCGACCGCGTTGTTCTACCTGCTGGAAATGCTCGATGCCGGTGCGCCTAAACCTGCCTTGATCCTTGGCTTCCCGGTCGGGTTTGTCGGCGCCGCCGAATCCAAGGCGATGCTGGCGGCGGACAGCCGTGGCGTGCCGTTCGTGATCATGCAGGGCCGCCTGGGCGGCAGTGCGATGGCCGCCGCTGCGGTGAATGCCCTGGCCACGGAGGTCGAATAATGCCGGCACGCGGACGTTTGATCGGCCTGGGCGTAGGCCCCGGTGACCCGGAACTGATCACCCTCAAGGCCCTGCGCCTGCTGCGCGAATCGCCAGTGGTGGCGTACTTCGTGGCCAAGGGCAAGAAGGGCAATGCCTTCGGCATCATCGAAGATCACTTGGTGCCGCAACAGACCTTGATGCCGCTGGTGTACCCGGTGACTACCGAGGTACTGCCGGCGCCGATGTCCTATGAGCAGGTGATCAGCGATTTCTACGACGCTGCCAGTGTCGACGTTGCCGCGCACCTGGATGCCGGTCGCGATGTGGCGGTGATCTGCGAAGGTGACCCGTTCTTCTACGGTTCCTACATGTATCTGCATGACCGACTTGCCGAACGCTATGAAGCGCAAGTCATCCCCGGCGTGTGCTCGATGCTCGGCGGCGCCTCGGTGTTGGGGGCGCCGCTGGTGTATCGCAACCAGAGCCTGTCGGTGCTTTCGGGCGTGTTGCCCCATGAGGACCTCAAGCGCCGCCTGGCGGACGCCGACGCGGCGGTGATCATGAAGCTGGGGCGCAACTTCCCGAAAGTGCGCCTGGTGCTCGAAGAACTCGGCCTGGCCGAGCGTGCCCTCTATGTGGAGCGCGCCACGATGGCCAACCAGAAGATCGTGCCGCTGGATCAGGTCGACCCGGCGTCTTCGCCCTATTTCTCGCTGATCATCGTGCCGGGTGAAAGGTGGCAAGGTTGATGAGCCCGGCGATTGTCATTCTGGGCCAGGGCAGCCTGGCCACCGCGCGCAGGATCCAACAGGTTTATCCCGAGGCGCTGATCCACGGTCTTGCCGGCCGCGTTGAAGGTGCTGACCAGGCCTACAGCGAGTTCGGCACGACCCTGCGCCAGTTGTACCAGCAGGGCACGCCGCTGATTGCGCTGTGCGCGGCCGGTATCGTGATCCGCACCCTGGCGCCGCTGCTGCTGGAAAAAGGCGAAGAGCCGGCCGTGCTGGCCGTGGCTGAAGACGGCAGCGCCGTAGTGCCGTTGCTGGGGGGCCTTGGCGGTGTGAACGTCATGGCGCGCGAAATTGCTGCTGCGTTGAATGTGGCCGCTGCGATCACCACCAGTGGCGAACTGCGTTTTGGCACCTGCCTGCTCAACCCGCCGCAGGGCTACGAGCTGGCCGACCTGGAGTTGGGCAAGCGTTTCGTGTCCGACTTGCTGGCCGGTGAAAACGTGCGCATCGAAGGCGCAGCGCCTTGGCTGGACCAAGCCAACTTGCCGCAGGACCCACAAGCGCGCCTGGCGATTCATGTCGGCAGTGCCGAGCGCCAACCCACCGCCAATGAGTTGCTGATCTACCCGAAGACCGTCAGTGTGACCTGCAAACCCGGCGCGCAATTGGCCGAGCGTGTACGCACGGCGTTGCATGAAGCGGGTCTGGCCGTGCAATCCCTGGCGTGCCTGCTGGCCAGCGAAACGCAGATGGCCGAAGCGTCGCTGCATGAGGCGGCGTTGGCGCTGGGTGTGCCGTTGCGTTTTACCAGCGTTTGCCAGGACGCCGATATCGTGGTCAGCGTGGCTGAACAGCCGCTGGAGTTGTCGCAGATTGGTCGTGTTCGTGGCCGCCTTGCCGTGATCGGCCTTGGCCCCGGTGCCGCCGAGTTGATGGTGCCTGCGGTGAAGGCTGAGTTGGCGCGTTGCACCGATGTGCTGGGTTACGAAACCTATGTGCGCATGGCCGGCCCGTTCCGCGATGATCAAGTGCAACACTGCACCGATAACCGCGAAGAAATGCAGCGGGCCCGCCACGCCTTCGAGCTGGCGGCCCAAGGTCGCTCGGTGGTGGTGGTGTCCTCCGGTGACCCGGGGGTATTCGCTATGGCGGCTGCGGTGATCGAAGCGCTGCACGAATCCAGCGATCCGGCCTGGCATCAGGTCGACCTGGAAATCCTGCCCGGGGTCTCGGCCAGCCTGGCCACTGCCGCCCAGGCGGGCGCACCGCTGGGCCATGACTTCTGCGTGATGTCGCTGTCGGATAACCTCAAACCCTGGTCGATCATCGAAAAACGCCTGGACCTCGCGTCCCAGGCCGACCTGGCCTTGGCGTTCTACAACCCGATCTCGCGTGCGCGGCCGTGGCAACTGGGGCGCGCCCTGGAAATCGTCGCCCTGCATCGCACGCCGCAAACGCCGGTGGTGCTGGGCCGCGATATAGGTCGCCCGGGGCAGACCCTGCGTGTCACCACGCTGGGGCAACTGACGCCGGATCAAGTGGACATGCGCACCATGGTGTTGATCGGCTCGTCCACTACCTGCACATTTCCCCGTGCCGATGGTGGCGAATGGGTCTACACACCACGATGGTACGGTGAAAAACCCGCTTCCTGAAAACGGCCTGTCGGTTGCCTGAAAGCGCCGAATAGCCCAGGGATTTTTCTGGCGTTATTCGGCGTTTTTTCTTTTTTTTACAACGAAATATGGAGGCACGCCGGTCATGCCGCGTTATTGCTGGGCGTTACGGTTTAACGCCTTGCGCCAAGGGATGTTTATCGCCTGGAAAGCCCATCGGCCGGTGAACTAGGGTGGACACAAGCCCCACTTTGGGGTGCTTGTGGAGAATCAAAATGGAGCGACATCACAGACGGATCAACACGACAAAAAGGCGCAAGTTGATTGCCGCCTACAAATTACCGGGCGCGTCAGGCAAGCACGCAGCTGTACCGCTGGACACCGAAGATGACTTCAACGCAGCCGTGGTCAACAACGGCGTGATTTCGTTTGCCGAAGGCCTGTCGGGTCTGAAGCGAGAATATGTCCGTAAGAGTTATTTGCTGGCCAGCAGTTACGTCAGCGATGTATTGAAAATACACCGCGGTACCGAGGACTGGTACGACGAATTCATCAAGGTGATGGTCAGCCTGGGGTGGCTCCCGGTGCGCAGCAGCTTCGAACGGGTCTCACGTTCGGGCAAGGGGCTGACCGTGCAGCTGGCGGCGCTGAATCTTATTGCCACGCTGTTGGCTTCCACGTCCTTGTCCGCGCCGCTGCTGGGCATGCTGCCGAAACTGGCGGCCGATGCATTGGAGGCGTTGAAGCAGACGCCGGCGTCTTTTGAATTGTTCAAACGCAACAGCTCGGTGCACCAGGGCGGTGATTTCGGCCTGGCCTCTTGTGCCGAAATCGATGGCGAATTGACGATGGTGCTGGTGACCTACAGCACTCACGGCGTGAGCAAACAGACGGGGCTGCCCTTCCTGGAGTGGGACAGCTCCTCGTTCGAGGCCTTCAGCGGGCAGACGTGCCTGGTGCTCAATACCTCGGTGATCAATGAAAAGACGATCCAACTGATGCGCGAAAGCGCGGGGGACAAGGTACAACTGGCAATTGCCAAATACCGGATCTAGGGCACCAGGTAGCCGCGCACGCCGGTAAAGATGATTTGTGCGGCCAGGGCACACACGAACAATCCCATCAACCGACTGACAATCTGCAAGCCCTGGTCACCGAGGATGCGTTCGATACGGTTGGACAGGTACAGCACCACGCCCACCGTGAGGCTGGCCAGGGCGATGCTGAGGATAGCGGTGAGCTTGTCATCCCAGTGCGGTTGGCTGACGCCCATCACCAGCAGCGCACCGATGGTGCCGGGGCCGACCGTGAGGGGGATGGTCAGCGGCACGATGGTCACGTCCTGCTGCACGTTGTCGGTCTGCACCGCCGACTTGCCCTGGGCCATGCCCAGGGCGGAAATGAACAGCACACTGCCGGCGCCGATGCGGAAGGCGTCGACGGTGATGCCGAACACACTGAAAATCACCCGGCCGAACAGGTAGAGCAACACGCTCGAGACCAGGGTCGCCAGCGCCACTTTCCACGCCAGGCGCCGCCGCTCTTTGCTGGAATAACCACGGGTCAGGCTGATAAAGCAGGACAGCACGAAGAACGGGCTGTAGAGCACCAGCATTTTCAGGTAGACGCTGAATAACACGTGGAGCATGGGGGCGGCTCGCAGGAGGAAAGTGTGGAGAGTCTATCAGGCGAAAGAGATCAAAGGCGGGAGGGGCGGTGCGACGATTCGACTTGCCCCTCCCACATTTGACTGCATTTCAAGTTCAGGAAGGTGCGTGTTCTGGGCGCTGTTGCCGCTGGGCGACCCAGAATTCCACCAGCTCGCGCAACTGCGACAACTCCACCGGCTTGGCCATATGCCCATCCATCCCGGCCTGGCGCGCACGTTCCTTGTGTTCCGACAGAATGTGCGCCGTCAACGCCACCACCGGCGTGCGGATGCGCTGGTGGCTGACTTCCCACGCGCGCAGTTGCTGGGTCGCCGAGAAACCATCGAGGATCGGCATTTCACAGTCCATCAACACCAGGTCATAACGCTGGGCCTTCATCGCCTCCAGCGCTTCCTCGCCGTTGCTGGCGGTGTCCGGGTCGAGGTTGAGCTTGCCGAGCATGCCGCGGATCACCTTGGTGGAGATGCTGTTGTCTTCGGCTACCAGGATGCGGAAATCCGCCGGCACGGTGATGGCGGCCGGAGTGCTGAGGACCGGACGTGGCGGCACGTTGCCTTTGCTGCGCTGAGTCAGTTCGTCGGCCAGGGTGGTCTTGAGCGTATAGCCGGCCACCGGTTTGGCGAGGATGCGCTTGATCCCGCAATTGCGCGCAATGATCTTGCTCGGCGCATTGCTGATGCCGGTAAGCATGATCAGCAGGATGTCATGGTTCAGGCTCGGGTCCTCCTTGATCTTCGCCGCCAGTTGCATGCCGGTCATGCAGGGCATGTTCTGGTCCAGCAGCACCACGTCGAAGTAGTCGCGCAGGTGCGCCTTGGTGCGCAGCAACGCCAGGGCTTCCTTGCCCGAGGGCACGGCGCTGACGTTGAGGCCCCAGGCGGAACATTGTTGCACCAGCACTTTGCGGCAGGTGTCGTTGTCGTCCACCACTAGCACGCGCGCGCCTTTGAGCGGGCCGTCGAGGTCGGAGGTCGGGTGTTCCAGGCGCTCCGGGTCCAGCGGCAGGGTCAGCCACAGGGTGCTGCCCTGGTGGCTGCCGCTCTTGATGCCGAACTCGCCGTTCATCAACAGGATCAACTGGCGGGCGATGACCAGGCCCAGGTGGCCATTGAGGCGGGTGGCCGAGAAGAAATTCTTGCTGTGCAGCTCACTGTGCAGCAGGGCGTCGCGCTCCGAGGCTTCCATGGGCAGGCCGCTGTCCTGCACGGCAATGCGCAGGCGTGGCTTGGTGCTGCGGTCGTCCAGTGCCACCACGATCAGCACTTCGCCTTCGTCGGTCTTTTGCAGGGCGTTTTCCAGCAGGCTCAACATGGCCTGGCGCAGGCGCGTCGGGTCGCCGCTGATCACGCGGGGCACCTGGGGCTGGATAAAGCTGATCAGTTCGACATTCTGCTGCTCGGCCTTGGCGCGGAAGATACTCAGGCAGTCTTCGATCAGCGCATTGAGGTCGAATTGCACATCGTCCAGTTCGATCTGGCCGGATTCGAGCTTGGAGATATCGAGGATTTCATTGATCAGCGTAAGCAGTTCGTTGCCGGCGCTGTGGATGGTCTGCACGTAGTCGCGCTGTTTCACCGACAGCGGCGTACCCAACAGCAGTTCGGTCATGCCCAGCACACCGTTCATGGGGGTGCGGATTTCGTGGCTGATCTTGGCCAGGAACTCGGCCTTGGCCGCGATTTCGGCATTGCTCGCCGCCAGGTCGCGGCTGAGGCTGAAACGCGCCTCGACAATCGCACGCTGGCGTTCGCCCAACGCCAGGCTCATCAGCAGGCCGCTCAGGCAGATAAACGCCAGCAGCGTGACGATCAGGCCCTGGGGCGAGACCATCGTCAGGCCCAGCAACGCTGGCAGGATGATCAGCGTACCGATGTTGAACACCACCATCGCCACCACGAACAGGCGTGCCGGGCGGTAGCCTTTCTGCCAGTGATAGGCCGAGACAAACAACATGCTCAAGCCGGCCAGGGCCACCAGGGCGTAGGTGATGATGTTCAGCGGCAGGGTGTTGACGAACAACAACAGCAGGCCGCACAGCACGATGAACAGGATGTCCGCCATCAACAGCTTGTTCAGCGGGTGCGGGCCCAGGGGCATGAAGAACCGGTAGGCAAACATCAGCCCGCACGGCGCGGTGAGCAATAGCGCCAGGTAGGCGCCGGGCGTCTGGATCGCATGCCAGTTCGGCAGCCATGGGCCCACCAGGTTGAGTAGCAGCGCCAGGCTGAGCATCAGCAGCACTTCGCAGGCCGCCAGCCACAGGCTGCTGCGCGAGCGGTGGTAGGCGAAGCGCGTGAGGTTGTGCAGGATCAGCATCAACAGGCAGCCGAACAGCAGGCCGTAGATCAGCGTCTGGGTCTGGTCGGCGGCGGCGAGCACGGCCGGTTCCAGGGTGATGTAGGGGCGCAGTTCGTGTTCCGAGACCAGGCGCAGGTAGACCTCGAGGGGGTTCTGGCTCTGGGGCATCGGCAGCATGAAGTCACTGCTGGGCAACGGCCGTTCAGCCTGGGGCTGGCGTGTGCCGGTGCTCTGTTGTTCCACCAGGGTGTCGCCGTCCAGCACGTAGAGGCTCAGGTGCGACAGGTCCGGGGCGAATACCCGCAGCACTTGTTCGTGCTTGCCGGGTTGCAGCTTGAAACGTACCCACAACGCACCGTCCGGTTCCGCGGCGGTAATGCGGTCCAGGTCGATGGGGCTGAATTGGTTGGTGTAGCGCGAGGAACGGATGTCGCTCAGTTGCAGGTCGGCCTGTTCATCAAGCAATACTGCCCAGCCACTGCCTTGCGCGGCGGCCTGGGCCGGGAACAAGCAGAGCAGTGTCAGCAGACTGACAGTGAAACCTATGGCGATCCTGAGCCAGCGCACGGCGAAATCCCTTCGTAGGTTGATGCACGGTTAACTATGCGCGGGTAGGCCTGCATACGGCAAGGGCCAGCGGCCCCTGCCTAGCCGAACGGATAGCTGCTTACTGGTTCTCGCCACGCTCCCGCGCAATGGCGCGATAGCCGATGTCCTTGCGGTAGAAGCAGCCTTTCCAGTCGATCTTCGCGGCCAGCTTGTACGCCTGTTGCTGCGCGGCGTCGACGCTGGCGCCCATGGCGGTGGCGCATAGCACACGGCCACCGGCCGTCACGACCTGGCCATCCTTGAGCGCGGTGCCCGCATGGAACACCTTGCCTTCCAGCGTAGCAGCCGCGTCCAGGCCTTCAATCACATCGCCCTTGGCGTAGTCGGCAGGGTAGCCACCGGCCGCCAGCACGATGCCGACGCTCGGACGTGGATCCCACTGCGCTTCAACCTTGTCCAGGGCCTGGGCCAATGCCGCCTCGACCAACAGCACCAGGCTCGATTGCAGGCGCAGCATCACCGGTTGGGTTTCCGGGTCGCCGAAGCGGCAGTTGAACTCGATGACTTTCGGGTTACCGGCTTTGTCGATCATCAGGCCGGCATACAGGAAACCGGTGTACACATTGCCTTCGTCGGCCATGCCGCGCACGGTCGGCCAGATCACCAGGTCCATGACGCGCTGGTGCACATCGGCCGTGACCACCGGGGCAGGGGAGTAGGCACCCATTCCACCGGTGTTCGGACCGGTATCGCCGTCGCCGACGCGTTTGTGGTCCTGGCTGGTGGCCATCGGCAAGACGTTCTTGCCGTCGACCATCACGATGAAGCTGGCTTCTTCGCCGTCGAGGAACTCCTCGATGACCACGCGGGAACCTGCGTCACCGAAAGCGTTGCCGGCGAGCATATCGCGCACGGCGTCTTCGGCTTCCTGCAGGGTCATGGCGACGATCACGCCTTTACCAGCAGCGAGGCCATCGGCCTTGATCACGATTGGCGCACCTTTTTCGCGCAGGTAAGCCAGGGCCGGCTCGATCTCGGTGAAGTTCTGGTAGTCGGCAGTCGGGATCTTGTGGCGGGCCAGGAAATCCTTGGTGAAGGCTTTGGAACCTTCCAACTGGGCCGCACCGGCGGTAGGGCCGAAGCAGTCCAGGCCACGGCTGCGGAACAGGTCCACGACGCCGGCCACCAGCGGCACTTCAGGGCCGACGATGGTCAGGGACACATTTTTCTCGGCAAAGTCCGCCAGTTGCTCAAGTGCCAGCACGTCGATGGCAACGTTTTCGCACTTGGCTTCAATGGCGGTGCCAGCGTTGCCGGGAGCGACGAAGACTTTCTGGACACGCGGGTCCTGGGCAACTTTCCAGGCCAGGGCGTGTTCACGGCCACCGCTGCCAATGATCAAAACATTCATGTCAAAAACCTCAAATTCTGTAGGCGCTCAGGGTGCGCTTCAATGTGGAGCCGAACTCATGTGGCAAGCCCGATCGCCACACAAGCCCGCTCCCACATTTCGATCGAGTTGAATCAGTGACGGAAGTGACGCATGCCGGTGAAGACCATGGCGATGCCAGCTTCATCCGCGGCGGCGATCACTTCGGCATCACGCATCGAACCACCCGGTTGGATCACGGCGGTTACACCGGCTTTCGCGGCGTTGTCCAGGCCGTCACGGAACGGGAAGAACGCATCGGAAGCCATCACCGACCCCACCACCTGCAAACCGGCGTGCTCGGCCTTGATCGCGGCGATACGCGCCGAGTTCACACGGCTCATCTGGCCGGCGCCGACCCCGATGGTCTGGCGGTTCTTGGCGTAGACGATGGCGTTGGATTTAACGTACTTGGCCACCTTCCAGGCGAAGATCAGGTCGTTGATCTCCTGCTCGGTCGGGGCGCGCTTGGTCACGACTTTCAGGTCTTCGCTGCCGATCATGCCGATGTCGCGGCTCTGTACCAGCAAGCCACCGTTGACGCGCTTGTAGTCCCAGGCCGCTGCACGCTCGGCCGACCACTCGCCGCAGGCCAGCAGGCGCACATTGGCTTTGGCTGCAACGATGGCGCGGGCTTCTTCGCTGACGCTTGGGGCGATGATCACTTCAACGAACTGACGCTCGACGATCGCCTTGGCGGTCTCGGCATCCAGTTCGCGGTTGAACGCAATGATGCCGCCGAAGGCCGATTCGGTATCGGTGGCGTAGGCCAGTTCGTACGCCTGGCGGATACCGCCTTCAGCATCCGGGCTCACGGCCACGCCGCATGGGTTGGCGTGCTTGACGATCACACAGGCCGGCTTGACGAAGCTCTTCACGCATTCCAGCGCGGCGTCGGTGTCGGCCACGTTGTTGTAGGACAACTCCTTGCCTTGCAGTTGGGTCGCCGTGGCGATGCCGACTTCGGCAGGCTTGGCTTCCACGTAGAACGCCGCGCTCTGGTGCGGGTTCTCGCCATAGCGCATTTCCTGGGCCTTGATGAACTGGCTGTTGAAGGTGCGCGGGAACTGGCTGCGGCCTTCGGTGCTGAGGGTTTCAGCGGCTTGGTTCACGGTGCCCATGTAGTTGGCGATCATGCCGTCGTAGGCGGCGGTGTGTTCGAACGCCTTGAGCATTAGGTCGAAACGCTGGGCGTAGGTCAGGCCACCGGCTTTCAGGCTTTCCAATACGTTGGCGTAATCACTGGCGTTGACCACGATGGCCACGTCTTTGTGGTTCTTGGCCGCCGAACGCACCATGGTCGGGCCGCCGATATCGATGTTTTCGATGGCGGTCGGCAGGTCGCAGCCTGGCTTGTTGATGGTGGCTTCGAATGGGTAGAGGTTGACGGCCACCAGGTCGATCGGCTTGATGCCGTGCTCGGCCATGATCGCGTCGTCGGTGCCACGACGGCCGAGGATACCGCCGTGGATTTTCGGGTGCAGGGTCTTGACCCGACCGTCCATCATTTCTGCGAAGCCGGTGTAGTCCGCCACTTCCACTGCGGCCACGCCATTGTCCCGCAGCAGTTTGAAGGTCCCGCCCGTGGAGAGGATTTCCACGCCCAGGGCTTCCAGCTCCCGGGCAAATTCGAGGATCCCGGTCTTGTCGGAGACACTGATCAAGGCGCGGCGGATCGGCAGGCGGGTAGTCTGGTCGGTCATTTCAATTTCCATCAAAAGCAAAGGAGTCAGCAAAAAAGGCGACCGGTTTTACGCGGGCGCCTTTCTGGTTTGATTGAATGCTTACAGCAAATCGTATTGCTTGAGCTTTTTGCGCAAGGTGCCACGGTTGAGGCCCAGCAGCTCACTGGCTTTGGTCTGGTTGCCCTTGACGTAGTTCATCACGCTTTCGAGCAAGGGCGCCTCGACTTCGGAGAGCACCAGGTTGTACACGTCCGTGACGGAAGCGCCCTCAAGGTGGGCGAAATAATTGTGCAGCGCCTTCTCGACACTCCCGCGAAGGGTCTGGCCTTCTTCGCTCGGCGTGTTGAGGTGCTGTTTCAAATTGACGTTGTCGCTCACGGGTGTTGTTCCACTCACTAAAGTCTCGGTCATCATCGTCATGCGGCCACCCCCTCTCCGTCCCCTGTCCCCAGGCTCTTTTCACGCTCGCTGAAGTACTCTCGAACGGTGGCGACCTGTGCTTGCGTATCATCCAAACGATTGAAGTGGGCGCGAAACTCCCTGGCGCCCGGCAGGGTTGCGAGATACCAGCCGACATGCTTGCGAGCAATGCGTACTCCCATCACGTCCCCATAGAAGGCGTGCAGGGCGGCCAGATGCTCTAGCAGAATACGTTCCACCTCGATCAGCCCCGGTGCCGGCAACACTTCGCCGGTACGCAGAAAATGATCGATCTCACGAAAAATCCACGGACGCCCCTGGGCGGCCCGGCCAATCAACAAGCCATCGGCACCGGTGGCATGCAGCACGCGCCTTGCCTTCTCGGCGGAGTCGATGTCGCCATTGGCGAATACCGGCATCGATACCGCCTGCTTGATCGCAGCAATGGTGTCGTACTCGGCTTCACCGGTGTAAAGGTCGGCGCGGGTACGGCCATGCACCGCCAGCGCTGTAATGCCTGCCTGTTCAGCGATCTTCGCCACTGTCAGGCCGTTCTTGTTGTCCCGGTCCCAACCGGTACGGATCTTCAGGGTAACCGGCACATCCACTGCGGCGACAACGGCCTGCAGGATCTCGGCCACCAACTGCTCATCTTTCAACAGGGCCGAACCGGCGGCCTTGTTACAGACCTTCTTGGCCGGGCAGCCCATGTTGATGTCGATGATCTGCGCCCCCAACTCCACGTTGGCACGGGCCGCATCCGCCAGCATCTGTGCATCTCCACCGGCGATCTGTACCGAGCGGGGCTCGGGATCACCTTCGTGGATCATGCGCATCCGCGATTTGCGGGTGTTCCACAAGCTCATGTCGCTGGTGACCATTTCCGAGACTACTAGACCCGCGCCCAAACGCTTGCACAGCTGACGAAAGGGCTGGTCGGTGACGCCCGCCATCGGGGCGAGGATCAAGCCGTTCTGCAATGTGTATGGGCCGATGCGTACCGCCGACATAGGACTTCCCTGTTGTGGGGCCGGATCATTAGAGTTCGAAAAAGGGTTGGCATGATACCCGCTCTCGATGACTGGATAAAGGCTGAATTGGATAAAATCTGAACAGTTATTTCTTTATCGCCAGCGGTTTGGATGCGCAGGGGAAAGTCAATAACCTGCCGTCAAACCTCAACGCGTGAACCGATTCACTCGGGCGAGTGGAAGCTCAGGCTGTAATTCACGGCTTTGTTGCCCGGATCGAGGATATCCAGGGAGATATGGATCGGGGTTTGCGATGGCATTTCGCTAACGCCGGCCAGCTCACCGCTGAGGTATTCGGCGGGTTTGAAGCGACGGCTGGCAATCAGGTTGCCGTTCAGGTCGGCAAAACGCAGCTCCAGCAGCGGGAAGGGCTGGGAGAAGGTGGCGCGGTTGTAGATGATCGCGTCCACCACCAGCGCCCCGGCGAAATCCGGGTGGCTGCGCACTACCAGGTTACTGCTCTTGATATGGGCAATATCGACCCGCGATGGCACGGTGCAACCCAGGGTGGGGCACAGTTGCTGGAACCACGGGCGATAGGCGTCCTGGCGGGCCAGGTCGTCGAATTGGTAGGCGATGTATTGGCCTGCGAGGCCGGCGGCGGCGATCAGCACCAGCAGCAGCCAGACCAGGCGACGGCCCAGGCCTGTCGGGCGTTTTTGTGCGTAGAGGTGCAGTGGATCGTCTTCCAGGTCCTGCAGCAGGTCGTCATGGGCGCTGGTTTCAGCGCGTGGGCGCTTGCGGCGGGGGGGCAGGCGATCGTCGGGTTCGGCCGCTTTGGTCAGCGGTGTAAACGGTGGGTCGATGTCGTCATCGTCTGGTGTTGAACGCAGGGGGGGCTCATCGTCGCGATGGTCGGTGTGGAACGACATGGACGGTTCGGTGCGCTGCCTGGTCGCAGGTTCTGGCTGGTCTTCGGTGACGTGGAGGCGCTCTTCAGGCGGCTCGCTGAACAGGCTTGCCGCCCATTTTTCTTCTTCGGCCTTGACCGTGTCGCGGCTGGCGCTGAAGGACTCATCCTTTTGGCGGCGGTCGGTGCCGGGCTGGCGACGATCTGCGCCAACAGGCTGCGTGTGCTGAATCTCGCGGCGTTCCAGCTTGGCCAGTTCTTCATCCAGGTCCAGGTTGTCCAGGTCCAGCTCTTCCGCGCTCCACTGCTTCTGGCTGATCGCGCGCGGCGCCTCGGGAGTCGACTCGGGCTGCGGTGTCGGCGCCTGGGCGCGTTGCTCCAGCAGTTGGCGAGCCGCATTGAACACTTGCAGGCACGAGCCGCAGCGCACCACGCCACGGGCCACGCTCAATTGAGCGTGGTTGACGCGAAAGCGCGATTGGCAATGCGGGCACTGGGTGACGAAACTGTCGGTCATGCGGCCATCCGATTCAGGCAAGCGCTCATTCTAGCGCCGACGACCGCTGATGCGTACCCAGCCATCGCGGTTGGCGATCGGGTCCAGCTCGAAATCCTTGGCGTAGGCAGCGGCGACGTCTTCGCCCTGCTCGGCCAGGATGCCCGACAGCGCCAGGCGGCCGCCCGGCTTGACCAGGCTCGACAACTGCGGCGCCAACGACACCAGCGGGCCGGCGAGGATGTTGGCCACCAGCACGTCGGCCTGTACCTGGGGCAATTGCTCCGGCAGGTAGAGTGGGAATTTGCCTTCAGGAATGTTGTTGCGCCCGGCGTTATCGCGAGAGGCTTCCAGGGCTTGCACGTCGATGTCGGTGCCCACGGCTTCCTTGGCGCCGAGCAACAGGGCGGCAATCGCCAGGATCCCCGAGCCGCAGCCGAAGTCCAGCACGTGGCTGTCGGTCAGGTCCTGGCCGTCCAGCCATTCCAGGCACAGCGCGGTGGTCGGGTGGGTGCCGGTGCCGAACGCCAGGCCCGGATCCAGCAGCAGGTTGACGGCGTCGGGCTCGGGCGCGGCATGCCAGCTCGGTACAATCCACAGGCGCTGACCAAAACGCATCGGCTGGAAGTTGTCCATCCAGCTGCGTTCCCAGTCCTGGTCTTCGATGACTTCGCTGTGGTGCTCTGGCAGCGGGCCGCCGGTGAGCAGCTCCATATGGGCCAGGACGCTGGCGGCATCGGTGCCGTCTTCGAACAGGGCCAGCAAATGGGTGTGGGACCACAGGGGCGTGGTGTTGAGTTCGGGTTCGAAGATCGGCTGGTCTTCGGCGTCCATGAACGTTACGGAGACAGCGCCTACTTCGAGGAAAGCGTCTTCATAGGTTTCGGCTTGTTCTGGGCTGATGGCGAGACGGACTTGCAGCCAAGGCATGGCGGGCACCTTTGAAAAAATGAGTGTGCAGCGGGGTGGGGCTGCGAAAGGGCGCAAGTTTACGCGAGCAGCGGTCAGAAGACGACTGTGCTGGCGATTTGCAGTATTCAAAATATACACAGGACAACTGTGGGAGGGGGCAAGCTCTTTGCCACATTGGACCCTGTACATCCAGGAAATCCGGGGCCCGTAAACAACAAAGCCGCCCGGAGGCGGCTGTGTCGTTTGGCGCACTTACTGGTTGGCCAGCTTGTGTTCCAGGTAGTGGATGTTCACACCACCTTCGCAGAAGCCTTCATCACGGACCAGGTCCCGATGCAGCGGGATGTTGGTCTTGATGCCGTCGACCACGATTTCGTCCAGGGCGTTGCGCATACGGGCCATGGCCTCGTCGCGGGTAGCGCCCCAGGTGATCAGCTTGCCGATCAGCGAGTCGTAGTTGGACGGCACCTTGTAGCCGCTGTACAGGTGCGAATCCACACGTACGCCGTTGCCGCCGGGCGCGTGGAAATGCTTGACCAGGCCAGGGCTTGGGATAAAGGTTTTCGGGTCTTCGGCGTTGATGCGGCACTCCAGGGAGTGGCCGTGCATCTTCACGTCGTCCTGGGTGAAGGACAGCGGGTTGCCGGCGGCGATGCTGAGCATCTCCTTGACGATGTCGATACCGGTGACCATCTCCGACACCGGATGCTCTACCTGCACACGAGTGTTCATCTCGATGAAGTAGAAACGACCGTTCTCGTACAGGAACTCGAAAGTACCCGCGCCACGGTAGTTGATGTCGATGCACGCCTTGACGCAACGAGCCAGTACTTCCTGGCGCGCTTTTTCATCCAGGCCCGGTGCTGGCGCTTCTTCCAGGACCTTCTGGTGACGACGTTGCAGCGAGCAGTCGCGGTCGCCCAGGTGGATGGCGTGGCCTTGGCCGTCGGACAATACTTGCACTTCCACGTGACGTGGGTTGGTCAGGTACTTCTCCAGGTAGACCATCGGGTTGCCGAACCAGGCGCCCGCTTCGGAGCGAGTCTGCTTGGCAGCTTCGATCAGGTCTTCTTCCTTATGCACCACGCGCATGCCGCGACCACCACCGCCACCGGCGGCCTTGATGATCACCGGGTAGCCGACTTCGCGACCAATGCGCAGCGCGGTTTCCTCGTCTTCCGGCAGCGGGCCGTCGGAGCCTGGAACGGTTGGCACGCCGGCCGCGATCATGGCGTCCTTGGCCGACACCTTGTCACCCATCAGGCGAATGGTTTCGGCTTTCGGGCCGATGAAGGCAAACCCGGACTTTTCCACCTGTTCGGCGAAATCGGCGTTTTCCGCGAGGAAGCCGTAGCCAGGGTGGATGCCATCAGCGCCGGTCACTTCCGCGGCCGCGATGATGTTCGAGACTTTCAAGTACGAGTTCGTGGCCAGTGGCGGGCCGATGCAGATGCTTTCGTCCGCCAGTTTCACGTGCATCAATTCGGTATCGGCCGTCGAGTAAACAGCGACGGTCTTGATGCCCTCTTCCTTACAGGCGCGCAGGATACGCAGCGCGATCTCGCCGCGGTTGGCGATCAGGACTTTTTGCAGTTTCTTCGCAGGTTTCAACATCGAAGGCGCTCCGCGGTTCAAACGATGGTGAACAGCGGCTGGTCGTACTCAACCGGCTGACCGTTTTCTACCAGGATGGATTCGATGACGCCGGCTTTTTCAGCGGTGATGTGGTTCATCATCTTCATCGCTTCAACGATGCAGATGGTGTCGCCCACTTTCACGGTAGCGCCGACTTCAACGAAGGCTGGCGAAGTCGGTGCCGGGGTGCGGTAGAACGTACCGACCATTGGCGACTTGACCACGAAGCCGTTCAGCGCCGGAGCGGCTGGGGCGGCAGGTGCAGCGGCGGCAGCAGGCGCGGCGGCCGGAGCAGCAGCGGCCGGAGCCGGCGCTTGCATCTGTGGTGCATAGAACTGCTGGGCCGGGGTCTTGCTGTGGCGGCTGATCCGTACGGACTCTTCGCCTTCCTTGATTTCCAGCTCGTCGATACCGGATTCTTCCAGCAGTTCGATCAGTTTCTTAACTTTACGGATATCCATGAATCATCAACTCCCAAGGGTCGGTCAGGGGCGCTTGGCCGGTTGTTCAAGTTGTTCCAGGGCGGCCTCCAGGGCCAGTCGGTAACCGCTGGCGCCAAGGCCGCAGATCACACCTACCGCTACATCGGAGAAGTAGGAGTGATGGCGGAAAGCTTCGCGTTTGTGCACGTTCGACAAATGCACTTCGATGAATGGGATGCTCACCGCCAGCAGCGCGTCACGTAATGCAACACTTGTATGCGTAAAAGCGGCGGGATTGATCAGGATAAAATCCACGCCTTCGCCGCGCGCGGCATGGATGCGATCAATCAATTCGTACTCGGCATTGCTTTGCAGGTAGAGCAGATGGTGGCCGGCTTCACGCGCCCTGCGTTCGAGATCAAGGTTGATCTGGTCCAGGGTGACTGCCCCGTAGACGCCCGGTTCACGGGTGCCGAGCAGGTTCAGGTTGGGTCCGTGAAGAACCAGTAAGGTCGCCATCGGCTGTTCCTTGTTATTGATGAGGGTACGGCAGAACCCGGCGACTATGCCGCAAAGCCTTTGTGACTGTCCAGTTCTATGCAGTAGGCGGCACGATTAGCGAGGATAGCGCGAAATTTGTGACTGTGGCCGGTGATCCGGTCATGGGTAATACGCTCCTGAATGCCATGAAGGTCAAATGTGGGAGGGGGCCTGCCCCCGATAGCGCTGGGTCAGTTACAGACACTGAGGCTGACACACTGCAATCGGGGGCAAGCCCCCTCTCACATTTGATCTCTATAAGGTTGAAGATCGTGTCAGACGCGGAAGGCTTGAACGGCAGTGTTGAGCTGCCCACCTAGCACCAGCAAGTGCTCACCCTGGCTGCGGCCCTGGCCGATTCGCAGCAAGTTGTCCTCACCCAACTGATGAATCCGCTCACTGTTGTCGCGAATCTCGCTGACGGCACCACTCTGCTGCGCGGTCACATCGGCAATGCGCACGGCGGTGTCGGAAATGGTCTGGATCGCCTCGACAATCTCATCCAGCGCACCGTCCGCCGCCTGGGCTTGCTGGGCGGTGGCTTCGGCGTGTTCGACCTGGGCCCGCATGCCTTGCACCGATTGGTGGGCGGCGCTCTGCAGCCCGGCGATCAAGGTCTGGATTTCTGCGGTGGCGCCAGCGGTGCGTTGGGCCAGCGAGCGCACCTCGTCGGCCACCACGGCAAAACCGCGTCCGGCTTCACCGGCACGGGCGGCCTCGATGGCAGCGTTGAGGGCCAGCAGGTTGGTCTGGTCGGCAATCGAGCGGATCACCGTGAGCACGCCGCCGATGGTGGCGGATTCCTCAGCCAGTTTTTCGATCATCTGCGCGTTTTGCTGCACTTCGCCCACCAGGGCACGCAGCCCGGTGAGGCTCAGGCCGATCACGCGCTGGCCTTGTTCCACGGCCTGGCCGGCACTGCGACTGGCGCCGGCAGCCTGGCTGGCATCACCGGCGACTTGCTGGATCGTCGCCTCCAGTTCACCCAATGAATCTCGGATTTGCGCAGTATCCCCGGCCTGGCGTTCGGCGCCGTCGTGCAGGCCGCTGCTCAGTTCGGCGAGGGTACGGCTGCTGCTGGCAACTTCCTCGGCGTTGCCGCGAATGGTGCCGACCAAGTCCACCAGGTAGGTGCGCAGGCGGTTCAGAGACGCTTCGATATCGTGCAGTTCGCGATTGGTCTTGCCCAGGGCAATCGGCTGGCTGAAGTCACCCTCGGCCCAAGTCGACAGGGCCGGCGCCAGATTGGTCAGCACCCGCGCCAGCTTGCGTTGCAAGGTGTCGATCAGCAGCGCGATCAACAGGATCAGGCCAATCATCAGCCCTTGCATCAGGCGCACTTCACCCTGGATTTGGCCATGTTGCGCGCGCACCACCGGTTCCAGTGCGGCGATGGCTTGCTGAACGGAGTTGATTTTCTGGTGGGTCTTGGCGGCCAGTTCGGTGCGTTGCTGGATCTGGTCGCGGGTGCGCTTGAGTTCGGCGGGGTAGCGGGTCAGCAGGCTATTGAGTTCACGCTTGAGGTCGACGCCGGTGTCCTGGGCTTCGGTTTTTTCGCTGTTCTGCAGCCCCATCAGCGCGGAAAAGTCATCGGCGCTGGATTCGGCGCTGGCCTTGACGCCGAGCAACGGCAGTTGCTCCAACAGGTCGGCCTGGCTGCGGATAGCGCCGACTTCGCGTTCCACATCGTCGGCCAGTTCCGCACGCCCGCTGCTCACCAGTTTGTCGCGGGCCAGGGATAACTTGCCCAGGTGCTGGGAGGCGGCCAGCAACGGCGGCAGATAGCGCGCGGCTTCGGGAGAGTTCACGCCGATGGCGTACTGGCTCAGTTGTTCCAGGTTCGCGCCCAATTCACGTTCGGCCTGTAGCAGCAAGGCTTGCGGGTCGCCTGCCAGCTTACCGGCCGCCAGCAATTCGGTCTTGCTGAACGCATCCAGGTCCACCAGGCTCGGGCGCAGGTTCTGCGCAAGGTCCGCAGGCAACTCGTCCAGATGCTGCAACAGGCTGTCCAGGCTCTGGCCCGCGCTGCTCAAGCGCAGGGCGTCGCCGCTGGCCAGGTAATCGTCGATATTGCGTGCGGCTTCATTCTGGAACGTCTGCGACAGGCCCAGGTAGCGCTCCATCAGCAAATAGGGTCGCTCCAGCGCCCGTTGCGACCACCACAACGTCGCCCCCAGCGCCAGGCACACGGCCACCAGAAGAAGGGTATTGAGATTGGTCAGCAGCTTCAGGCGCATGCGGGGTTTCAACCGACAGCAAAAGATAAGTGCCTGAAGTTATTGCGTTTCCATTACAGCGTTATGACGGATTCAGTGGATTCCGGTGAAAAGATGGCACTTTGCTTTGATGCGCGTGCGGGTTGTACGCGATTGCGTCCGGCGTCTTTGGCGCGGTACAGCGCCTCGTCGGCCTGGGCGGCCATCATCAGGCTGTCGGAGCCGTCGCACAGCTCCACCACCCCGGCGCTGAAGGTGCACCACAAATCCTGGGGTTGGGCCGGGTAATGGATTTCGGCAAAGCGCCCACGGATTTCATCCAATACTTTGCAGGCGGCTTCCAAATCGGTGTCAGGCATCACAATGGCGAATTCTTCACCGCCGTAGCGCCCGATGTAGTCGGTCTTGCGCAGGCGCTGCTTGAGAAACAGCGCCAGGCTCTTGATCACGCGGTCGCCCATGGGGTGGCCGTGGCTGTCGTTGACCCGCTTGAAGTGGTCGATGTCGAGCATGGCGAAGCTCAGCGGCTTGTTCTCGCGGCGTGCGCGGAAGCTGCAGTCTTCGAGCAGTTGCAGGATATGGGTGTGGTTGTACAGGCCGGTCAGGCTGTCGCGCACCATCCGCGCCTTGAGGTTGCGCGCCCGCGCCGCACGGTTGCGCACGGTGGTGATCAGGTGGCGCGGCTTGATCGGCTTGGTGAGGAAGTCATCGCCGCCTTCGCTCATGGCGTCCAGTTGCTTGTCCAGGTCGTCTTCGGCCGACAGGTAAATGATTGGCACGCTGACGTAACGGTCGTTATGGCGGATGACCTTGGCCAGTTCGGTGCCGGTACAGGCGGGCATATACATGTCGAGGATGATCAGGTCGGGCTGGAAGTCCGCCAACTCGGCCATTGCCTGGATCGGCTCGATCAAGGTACGGGTGACGATACCGGCGCTGTTGAGCAGCCGTTCGGTGTGCAGCGCCTGGGCCCGCGAGTCGTCGATGATCAGCACTTTATACGGCTCGTACTGGGCGACGCAGGTCAGCACTTCGATCTTTTCCAGCAAGCTGGAGGCTTCCAGCGTACCGGTGAGGAATTCCTGGCCTCCGGCGCGCACGGCGGCGAGGCGGGTCGGGGTGTCGGTTTCGTGCAGGCTGAAAAACAGCAGTGGCAGCTTCTGCTCCAGGCCTTCCTGGGCTTCGGCGGCGAGCTTGAGGCCAAGGCCGGCACCGCAGAAGTCCACGTCCATCACAATCGCCGACGGCAGGCGCTCGGCCATCGACGCGCGAAACGCCGCGACACTGTCCAGGGACTGGGCGCTCATGCCAAAGAACTCCAACTGCTTGGCCAGGCGCTCGGCACGGTCGTGATCAGCCAGCATCACGTAGATCGGCTTGCGCATCGGCGGCAGGAAGGTTTGCTCAAGCTGGTCGCCCTGGCGCAGCCCGGTGCGGGACAGGCGTTGCATCAGGCGGTTGAGTTCGGTGATCAGTTGGCTGCTCAGGCGCCCGCGGTTTTCGTCCACGGCCTTGAGGGATTCGCCGATGTGCTGCGCCAACTGGCTGTGTTCCGGCTGTTCGAAGCGTTCGGCAAAGCGCAGCAGGCGCAGATTGGCCTCGCTGAGTTCGGAAAGGTCGGTGCCGGACCACTCGCTGCGTTGCAGGCGCTGCCAGATCTCAAGAATTTGACGTGCCTGATGAATTACCCGCTGGGCAAAATGCTGCTTGAGGCGCTCACGGCTGGGGTCTTCTGGCTCGGTCATATCCTGACTACTAGTGAGGGTGCATGCTGAGGTCGACTGATGGCTCTATGCTAGCACCTCTTTCCCGTGGGATGAGTGTCATACGTCAATAAACTGTGCGTGCGGAGTATTCAGTTGCTGACCCGCTGGTCGCGCGGCGTAAAAAGCGTGCATTCTTTATAGTCGAACACCCTCTGTGCGCCAGTTTGGCGAAAAGCCCCGCACGGGCGGGCACGATGGGGTAGGGTTGTGGTCGGAGTGTTTGAACGCACGCCATCAATTCAAGTGCATGAACTCAAGTGATTGAAAGGATATCGCCATGCTGGACTGGAAAAACCGTGCAGGCAGCGCCAAAGGCCCCGCCCCTGAGCCCAAGTCGGCCAACCGCAGCTATTTTCGTACCCTGCTGATGAGCCGTGCCGTGCTCAGTGTGCTCGGCCTGTACCTGTTGGTCACAGGCGCCTTGGGCTGGTACTGGAGCGAAGAGCCGGCGCTGTTCCCGGTCCAGCAGAACGCGCAGATTGCCGCCGAAAAAGACGGCAAGCAGATGGTGGTGGGCTTTACCACCGTCGAAACCCTCAAGACGGTGGTTGGCACCTTGCTGAACAAGCCGGGTGGCTACATTTCCAACGACCGCTTCCCGCCAGGCCTGTGGATGGACAACATGCCGAGCTGGGAATACGGCGTGCTGGTGCAGGTGCGCGACCTGACCCGCGCCCTGCGTAAGGATTTCGCCCGCTCGCAGTCGCAGTCGGCCGAAGACGCCGACTTGGCCAAGGCCGAGCCGCGCTTCAACTTCGATAACAAGAGCTGGGTGCTGCCATCCAGCGAGTCCGAATACCAGGAAGGCATCAACTCCCTGAGCCGCTATGAAGCGCGCCTGTCCGACCCTAACCAGAAAGGCGCGTTGTTCTATGCGCGGGCCGACAACCTGAACAACTGGCTGGGCGATGTCGCCACCCGCCTGGGCTCGCTGTCGCAGCGCCTGTCGGCCAGTGTGGGCCGCGTGAAGCTGAACACTGCGCTGAAAACCGAAGCGTTGGCGCCGGGTGAAGTGCCGCAGGTCGATGAAGAAGTGGTGGAAACTCCATGGATGCAGATCGACAACGTGTTCTACGAAGCCCGTGGCCAGGCCTGGGCCTTGTCCCACCTGTTGCGCGCCATCGAAGTGGACTTTGCCGACGTACTGGCCAAGAAAAACGCCACCGTCAGCGTGCGCCAGATCATTCGTGAGCTGGAAGCCTCGCAGGAACCGGTGTGGAGTCCTATGATTCTTAATGGCAGTGGCTTCGGCGTACTGGCGAACCATTCGCTGGTGATGGCCAATTACATTTCCCGGGCAAACGCTGCAGTGATCGACTTGCGTCAGCTCCTCAACCAGGGTTGATGATGGACGCTACTCAAAAGGAGGCCGCCCACCGTGCGGCTTCCGACGCTGAACTGATCTGCTGGGTCGATGAGCATGACAACCTGCTCGGCGACCTTGTCAGGTCCGACCTGCGCCAGCGCGGCCTGATCGGCCGTTGCACCTTTATCTTTCTTTTCAATAGCGCCGGTGAGTTGTGTGTGCATCGGCGCACCTTGAGCAAAGCCCTGTATCCCGGTTACTGGGACACGGCGGCAGGCGGGATGGTGGCGGCGGGTGAGTCCTATGCCGCGTCGGCAGCCCGTGAGCTGGAAGAAGAGCTTGGGGTCAGTGGGGTGGCGTTGGTCGAACATGACCACTTCTACTTCGAAGATGGCGATAGCCGGCTCTGGTGCAAATCCTACTCAGCCGTGTGGGACGGGCCGCTGCGCCTGCAGCCGGAAGAGGTCATGGAAGCGCGCTTTTTACCTATCGACACCGTCCTGCAGGAGGCTGAGCAAAAGCCGTACTGCCCGGACGCCCAGGAAGGCTTGCGCCGCTATCTGGCCTCACGTCGCTAAAGTTGCATAAATTGGCGCCATTTGGCTCTTAGCAAGTCGGCTTTTTGTGGTTACACTGCGCGACTTTTCACCCGAACCGCCTTGGCGGCTCGGTAGCGCTGCCCCTGCCTGAGTGGGGCTTCGCGGTCGGTCAGTCTGATCGATCAGTCTTCATCCTCCCAAGAGGATTGCCGGTGGCCAAAAAAGCCGCATCCTTCGCCGCCCTTGGTGGCCTGGTATTTTCCACCGACGCAGGTCGACACTGCCCGGACTGTCGTCAGCCCGTGGACGCTTGCACCTGCAAACAGACCCTGATTCCCGAAGGCGACGGCATTGCCCGCGTGCGACGCGAGAGCAAAGGCCGTGGCGGCAAGACGGTGACCACCATCACCGGCGTGCCGCTGGCCGAAGACGCGCTGAAGGAGCTCGCCACCACGCTGAAAAAGCGCTGTGGCACCGGTGGCGCGTTGAAAGACGGCGTTATCGAGATCCAGGGCGATCACGTCGAGTTGCTGTTGGCCGAGCTGATCAAGCTCGGGTACAAGGCCAAGAAGTCCGGCGGCTGAAAGCCTCTTCCCGACCTGTGTCTAAACTCTGTCCTGCGCGCGGGGTCCTACCTTGCACGCAGGCAAATCGTCATTTTCATTCTTTAGACTGCGCCAGCCTCAACCAGAGGCGGCGCTTTCGCCTTCATTTATAGGGGACTTCGATGTCCGTACGACGCACACGCAAAGACGATGGCAGCCAATGGACAGTTGCGGACAGCCGCAGCGTTTACGGGATCCGCCATTGGGGGGCCGGGTATTTCGCGATCAATGAAGCCGGTCGCGTTGAAGTTCGTCCGAACGGCCCGAACAGCACGCCCGTCGACCTGTACGAGCAAGTCGACGAGCTGCGCAAGAGCGGCCTGTCGTTGCCGTTGCTGGTGCGCTTCCCCGACATCCTGCAAGACCGTGTACGCCAACTGACCGGCGCTTTCGATTCGAACATCGAACGCCTGGAATACCAGAGCAAGTACACCGCGCTGTACCCGATCAAGGTGAACCAGCAGGAAGCGGTGATCGAGAACATCATCGCCACCCAGAACGTGTCCATCGGCCTGGAAGCCGGCTCCAAGCCCGAGCTGCTGGCCGTGCTGGCCCTGGCGCCGAAGGGCGGCACCATCGTCTGCAACGGTTACAAGGACCGCGAATTCATCCGCCTCGCGCTGATGGGCCAGAAGCTCGGCCACAACGTGTTCATCGTGATCGAGAAAGAATCCGAAGTTGAGCTGGTGATCGAAGAAGCCGCCAGCCTCAAGGTCAAGCCACAGGTTGGCCTGCGTGTGCGTTTGTCTTCCCTGGCGTCGAGCAAGTGGGCGGACACCGGTGGCGAGAAATCCAAATTCGGTCTGTCGGCGGCGCAACTGCTGTCCGTGGTCGAGCGCTTCCGTGCGGCCGGCCTGGACCAGGGCATCCGCCTGTTGCACTTCCATATGGGCTCGCAGATCGCCAACCTGGCCGACTACCAGCACGGTTTCAAGGAAGCCATCCGTTACTACGGCGAGCTGCGCAACCTCGGCCTGCCGGTGGACCACATCGACGTGGGCGGCGGCCTGGGCGTGGACTACGACGGCACGCACTCGCGTAACGCCAGTTCGATCAACTACGACATGGATGACTATGCCGGCGTGGTCGTGGGCATGCTCAAGGAATTCTGCGACGCGCAGAGCCTGCCGCACCCGAATATTTTCTCCGAAAGCGGCCGTTCCCTGACCGCCCACCACGCCATGCTGGTGGTGCAGGTCACTGACGTCGAGAAACACAACGACGAAATCCCGACCATCGAAAACAAGGAAGCCCTGCCGGAAACCGTGCAATGGCTGGTGGACCTGCTCGGTCCGACCGACATCGAGATGGTCACCGAAACCTACTGGCGCGCCACCCACTACATGAGCGACGTGGCCACGCAGTACGCCGACGGCAAGCTGACCCTGGCCGAAAAAGCCCTGGCCGAGCAGTGCTACTTCGCCGTGTGCCGCCGCCTGCACAACTCGCTCAAGGCCCGCCAGCGCTCGCACCGCCAGGTGCTGGATGAGCTCAACGACAAATTGGCCGACAAGTACATCTGCAACTTCTCGGTGTTCCAGAGCCTGCCGGACACCTGGGCCATCGGCCAGGTATTGCCGATCCTGCCGCTGCACCGCCTTGACGAAGAGCCGCTGCGTCGCGCCGTACTGCAAGACCTGACCTGCGACTCCGACGGCAAGATCAAGCAGTACGTCGATGAGCAGAGCATCGAGACCAGCCTGCCGGTTCATGGCTTGAACGAAGGTGAGGACTACTTGCTGGGGATCTTCCTGGTAGGCGCTTACCAGGAAATTCTCGGCGACATGCACAACCTGTTCGGTGACACCGATTCGGTGAACATCTACCAGCGTGAAGACGGTTCGGTGTACAGCGCCGGTATCGAGACCCACGACACCATCGAAGACATGCTGCGCTATGTGCACTTGTCGCCGGAGGAGTTGATGACGCACTACCGTGACAAGTGTGCGAGCGCGAAGATCAGCGCCAGTGAGCGCACGCAGTTCCTGGATGCACTACGGTTAGGGCTGACGCGGTCGTCGTATCTTTCGTCGTAAGCTATGAGAGGGTAGGAGCGAGCACATTCGCCCCTACCCTGCTGTGGGGCTTGAGCGCCGAGTACGGGTCTTCATTTGAGCTATGTCACCTCGCCGGATGGGACAGGTCAATAGCTTGTCCCGGCGCCAGATTGCGTATCTGAGTTCGTTGCGTTACGGCCAATATGACCGCGGTGCCAAACGAGGGTCGAACCATCCATTCGCCCGATTGATTCGCCTGGCGATGACCCAAAGCAACAGACTGCGCACCGACATGAACACCAGGAAGGTAATCCACAGCCCGTGGTTGCCCAGGCCCTGCAATGCCCAGGCAACCGGTAGCACTGAAACCACGGTCAACAGCATCCCATTGCGCATTTCCCGCGCCCGTGTCGCACCAATAAACAAGCCGTCGAGCAAATAGCTCCACACCGCAATCAAGGGCAATACGGCCAGGTAGGGCAGGTAGATATCTGCCGTTTCGCGCACGCTGGGGATATCGGTTTGCATGGCGATAAACAGGTGGCCGCAGACCGTGAACAGCAGGGCAAAGCCGACGCTGGCAATCAGCGACCAACCGCCAGCGACGACCAGTGAACGTCGCATGGCCTGGCGGTCGTGGGCGCCGATGGCGTGGCCGCACAAGGCTTCCACCGCATGGGCCAAGCCGTCCAGCGCATGGGCTGTCAACAACAGGCCGTTGAGCAGCAGTGCATTGGCCGCCACGGTGGCATCGCCCAGGCGTGCACCTTGCACCGTGATCATGAAAAACACCGATTGCAGCGCAAGGCTGCGGATGAAGATGTCGCGGTTCACCGCCAGCAGCGGGCGCCAGCTTTCCCACTGTTTCAGCGCCGCCCACGCGATATGGCCGGGGTAGGCGCGCAGGGCTTTTTGCGTCATCGCCAGGCCCAGCAAGGCGCCGGTCCATTCGGCAATCACGGACGCCCGCGCCGAACCGACCACCCCCCAATCCAGGCCCAGCACAAACCACAGGTTCAGCGCGATGTTGACCAGGTTGGTGGTCAGCAGGATCGCCAAGGGCGCGCGTGCGTTCTGCGTGCCGAGGAACCAGCCGACCAGTGCGTAGCTGGCGAGGGCGGCAGGCAGGCCGAACAGGCGCGTGTGGAAAAAGTCCTGGGTCAGTTGATTGAGTTCGGCGGAGGGTTGCATCCATTCCAATGCCAGATGGCTGAACGGAATACCCACAGTGCCCAGCAGCATGGCCAACCCCAACGCCAGTAGCAGGCCCTGCAGGAGGATTTGTCGCAGCGCGGCCCCATCGTTGCGCCCGGCGGCCTGTGCGGCAAAACCGGTTGAGCCCATGCGCAGGAAACCCATGGCCCAGGCCAGGAAGGTATACAGACTGGCGCCGACCGCCACCGCCCCCAGTTGATGGGCGTGGGGCAGGTGGCCGATGACCATGCTGTCGACCAGGGCCACGAGGGGCACCGAGATATTCGACAGGATCATCGGCGCGGCCAGGGCCCAGACGCGGCGGTGGGTAGGGCGGTGGCGCCAGTCGGTGAGTAGGGTGGGCATGGGGGCTCCTTGGGGGAGCGGCATTGTAACGGGCCCTTAATCTCACTGCAGAACCAATGTGGGAGGTGGCTTGCCCCCGATAGCGGTCTGTCAGCTGGAAATGTATCGGCTGACATACTGCCATCGGGGGCAAGCCCCCTCTCACATTTGGATCTCCAGCGTTTGTGGGATTTGGCTCCGTTCGCGTTCCTTCAAGAACCAAACCACCCTCCGTCGGTCAATGTGACCAGCACCACATCGGCCCCCTGCGGGCTGATATATAGTTCACCCCTCGGACCCCTCTCACAACGAGTGCCCCATGCTTAACAAAGGACTGTTCCTTGCTTGTGCGCTGGCCCTGCTGAGCGCCTGCGATTCCTCCGATAAACCGGCTGCCCCGACCGCTCCAGCAGCGGCGACGGTTGCACCCAAACCGGCCAAGGCGGCGGTGGACGTGGCGGCGCTGAAGCAGCGTTATGCCGGCCGTGAGTTGAGTGTGGTGGATGTGTCCGAAGTGCAGCTCGATGGGGCCAGCACCCTGTCCGTGAGCTTTTCCATTCCGCTGGATCCCGATCAGAAGTTCGCCGACAAACTCCACCTGGTGGACAGCAAGTCCGGCAAGGTCGATGGCGCCTGGGAAATCTCCGACAACCTCATGGAATTGCGCCTGCGTCACCTGGAGCCACAGCGCAAACTGGTGCTCACGGTGGATGCCGGGGTGAAGGCGGTCAACGGCAATACACTCGCCGCCGAGTACAGCGCCCGCCTGGAAACCCGCGACCTGCAAGCCACCGTCGGCTTCGCCAGCCGTGGCACCTTGCTGCCGACGCGTCTGGCTGAAGGGTTGCCGGTGATCGCGCTGAACGTCGACAAGATCGACGTCGAATTCTTCCGCATCAAGCCCGAATCCCTGCCGACTTTTCTCGCGCAGTGGGGGCGCAACACCAGCCTGCAGAGCTATGAGTCCCGCGAACTGCTGCCACTGGCCGACCTGGTCTACGGCGGCCGTTTCGACCTGAACCCGGCGCGCAACACCCGCGAAACCCTGTTGCTGCCGATCGCCGGCCTCAAGCAACTGCAGCAGCCGGGCGTGTACCTGGCGGTGATGCGCGCCTCCGGCACCTACAACTATTCCCAACCGGCCACGTTGTTTACCTTGAGCGATATCGGCCTGTCGGTGCACCGCTATGCCAATCGCCTGGATGTGTTCACCCAGGCGTTGGATGGCGGCAAGGCGCTGGACGGTGTAGACCTCGAGGTGCTCGACGCCGAGGGGCGTGTGGTCGGCCAGGGCAAGACCGAGAAGGGCGGCCACGCCGAGTTGCCGTTGCCGAAAAAGGCCCAGGTGTTGCTGGCCAAGCAGGGCGAGCAGACCAGCATGCTGCGCCTGGACAGTGCCGCATTGGACCTGGCCGAGTTCGATATCGGCGGGCAACCGTCCCACCCCTTGCAGTTTTTCGTCTTTGGCCCGCGTGACCTGTATCGCCCCGGCGAAACCGTGCTGCTCAACGCCCTGCTGCGCGACAAGGATGGCAATGCCGTCAAACCGCAACCGGTGAGCGTCGAAGTGCGTCGCCCGGATGAGCAGGTGAGCCGCAAATTCGTGTGGGATGCCGACGCCTCCGGTCTCTATCAATATCAACTGCAATTGGCTGGCGAAGCGCCAACCGGGCGCTGGCAGCTGGTGTTCGACCTGGGCGACGGCAAGCCGCAGCTGTATGAATTTCTCGTCGAAGACTTCCTGCCCGAGCGCCTGGCGCTGGAACTCAAGGGCAGCGATACCGCATTGAGCCCGGCGGATAACCCGGTGATTCAAGTCACCGGGCGCTATCTCTACGGTGCGCCGGCATCGGGCAACCGGGTCAGCGGGCAGGTTTATGTGCGGCCGTTGCGCGAAGCGGTCAAGTCGCTGCCGGGCTATCAGTTCGGCTCTGTCACCGAAGAAGAGCTGAGCCGGGATTTCGAACTGGACGAAAGCGTGCTCGATGCCAAGGGCCAGGAAGCGTTGACCCTGGAAAGCAAGTGGGCCGAGGCCAAGTCGCCGCTGCAACTGATCGTGCAAGCCAGCCTGCACGAGTCGGGCGGGCGGCCGATCACTCGGCGCCTGGTACAGCCGATCTGGCCGGCCGAGCAACTGCCGGGCCTGCGCGGCTTGTTTGACGGCAAGGAAACCAATGGCGATGGCCCGGCGGAATTCGAAGTGCTGCTGGCCAACCAGGACGGGCAGAAGCTCGCCGCGCAGAACCTCAAGGTGCGCCTGGTGCGCGAGCGCCGTGACTACTACTGGAACTACTCCGAGAACGACGGCTGGAGCTACCACTTCAACGAGAAATTCCTCAACCTCGACGAGCAGACCCTGAACATCAAGGCCGGCGATACGGCCAAGGTCAGCTTCCAGGTGGAGTGGGGCCCGTACCGCGTCGAAGTGGAAGACCCGCAGACCGGCCTGGTCAGCAGCTTGCGCTTCTGGGCCGGCTACCAGGCCCAGGACAACACCGAAGGCGGCGCCGTACGCCCCGACCAGGTCAAGCTGGCGCTGGACAAACCGGCCTATGGCGACGGCGATACCGCCAACGTCACCGTCACCCCGCCCGCTGCCGGCAAAGGCTACCTGCTGGTGGAGTCCGCCGAAGGGCCGCTGTGGTGGCAGGAAATCGATGTACCGGCCGAGGGCAAAAGCTTCGCCGTGAAGCTCGACCCGAAGTGGTCGCGCCATGACCTGTACGTCAGTGCCCTGGTGATTCGCCCTGGCGAGCGCAAAGCCAACATCACGCCCAAACGTGCCGTGGGCCTGCTGCACCTGCCGTTGGATCGCACCCAGCGTAAACTCGGCGTGACCCTGGCCGCGCCGGAAAAAATGCGTCCCAAACAGCCGCTGACGGTGAAAGTCGCTGCGAAAAACGCCGATGGCAGCGTGCCGAAACAGGTGCACGTGCTGGTGGCAGCGGTGGACGTGGGCATCTTGAACATTACCGAATACCCGACGCCGGACCCTTACTCCAGCCTGTTCGGCCGCAAGGCTTATGGCGTGGACCAGTTCGACATCTACGGCCAGTTGATCGAAGCCGGGCAGGGGCGCTTGGCCAGCCTGGCATTCGGCGGTGACGCCGCGCTGGCCAAGGGCGGCAAGCGCCCGGACACCAGCGTGACCATCGTCGCCCTGCAAAGTGCGCCGGTGACCCTGAACGAGCAGGGCGAGGGCGAAGTCAGCGTCAATATCCCGGACTTCAACGGCGAACTGCGCCTGATGGCCCAGGCCTGGAGCGACGACCGCTACGGCATGGCCGAAGCCAAGACGGTGATCGCCGCGCCTTTGATTGCCGAGCTGTCGGCGCCGCGTTTCCTGGCCGGTGGTGACCAGACCACCTTGGCGCTGGACCTGTCCAACCTGTCGGGCAAGGCCCAGAAGCTGGATGTGCAACTGAGCGCCGAAGGGCAGTTGGAGTTGGTCAACGCTGGCGCGCAGACCGTCGAGTTGAAACAAGGCCAGCGCACCACCCTGCGCATCCCGGTGAAGGCCTGGGGTGGTTTGGGGCAGGGCAAGGTCAAGGTCACCGTGAACGGGCTGGACTTGCCGGGTGAAAACCTGCCGCCGTTCACTCGCGAATGGACATTGGGCGTGCGCCCGGCGTACCCGGCACTGCTCAAGCATTACCGCGCGGTGCTCAAGGATCAGCCGTGGAGCCTGCCGGCGGGCACGCTCGATCAGTTCGATTCATCGGGGCGCCAGGCACTGTTGAGCCTGTCGAGCCGGCCGCCGCTGAACCTGGGTGCTCAGATCAGCGCACTCAAGGCCTACCCCTATGGTTGCCTGGAACAGACCGCGAGCGGCCTGTACCCGTCGCTGTATGCCGACGATGCGCTGCTCAAGCGCCTGTCGATCAAGGGTGAGTCGGACAGTGAGCGTAAACGCAAGATCGAGTTGGGCATCGAGCGCCTGCTGGGCATGCAGCGCTACAACGGCAGCTTCGGGTTGTGGGGCGCCGATGGCGAAGAAGAATACTGGCTGACGGCCTACGTCACCGACTTCCTGCTGCGTGCCCGCGACCAGGGTTTTGCCGTGCCGCCTGAAGCGTTGAAGAAAGCCAGCGAGCGCCTGCTGCGCTACGTGCAGGAACGCAACCTGATCGACGTCGACTACAGCGATAACGCCGACCATACGCGCTTTGCCGTACAGGCCTACGCTGGCATGGTGCTGGCGCGCAGTCAGCAGGCGCCGTTGGGGGCGCTGCGCAGTATCTTCGATCGACGCAGCGATGCGCGCTCCGGTTTGCCGCTGGTGCAGTTGGCTATCGCGCTGCAGAAGATGGGCGACCAGCCGCGTGCGGACCAGGCCTTGCTCGCTGGGCTGGCGACGCAGCGTAACGCCAATGAGTGGCTGGCCGACTACGGCAGCCCATTGCGCGACCAGGCTATGATCCTGGCCTTGCTGGAAGAGAACGACCTGGCCAAGGGCAAGCGTGAGGAGCGTTTGTTTACGCTGTCGGATCAACTGGCGGCCAGCCCGTATCTGTCGACCCAGGAGCGCAACTCGCTGTTCCTGGCGGGGCGCCTCGGGTTTGCCAGGCCGGATGCGAACTGGCAGGTGTCGCTCACTGGCAGTGGCGGCGTGCAGGAGTTGAACAATCAGCAATCGACGCTGGAGCTGGAAGGCAAGCTGCTGTCCAGCGATCTGACCTTGAGCAATCAGGGCGAGACGCCGGTGTACCAGCAATTGACGATCTCGGGTTATCCACAGGTGCCCCCGGCTGCCGGCGGCGACAACCTGAGCATCCGCCGCGAATACCTGGGCATGAACGGCCAGCCGCTGAACCTGCGCAACCTCAACAGCGGTGAGCTGGTCCTGGTGCACCTGGCGGTCAGCGCCAAGCAGCGTGTGCCGGATGCCCTGGTGGTAGATTTGCTGCCGGCCGGCCTGGAACTGGAAAACCAGAACCTGGCGCAAAGCGCCGCCAGCCTGGAAAACGCCAGCAGCCAGGTGAAGGAATGGCGTGAGTCGATGCAGAACGCCTCGCTCAAGCATCAGGAGTTCCGTGACGACCGCTATGTGGCAGCGATCAACCTGGACGGTTCCGGTACCACGCACCTGCTGTACCTGGCGCGGGCGGTGACGCCGGGGACTTATCGTGTGCCGCCGCCGCAGGTGGAGTCGATGTACCGGCCGAACTGGCAGGCGGTGGGGGAGACGCCGACCGATCTGGTGATCAAGGGGCGTTAATGTAAAACGGGGCCTCAATGTGGGAGGGGGCTTGCCCCCGATGGCGGTGGATCAGTCAGCTTATCTGTAGCTGACCCACCGCTATCGGGGGCAAGCCCCCTCCCACAGGTGATTTGCGGTGTTTTGGGGTCAGTGGACGACCCAGCTCAGAAGCCACAGGCCCAGCAGCAACCAGATAATCCCCATGATGATCGACGCCCGCATGAAGGCGCGCACCGCCGAGTACAGCAGCATCAGGCCGATGATCAGGGTGAGGATGCTGATGATCGAGGTATCCATGCCCAAGGTGCGGGACAGGCCATCGATGAAGTTGCCACCGGCATGGGTCAGCGCACCAAACAGGCCGCTGAGCCCGTCGACGATAAAACGGATGACCGAACCGAGCGCCTGGCCCAACCATTCGAAAAAGCTTTCTACCTGCATGTGTGTGTCCTGATGAGAAGGTGGGCGTATCTGTGCCTTTGGTTGTTATTGCAACAGGCTAGTTCCCTACCAGCATAGAGGTTTGCCCGTTTGAGTTTGCGTTTAGTTGCCCGCTGGACCCTGGCCAGCCTTTTGTTGGTGATCGCCCTGCTCTGGCTGGCCGACCGCATCTGGCCGTTGCCCTTGCCCAAGGATGACCTGGCGCGGGTGGTGCTGGCCGAGGATGGCACGCCGTTGTGGCGGTTTGCCGATGCCAACGGTGTGTGGCGCTACCCCGTGCAGACCCGCGAGGTGTCGCCGTATTACCTGGATGCGCTGCTCACCTATGAGGACCGTTGGTTCTACCAGCACCCCGGCGTGAATCCGCTGGCGCTGGTGCGGGCGACCTGGCAGAACCTGACCGGCGCGCGGGTGGTGTCGGGCGGCAGCACCTTGTCGATGCAGGTGGCGCGCTTGCTGGATCCGCATTCGCGCACTTTCCACGGCAAATTGCGTCAGTTGTGGCGCACGGCACAGCTGGAATGGCACCTGTCCAAGGAAGAAATCCTCAACCTCTACCTGAATCGCGCCCCGTTTGGCGGTACGTTGCAGGGCGTGGCCGCCGCCAGTTGGGCGTACTTGGGCAAGTCGCCGTCACAGCTGACCCACGCCGAAGCCGCCTTGCTCGCCGTGCTGCCCCAGGCGCCCAGCCGCTTGCGTCCGGACCGCCACCCCCAACGCGCCCAGGACGCCCGCGACAAAGTGCTGCGCCGCCTCGCCGAATTCCAGGTGTGGCCGCAAGCCGCCGTCGATGAGGCCCTGGAAGAACCGCTGTTGCTCGCGCCGCGCCTGGAACCGAGCCTGGCGCCCTTGCTCGCACGGCGCCTGAACCGCCCCGACAGCCCGTCGCTGATCCGCACCACCCTGGACGCCACCTTGCAACGTCGCCTCGAAGACCTGCTGTTGGGCTGGCGCGCGCGTTTGCCGGAGCACACCTCCGCCGCGATCCTGGTGGTGGAGGAGGAAACCATGGCCGTGCGGGCCTACCTCGGTTCGGTGGATATCAACGACGCCAAGCGCTTCGGCCATGTGGACATGATCAGTGCCCTGCGTTCGCCGGGCTCCACGTTAAAGCCGTTTTTGTACGGCATGGCGTTGGACGATGGGCTGATCCACTCCGAATCACTGCTGCAGGACGTGCCCCGACGATATGGCGATTACCGACCGGGCAACTTCTCCATGGGCTTCACCGGCGCAGTGCCGGCGAGTACGGCGCTGTCCAGCTCGCTCAACCTCCCGGCGGTACAGTTGCTGGAAGCCTATGGGCCGAAGCGGTTCGCCGCCGAAATGCGCATCGGCGGCGTGCCGCTGGCATTGCCGGCATTGGCCGAGCCGAACCTGGCGCTGATCCTGGGGGGGGCGGGCAGCCGCCTGGAAGACCTGGTGAGTGGTTACAGCGCCTTCGCCCGGGACGGCAAAAGCGCCACCCTTCGCTTGCAGCCGGACGATACGCTCAGGGAACGGCCATTATTGTCGCCAGGGGCCGCCTGGATTGTGCGGCGCATCCTCAGCGGCCAGGCGCGACCCGACCGCGACCCGCGTGCCGAGTTGGTGCAGCGCCCGGTGCTGGCCTGGAAGACCGGCACCAGCTACGGCTTTCGCGATGCCTGGGCGATCGGTGTGGGGCCGCGTTACCTGATCGGCGTGTGGATCGGCCGCCCGGATGGTACGCCGGTGCCGGGCCAGTTCGGCCTGGCTTCGGCCGCACCGCTGATGTTGCAGGTGCACGATGTGCTGACCAACCGCGACAGCCAGCGCGGTATCACTGCACCGGTCAAGCCGGTGCCGGCGAATGTCGGTGTGGCCGCGATCTGTTGGCCGCTGGGCCAGCCGATGAACCGCAGCGATCCCAACTGCCGCCGCCAGCGCTTTGCCTGGACCCTGGACAACACCACGCCACCCACTTTGCAGGCGTTGGACCAACCGTTGAGCGTGGGTTTGATGGAAAGTGTGTGGGTCAATGCCAAGGGCTTGCGGGTGGACGCCCGTTGCCCCGGTGCCGAGCCCAGGAGCATCGCCCTGTGGCCCGCGCCCCTGGAGCCTTGGCTGCCCAGGGCCGAACGCCGCGAAGCGCGCATTCCCGCGGCCGACCCCGATTGCCCGCCACCGGCGCTGGCCGCCTCTTCACCTTTATCCATCGTTGGCGTGCGTGAAGGTGACCAACTGCGCCTGCCCGCCGCCAGCCAACAGGCGCTGCGCCTCAAACTCTCTGCGTTGGGCGGCAGCGGCCGGCGTTGGTGGTTCCTTAACGGCGCGCCCCTGGGCGACAGTGCCAACCAGGACTTTATCAATGCCAGTTTTGAGCAACTGGGGCGCTATCAACTCAGTGTCCTCGACGAAGCCGGGCAGACCGCGCGCGTCGAGTTCAGCGTCGTTGATTAGATCGCTATCGAGGGCAAGCCCAAAGGTTCACTTGCCTTGAAGGCCATTCCCCCCGAAGCTATCCACCTTCAGGAGCCTGCCACATGAACCTCGAACACCTCACCGAACGCCTGCACCGCATCCGCGATACCAACGACTGGAAGCAGTTCCACAGCCCCAAAAACCTGGCCATGGCCGCCAGCGTGGAAATGGCCGAGCTGGTGGAGATCTTCCAATGGCTGACCGAAGACCAGTCGCGCCAGCTGCCGGCCGACAAACTCGCCCATGCCGGGCAGGAAGTCGGCGATATCGTGCTGTACCTGCTGTTGCTGTGCAGTGAGCTGGGCCTGGACATGAACGAAGTGGTGCGCGCCAAACTGGCCGACAGCGAACGGCGGTTTGCCCATGAGTGACCGTCATTTCGACCAGTTGGCCACGCGCTTCGCCGAGAAAATCTACGGCGGTGCCAAAGGCGCGATCCGCCTGGCGGTGCTCCAGGCCGACCTCACCGAAGCCTTGCCAAGGCGCCCGCTGCGTGTGCTGGATATTGGCGCGGGCCTGGGCCATATGTCGTTGTGGCTGGCTGAGCAAGGGCATCAGGTGACCCTGGCCGAACCCGCCGAACCGATGCTCGAAGGCGCCCGCCAACGTTTCGCCGAGGCGGGGCAGACCGCGACGTTTATCCATGCGCCCTGGCAAGACCTGCTCGGCCAGCTCACCGAACCCTACGACCTGGTGCTGTGCCATGCCGTGCTGGAATGGCTGGCCGAGCCCCATGCAATCCTGCCGGTACTGCACCAACTCGCGGCGCCGGGTGGGTGGCTATCCCTGGCGTTCTACAACCGTGATGCGCTGATCTATCGCAACCTGCTCAAAGGCCACTTCCGCAAAATGCGCAAGAATGACATGGCCGGCGAAAAGCAGAGCCTCACGCCGCAACAACCGCTGGACCCACGAGAATTGGCGGCGCAACTCGAAGGCTTTTGGCAGGTCGAAAGCCAAAGTGGCGTGCGGGTGTTCCACGACTATATGCCGGTGGAATTCCAGGCCCGTGCGGATTTGCAGGACCTTGTAGAGATGGAACTCGCTCACCGTCGTCACCCAAGCTTTGCCGGACTTGGGCGTTATTTGCACTGGATCTGCCGTCCGGTTTAGGCGGGCCAGTCTGGGGAGGTCGAAATGCGTCGTCTCTGTTTGATCCTGTTGTCCCTGGGGTTGGGCGCCTGCTCAAGCCCCAACCCTTATGTTGCCGCGTCGGCGCCGATCCCACCGGCACCGCCCCAGGCCGCCCACACCTTTGATACCAGTGCCTACCCGGCGCCAGTGCGTGATTACGGCGCCTACCGCAATTGGGCCTGGCGCAACGGCCAGCTGCCGGCGGGCACTGCCTGGGCCGATTCGGCGCAGATCGCCGAAGCGGTCAGCGGCGCCCTCGACCAGCGCGGCCTGCGTCCCTTGCATGACAACCGCCCGGCGGACCTTTTCGTCAGCGCCGACGTGCGCCTGGAGAAGCGTCTCAAGCAAGTCCAGGATGACTACGGCTACGGTTATGGCGGCTATAACCGCTACGGCAACGGTTATGGCATGTACAACTCGGTGCCGATCGTGCGCACTTATGAAGTCCAGGTCGTGGTGGTGCGCGTCAACCTGTTCGATGCCCGCACCGGTCAGCCGGTGTGGAGCGCCAGCGCAGAGACGGGCAGCCAGGGAAGCCTCAGTGAACGGGCGGATGCCTTGCGCCAGGCGGTGCAGAAGGCAATGACGGCGTATCCTCCCAGTTAACCGCTATTCTCATCTTTGGCGCGGGTCGCTCTTTGGAGAACAACCATGTTTCGTCGTATCGCTACGCTCGCTTTTGTTGTGCTGCTAGGCGGTTGCCAGACCAGCCAGGTCAACCACGACTTTGACGCCAGCCGGGACTTCGGTGCCTACCGAAGTTGGGCCTGGAAAGACCCGGCCCTGCAATACCGCCCGGATGACCCGCGCATCAAGAGCGACCTCACTGAACAACGCATCCGCCAGGCCGTGGGTGAACAACTCGACCAGCGCGGCCTGCGCCCTGCGGCGCCGGGCACCAGGGCTGACCTGAACGTGCAGGCCTACCTGATCGTCGAAGACCGCCAGCAGCAGGTCACCACCAACTACGGCGGCGCCTGGGGCGGCCCGTGGAATGGCTATTGGGGCGCGCCGATGTACAACGAAACGCGGAACATCACCTACAAAGTGGCGACCATCCAGATCGACCTGCTCGATGGCAAGGACGGCAAACTGGTCTGGCGCGGCAGCGACGAACAGATGATGGCCACCTCGCCCAACCCTCAGGACCGTGACAAAGCCATCCGCACCACCGTCACCCGCGTCCTCTCCAGCTACCCCCCTCACTAACCTCTGCGGGCGCAGGCTCGCTGTGGCAGGCGGGCTTGCTGTGGAGAGCAGGCTTGCCCTGCGTTGGGCTGCGAAGCAGCCCCCTCAACCCCCCCCCTCAAACCGATTTATGGCAACGGGCCAGCCCTTGTCTACACTCAAAACCATCTACGGAGAGTAAGCGCTAAGGAGTGCCTGATGTCTCCCCGACTTGGTTACAGGCAGCGTGGTGCGATTGGCCTGATGGCGGCAGCTACCCTGGCCCTGGCCATGGTCTTCATGCTGCTGGCGGTAGACAGCGGCCGTCTCTATCTGGAAAAGCGCAAGCTGCAGTCCGTCGCCGACAGCGCCGCGCTGGAAGCCGCCAGCCGTGGCGGCCTGTGCACACCCGCCACCACCGCCAATGACTACGCCGTGCAGAACGCCACACGCAACGGTTTCAGCGTGGTCGCTGGCGACAGCAGCCGTGGCCTGGCCGTCACCTGCGGCACCTTGACCACCAATGCCGGCAATGTCCGTGTATTCACTGCCGACGCCACCAAAAGCGATGCCGTGCGCGTGGTCGCCACGCGCAGCGTAATCACCAGCATCGCCAGTGGGCTGTGGGGCATGTTCAGTGGTGCGCCGGTCTCCACCCAGATGACGCTGAGTGCCACCGCCGTGGCCGCCTATGCACCGCCGGTGGCGCAACTGACGATTCGCAGCAGCCTGTCCTCTGTGAACTCCGGCAACTCCCCGCTATTGAACATGGTCATCGGCAATCTGCTGGGCGGCAGCCTGTCCCTGACTGCTGCGGGCTGGAATGGCTTGCTGACGACGAACGTGAACCTGCTCGGTTACCTGGACCAGTTGGCGGTTCAATTGAACGTCAAGGCGGGGGACTACGACGCGTTGCTGAGCACCGCCGTATCCGCCAGCCAGTTGCTCGACGCAGCGGTGAAGGTCCTGCAAAAAAACGGCGCGGTCGCCACGGCGGTGATCAACGATGTCATTTCAGTGAAAGCCATTGCCCCGAATACCCAGCTTTTGAAGGTGGGCGATCTGTTGAAGGTCGCTACCGGTACACCAGCGGCTGCCTTGAATACCAGTGTGCAGCTGTTTCAGTTGCTGGAGACCGTGGCGCAGCTATCCAGTAGCAAAAGTGCGGTCGGTGCGGCAGCGCAGGTGAATATTCCTCTGGTTGGCACCGTCTCGGTCCAGACCAAAGTCATCGAGCCGCCGCAACTGTCTGCGTTTGGCAATCCGGCCAAGGCCAAGGCTGGGCTTTTGAATAATCCGCCGACGGACCAGATTTTTGTACGAACTGCCCAGGTACGCACGTTGGTCACCATCGATGCGCCGATCATCAAGGTGGTCTCGGGGGTTTCATCGATACTGACCGGGCTGGCGACGCCTGTGTCGAAGGTGGTCGGCGGTTTGCTGAACCTGAACCTGCTCGATGTGGTGGCCGGTGTCGTGTGCATAGTCGGGTGCAATGTGGCTGATGTGGATATCACCACGACCTTATCCATCTATATCGAGGCGGCCAGCGCGGAGAGCCACGTGACAGACTTCAGTTGCGCCACACCGGCCACCAAGTCGTTGACGGTGCAGGCCACCACGTCACTCGCTACCCTGGGCGTCGGCTATGTTGACCCTGTGTCGGCGTTTTCATCGTCTGCGCCTGTCAATGTGCAGCCGGTGCGGCTGATCGACTTTGGCCAACGCTTTTGCCTGCTGACTCTGGTGTGCGGGCCTCGCACGGCCGGCGTTGGCGGTGGCTTGAACCTGAGGGCGTTGTCCACCGTGGGGGCGCAAACCAATACGGTGTTGTTTTCGCCGGTGAATGACGTCAATGCGGCGACGATCTACAAAAGCCCACCCGGCACCGCCAATATCGTTAACAGCCTGGGCGCTACCTTGAACGGCCTGCAGGTCACCTATGTCCCACCTACGGGGAGCACGCCCGCTACGCCGAACAGTACAGTCACCGGTGCACTGGCGACCATCGTCAGCTCGGTGGTCAGCCTGGTCCAGAACGTCCTGGCGCCGATCCTCGACCCTATCGTCAATACGTTGCTCGCAGCGCTGGGCGTCAACCTCGGCAACGCCGAAGTCGGCGCCAACCTCAGTTGCCACATGGGCCGCGCCTATCTGGTGATCTAGCTGATCGGCAGCTCCACACAAAACTTCGCGCCGTGCTCGCCATTGGCGACGCTCAAGCGTCCGCCCATGTTTTCCACAATGCCGTAGCTCACCGACAACCCGAGCCCCGTGCCCACGCCGATCGGCTTGGTGGTAAAGAACGGCTCGAAAATCCGCTCCAGCAACCGTGGGTCAATCCCGCCGCCGTTGTCTTCCACCCAGATCCGCACATGGCGGCTGTCCTGTTCGCAATGCACTGCGATCCAGGGACGAAATTCGGGGTGTTTTCCCCGTTTGCTCAACAGCGCGTCACGGGCATTGACCATCAGGTTGATCAACACCTGTTCAAGCTGATCGACATAGCCTTTGACCTGGACCTGGACGTCCGCCGGGGTGATCCGCAGCTCAACGCCCTTGCCGCGCAGGCTCTCGCCGAGCAGTGACAGCGTGCCTTCCACGGCCTGTGACGGGTCGAAGGGTTGCTGTTCGATTTCCGAGCGGCGGCCGAACACCCGCATATGGTCCACCACCCGCGTGGCGCGCTGCACCTGGGTGTCGATGCGTTGGAGTTTTTCGGTGAGGTAGTCGATCTGCGCATCGCCGTTGCCCAGGCGCTTGAGCACATTGACGACGGCCATGCGCATCACGTTCAGCGGCTGGTTGATTTCATGGGCCAGACCGGTGGCCATTTCGCCCAGGGTGGCCATCTTGGCGCTTTGCGTCAGTTGCTGCTGGGAGCGGCGCACTTCGGTGTTGTCACGGCCCACCGCCTGCACCTCCACCAGCGTACCCTGTTCATCGAACACGCCACGGTCCGACCAGACCCACCAGGCGTGTTCGCGCCCCGGCAGTTCAAGGCTGATTTCGGCGGTGCTGACCGGGAATTCCGCGCTCAATTGGCCGATACGCTGCACAAACGCCTGGCGCTGTTCCTGCGACATCCAGTGGCCCAGGTTCAGCCCTGGCAGCTCTGCGGGCGGGCATTCCAGGTAATTGGCCAGCGGTGTGTTGCCGAAGGTCAGGGTCAGGTCGGGGCGATAGCGGCAGATCATTGCCGGGGAGTCTTCGACCAGGATGCGATAGCGTTCTTCGCTCTGCTTGATCTGTTCGGCGGCCAGGGTCGCCTCGGTGACATCCAGCCACAGGCCGACAGCTTCCACCGGCAGGCCCAAGTCATCGCGCAGCAACTTGGCCTCGTCCAGCAGCCAGTGGTAGTGGCCCTGTTTGTCGCGCAGGCGGTAGCGACTGCGTACGCTGCCTTCGCGCAGCAACTGGCGGCTGCGCTCGAAGTACCGGTCGCGGTCTTCGGGGTGGATCAAGGACGCCAGGCTGTCGTGGTTGCACTCGGCCAAGGTCCAGCCCAGCAGCGGTAGCAGGCTGTCGCTGAAAAAAGCCGGATGCAGGGCGCCGTCGACATAGCGCTGCACATAGATCACGGCCGGTGAGCTGGCGATCAGGTTGTCCAGGCGTGCATGGGCGGCGGCGGCTTGCAGTTGCTGGTTCTTGATGTCGCTGATGTCGAGCATGAAACCGATCCAGCGGCGGCTGTCACCCACGCCAAGCACCTGGCCCTGCACGCGATACCAGAGCGGGTGGTGCTCGGCGTCGGTGCGTTGCAGGCGCACGCTGGTCAGCAAGGGTTTGCCCAGGGCCAGCAGGTCGTGCAGACGGCTGTCGAGGGCCTGGCGATCGGCGGGGTGAATCAATTCCAGCCATTGGCTCAAAGGTTGTAGGGTCGGACCGTCTTCCAGGCTGAGGCTGTGCAGCAACTGCGGGGCCAGCTGGATTTCGTGGGTGGCCGGCAGCAGCTCCCACCAGCCGGTGCCGAGCAGGCCCTGCAACGCCTCCATGCGGTCGAGCTGCTGGTGATAGCGCTGCTCGCGCAGCCGGCTCAGCAGGGGGGCGGCGAGGGCGGCGGTGAGATTCAGCCAGTCGCGGTCGTTGGTGTGCTGCTGGCCGTTGTATGGGCCACAGAGCAACCAGGCGGCGACGCCCTGACTGTCACGGTAAGGCACCAGAAAACCGTCGGCATCGCCGAATATACTGTGCAGACGCGGGTTATCGCTGCGCTCCCGGGCCAGGCTCAACGGTACGTTGCCATTGACGCTGTCCAGGCTGATGCCCAGGTGTTGGCCGGCCTGCCACAAGGCGGGGGCGTCGTGGGCGGCGTACTGGCTGTAGATCCGCCAACCCCGGTCTTCGTCATCGAGCAGGGCCAGGGCAACGCAGGGGATGTGCCAGCGCTGGGCCAGGCTGCGCAGGTGCTCGTTGAACACCTCGGGCAGGCGGGTCAGGCTGCACACCCGCAACTGCTCGCTCATCTGGCAGGCGAGTTGATGGTTCTGTTCGCGGTGCTGGGCCAGTTGCCGGCCGGCCAGTAAATCACCCACGTCCTGCAGGCGCAGGCTCCATTCATCACCGTCGGGTTCGATCCAGCCGCGAGTGTGCAGCACCTGGCCGGTTGCGCCCTGGAAGTCCAGGTCCAGGTTCTGGTGTTGCCAGTCGGCAGGGCTGCCTTCGATATCCAGGGCACTGTCGGCGCACAGCAGCTCACGCAGTGGCGGCCGACGTTCGCCGATGGCGTGGGTCGCCAGCTGTGAGCGCAGGGTGCCGCGGATACCCAGCACGTGGCCTTGAGCATCCAATTGCACCTGCAGGCCTGGCATGGGCATGCCCGGCATATCGAGGGGCGGCGCGCTGACGCGGCCGAGCAGGCGGCCGAAGAGTTTGTCCCCCGACGTCAAAACTGCAGACTCGAACTGGCGGACAGGTTGGCCGGCAGGCTCGGGACGGTGCCGATCCCCGGCAGCACCAGCGCCGGGAACACGGAATAGAGGTTGGTAGTCGGGTAGTTGATTGCCACGGTCAGCGTGGTCGTGGCGCCGTTATAGGAACTGCTGATGTAACTGGGGGAGAACTGGAAACTGCTCGGGATCCATTTCAACTGCTCTATCACAGTGGTTTTGGCACGGTCGGTCACCTGCGTGCCGTAAGCGGTGCCGGCGGCTATCGGGTCCACCGACAGGGCCTGGCGCACGGCCTCCGCCGCCGCCTGGTTGAACGACTGCATCAACAGCAACGGCAGGCTATAGCTGATCAACCCGTAGAACACGGCAAAAAAGATCGTGAAGACCAGGGCGAACTCAATCGCCGCCGCACCTTTTTGCTTTCCAGGCAGGCCTGTTTTCATGACTGCGTCTACCCTGACGGCTACTACTTGATATCAGCATAGAATCAATCAGCGAAAAGGGATGTTTTTTACGTGATCCACGGCGTGGTGATACTGCTCTGGCTGGTCCTCTGTGCGTGGCAGGATATCCGCCAGCGGCAGATCGCCAATGGCTTGACCCTGACGGCAGCGCTGTTGGCACTGATCTTCTTGCTGTGGACGGGCACGACCTGGCTCGGAGCGCCCGCCAGCGAGGGCGGTTGGGCGTTTGCCCTGGCCCTGTTGTTGACCTTGCCCGGGTATGCGCTGGACCGCTTTGGTGCGGGAGATGTGAAGCTGCTGGCTGCCCTGGCCCTGGCCAGTACGCTGGACTGTTTGCTGTGGTCGTTGATCGGTGCGGCGCTCTTTCAGGCGTGCTGGGTGCTTGTGAGTCAAAGGCTTGGGGCGCGTCGGGGGAGGGCAGATGCGCAGGTGTCGACCAAACAGCCATTTGCCCCCTTTGTCCTGACAGGATTTGTGCTGTACTGGCTTTGGATCCATTAGTCGAACAACCGCTCTACCGCTATGTACATAGTCGAAAAGTACGTCTACGTTTATGAAGTATCCGTAAGTTGTTTTTTGTCCAAATGGATGGGTCGCCCATTTGCTTGCCAGGCATGGAGTAGCGCGTGAACAAGCTTACCTCGGCAGTAAAAGTGCTCGTGGTCGACGATCAGCCGTTGATCGTGGAAGAGCTCTGCGAATTTCTTGAAGGCAGCGGCTACCGCTGCGCCCCATGTGAGTCCAGTCGACACGCCTTGCAGCGCTTCAGTGAAGACCCCGAGATCGGCCTGGTGCTGTGCGACCTGCATATGCCGGACATGGATGGCATCGAGCTGGTGCAGGCCATGCAGAAGGTCGCGGGCAAGCAGCGCGCGTTCGAGGCCATCATGCTCACCGGGCGTGCCGACAAACAGGACGTGATCAAGGCCCTGCGCGCGGGGATCTCGGATTACTACCAGAAGCCGATCAACCTCGATGAGTTGCTCGAAGGCCTGCAACGCCAGGAAGCGGCGCTGGAGGAGCGGCAAAAAGAGCTGCACCTGGGGCACCTGAACCAGAAGCTGCAATACCTTTCCGAATCCATCAACGATTTGTACCGTGACCTCGACAAAGTGCGGCGCAGCCCTGGCGCCGGCTTGGCGGATGAGGGCGAGCCGGTCGTCGATGATGCCGGGCCGATCGAAATCCCGACCATCTTCAACCAGCTGTCGCCGCGCCAGCTCGATGTTGCGCGCCTGGTGGGCAAGGGCCAGACCAACTACCAGATCGCCTGTGAACTGGGGATCACCGAGAACACCGTCAAGCTGTACGTGTCCCAGGTGCTGCGCCTCACCCATATGCATAACCGTACCCAGCTGGCACTGGCCCTGTCGCCGACTATCTCGGCGCCGCGGCAACGGGTGACGGCGCACTGACGGTTACTGACTCTTCCCACCCTTGGAAGCCCCGCCGGATTGCGACTCGAAGAACTCCGGAATCGGATGCTTGTTGCTGTCCAGCCAACGCTGCATGGCCTGTTCCCGTTCTGCGGGCGTGGTTCGTTGCGGCGTGGCGGAAGCTGCGCGCCCATCGACCTGCAAGGCCATCCAGTTTTCCGTCTCCGCCTGATAGGGGGACGACGGGCCCGGCTCGATGGCCAGTGCGCTCAGCGGTAGCAGCGCCAGTGCGATGAAGTAATGTGCTGTCATCTCGCTCTCCTTACTTCAGGGTCACCGGCAGGGCCTGGCTGACTGCCGCGACTTTGCGTGCCGCCACGCCGGTGGCCTTGAGTTTCTCCGCGCGGGCCTGGGCCTCGGTGAACTGCTCGCGGCTCAGGCCCAACTGGCTGACGACCTTGGCCGCTTGCCCCCAGTCGTTCTGGTAGATCAACAGTGTGACCAGGTTGACGGCGGCCAGCGGGTCGCCTTGCTTGAGTTCGATGGCGGTCATGAATTCAAAGCGGGCGTCTTCCACCCGTAATTGGTTGAGGTAGACCACGCCCAAGTCATTGCGGATCTTTTCGTCAGTGGGGGCCAGCTGCGCAGCCCGTTGCAAGTGGGTCATGGCCAGGCCGTTGTCGCCTCTGGCGGCCGCCAACTGCCCGAGGCCGTGCTCGCCTTCGGCCGTCATGCAGGTGCCGAGCAGGCTGCGGTATAGCGGCTCGGCTTCGCTGCGCCCGAGCAGGCGATAAGTGCGGGCCTTGCGCTGGCGCACCTGGGGCAGGGACTCGGGCAGGTTTTGCAGGTTGGCCAGGCTGGCGTGCAGCTTGCCTTCGTTGGCCAGGTCGTCGGACAGGTTCAGCGCCAGCTCCTGGTCCGCGCTCGGCTTGGTGCAACTGCCCGGTGAGGTCAGCGCCGCCCAGGGCGATTGGCCGTTGGTGGCGCAGCCGCCGAGCATCAACAGCGTCAGGCCGGCAATCAGTGCTTTCATAAAGGTCTCCTCAAAAGTGGCTCAACGCGCGGGCGATGCCGATAAAGGCCGGGCCGCCGAGCACGATCAACAAAGCGGGGAACAGAAACACCATCATCACCACCGACATTTTTGCCGACATCTTCGAGATGTATTCCTGCAAACGGGTCAGGCGTCGGTCGTCGAGCAGTTGCTTGAGGGCCAGCAGGGACTTCATCGCGCCGCCGCCCTGCTGGATCAATTGCTGGAGGATGATGCAGGTGTCGGTGAACTCATCCACCTCCAGCAGGCGTGCGGTCTTGCCCAGTTCCTCGCTCAGCTCCAGCCCGGAATCGACCCTTGCCAGGATCAGGCGCAGTTCATGCGTCAACGCGGGGAGCAGGCGTTGGGCTTCGTTGCCCACCACCCGCAGCGACTGTTCAATCGCCATGCCGGATTCGAACAGGATGCGCAGCAGTGGAATGAAGGTTGAAATTTCCTTGGCGATGGTCTGCTGGCGATACTTGGCCGCAGCGGCGAGCACGCGTTTGGGCAGCAGGTAGCCGATGCCCACGGCAAACATCGGCGCAATCCATGCGGGGTCCGCGTGCGCAAACAATAGCTGCTGGCCGAGCAGGGTCAGGCCCAGCAGCACAATTGGCGTACCGACCTGGAAGGCGGCGAACAGCGAGCGCTGGCTGGCCTTGCGCCAACCGACCCGGTTGAGGAGAACCTGAGTCTCGTTGTCCAGGCTGACCGAGCGCTGGGCCAGGGCGCTTCCCCCCAGTTGACGCATGAAGCTACCGAGTTTGTGGTCGCTGGCCGTCCGCCCTTGCAAGCGCTCGGCGACCCGTCGATCGCGCCGGCGGTGTTCAAGCACCTGGCCTCCCACCAGTACCGCGGCGGATAGCAACAACAGGGCGCAGGCCAGCAGCACCATCTCAGACACTCCTCAACATGCGCCACATGACGAAGGTACCCGTCAGGTCCATCCCCAGCGCGGCGAACAGCATGATGCGCCCGGTGTCGTCGTTCCACATGGTCATCAAGTAGCCAGGGTTGACGATCATGAAGTAGCCGACGATCAGGATGGGCAGTCCGCCCAGCACATAGGCGGTCATGCGCGTTTCACCGGTCATGGCCTTGAGCTGCCGGGCACCTTGTTCGCGCTCGCGAATCATCTTGATCAGGTTTTCCAGCAGTTCGCTGGCGTTGCCGCCGTAGCGGTGGTTGACCTTCAGGCCGAGGGCGAACAGGCGGAATTCGTCCTGCTCGTAGAACTCGGCAAAGTCGCTCACCGAGTCCGGCAGGCTGACCCCCATGCGCACATTGCGTTGCACGCGGGCCATGGCGTCCTTGAGTGGGTCTTCAACGCCTTCGACGCCTCCAAGTACCGCATCTGCCAGGGTTCTGCCGGACTTGAGGCTGCGTACACTGTGGTCGAGCAACTGCGGCAGTTGCTCGACCATGCGCTGCACGCGCCGTTGATAACGCCAGCTGATGTACAAGCGCAGTACCAGGGGCGGCGCCACGACCATCGCGATCAGCCCCAGACCGCCGGCCAGCAGCCAGCCGAACAGCGCGCCGATCACCCAGGCGCTCAGCCAAAGGCCCAGGCGGTCAGTGGGTTTGCCCAGCCCGGCGCGCTGGAACATGCGCTCAAGAGCGGTCCACTTGGTGTTCGTTTCCTGTGCCTGCGGCTGGCCGTCACCCAGGCGCTCCAGCACGCGGTCCGTCTGGGCTTTGCGCAGGCCATGCTGAAACTGCCAGAACGACAGGCCGATCAACAGCAGGCAGACAAGCAACAACACCGGTCCTGTCATCACGCGCTCCCTAGGACTGCAACGCCGATTCGCGGCGCAGTTTGTCGCCGGCCGGGTTGAGGGCTTCGCGCAGGAAGCCAAAGCCGGTACGCCGGTCCAGGCGGAACAGGGTATTGGTGACGTACACGTCATCACGCACACCGACCACTTCCACCACTTCGCTCACGCAGCGACGCCCATCGGGCATGCGCGTCAGTTGGATGATCACGTCCAGTGCGGCGCAGATCATCTGGCGCAGGGTTTTTTCGGCGATTACCCGCCCGGTCAGGCCCACCAGGGTTTCCAGGCGCAGCAATGCATCCTGGGCGTTGTTGGCGTGCACGGTGCTCATGGAGCCGTCGTGACCGGTGTTCATCGCCGTCATCACGTCGAGCACTTCGACACCACGGATCTCGCCAAGGATGATGCGGTCCGGGCGCATCCGCAGGGCGTTGCGAATCAGGTCGCTGGACTTGACTTCGCCGTGGCCCTCGGCGTTGGGTGGACGGGTTTCCAGGCGTACCACGTGGGGGTGGCCCAATTGCAATTCGGCGACGTCCTCGATGGTCACCAGGCGTTCGTGGGGGTTGATCAACTGGCTGAGGATATTCAGCAGCGTGGTCTTGCCGGTGCCGGTGCCGCCGCTGATCAGGATATTGCAGCGCTTGCCCACGGCCTCCTGGAAGAACTCGAAAATGCTCTGGTCGATGGTCTGCATGGCGACCAGGTCGCTGCTCTTGAGCATGTCCTTGCGGAATTTTCGAATCGACAGGCACGGTCCGTCCAGGGCGATCGGCGGGATGATCGCATTGACCCGGCTGCCATCGGGCAGGCGCGCATCCACCATGGGCGAAGACTCATCCAGGCGCCGGCCCAGCGGTGCGAGGATGCGTTGCATCACGCGCTCCACGTGGTGGTCGTCGATGAAGCGCAGGTCGCTCTGGTGCAGCAAACCATCACGTTCGATAAATACTCGATGTGGCCCGTTGACCAGGATTTCGGTCACCGATGGATCGCGCAGCAACACCTCCAGCGGGCCGAAACCAGTGAGTTCGTCAACGATCTCTTCGGCCAGGCGCTCCGTCTCGTAGCGCGAAATCGCCAGGCGCATGCGCGTGATGTACTCGGAGACTTTGTCGGTGACGAATTGCGCCAGGGACTGGCGCGTGCCTTCGAGCAGGTTCTTGCCCGACTCCTCGATGGCGTCGATGATGTAGCGATGCAGCACCAGTTTCAGGCCATCGTGATCGGTGTTGCCACCGGCAGCGCGGGCCGGGCCGCCAAACAGCTTTTCTCCGTTCATCGTCCTGACCCCAGGATGCGTTCAAACCAGCGCATCGAAGGTTTTGCCAAACCCTCGGAGCGTTTTGCCAGGCGCTCGCCCAAGGCGCGCACGGCCTGGGTCAAGGGTTCGCGCGGCGCCAGGGCGAACAGCGTCTGGCCCTGGTTTTTCACATTCAGGCGCAGTTCGGCACTCAGGGGCAGCACGGCGACGCATTCGAGGCCGAAGCTCTTTTCCAGGGCTTCGGTGTCTGGGGCGCAGGCCTTGATGTAGCGGTCCACTACCAGTTTGGCATGCTCAAGCTTCATGCCTTTTTCACGCCAGCGATTGATCACCGCCAGGTTGCGACGGCAGTCCAGCACGTTCTGGTCGGTGCACCACAGCAGTTTGTCGCAGTGGCTGACAAAGGTGCGCAGGGCTTCGCTGTCCGGCTGTCCGGTAATGTTCACGACGATGTGCTGGAAGTGTTGGCGCAAGGCGCTGAGCAACATGTACAGCTCGGCGGCGCTGGTGAGTTTGAGCGGTTCGTCACCGGTGGCGTACGCCAGGATGCGCAGGCCATCCAGGGCGGTGGTGAAGGCGCTGTTGATCAAGGTGGTGTCGAGGCGGCGCAAATGCCGCAGCGCATCGCCGAAATTGAACGTGCTCTCCAGGCCCAGCAACGCCAGGCTGTCGCTGCGTGGCAGGCCGAGGTCGAGCAGCAGGGTCTGCTGCCCGCTCTTTTGCACCACCAGCGCCAGGTGGGTGGCCAGCATCGCGCCGTCGGCGTTGCTCTGGGTGCCGAACAGCACGGTCAGGCCGCCCAGTTGTGCGTTGGGGGTCACGGTCGGCAGGCGCTTGCTCAGGCGCCGCACCAGGCCGGCCACTTCGCTGGAGCGTGAGCCGTAGGCCACGAAATCGCGGGCGCCGGCACGCATGGCATTCAGCACAAGCTGGTTGTCCATGCCATCGCCGAGGGCAACCACGGCGAGCATGGGCTTGGCCTCCAGCGCCCCTTCGATCAGTGCGCTCTGGGCCACCAGGTTTTCGCGGTCAAGGCCGATGAACACCAGGTTGGCGAAGGTCACATCGACCAGCGCCAACAGTTCGTCGAGGCTGCCGGTGCCGGCACTCACCACTTGGCCAAGCGGTGCGAGGGCCCCCTGCAGCCACTCAAGGTCAGTGGTGTTGCGGGTGATGGCGAGGAAGGTCTGGCTCAGGCTATCGCTCATTGGGAAAGTCCACTGCGACGGTCGAAGTTGCCGTTTTCCAGGAAGAACAGCCGGTACCAGTTCGGGTCGTAGTTGCGCAGTTTTTCGCCGGGCAAGGAGGGCAGTTGGGCGTTGGCGGCCAACGGTTGAACCAGGTGCGGCGTGACGATCATCAGCAGCTCTTTTTCTTCGCGGCTGATCGTGGAATCGCGGAAAAATGCGCCGAGGATGGGGATATCGCCCAGCCCTGGAAATTTATCGATGGTCGAGCGGTTGTTGGTGCTGATCAGGCCGCTGATCACGAAGCTTTCGCCATCGGCCAGGGACACGCTGGTATCGGTACGGCGTACAGTCAGGGCCGGCACCTGGATGCCTTGAATCTGCACGGCGTTGCTGTAGTCCAGTTCGCTGACTTCCGGTGCCACCTTGAGAGTGATGCGGTTGCGGTCGATCACGGTGGGGGTCAGGGTCAGGCGAATACCGAACTCTTTGTATTCGATGGAGATGGTATCGCTACCGGAGCTGGGCACCGGGACGGGCACTTCACCGCCGGCGAGGAAGGATGCGCTCTGCCCGCTCATGGCCACCAGGCTTGGGCGGGCCAGGGTGTAGGCAAAGCCGCTGCGCTCCAGGGCGTTGATCATGGCCTTGACCCGGCCGCCGCCAAATCCGACGTTGAAACTGTCCGTGCTCACCGGCAGCTTGAATACCCCCTCAGAGGGCGAAAGAAGGCTGGGGCTACCGAGGAAAAAGTTGGTACCCACGCCGAGAAACTTCGTACTGGCTTCCTTGAGCTTGGTACGGCTGACTTCCACAAAGCGGATGTCGGTCTGCACCTGGCTGGGCAGCAACGGGTCTTGCGAGGGCGACAGCGACACGCTGGTCAGCGCCGAGGTGGCCTTGCCCTTGACGAACACCATGCTCTGGCGCGGCGCGCTGGCGCAGGCGGTCCACACCAGCAGGCTGGTGGCGCCGCTGCTGACACCGGTGAGCAGGAAGTTACGGTCACCGTTGACCCGCACGTCGGCGATTTTCGGATCGCCGATGGCCAGGCGCGTAATTGCCACGGGCGATTGCAGTTCCTGTTGCAGGCCTTCTCCCACCTCGACCACGGCGGGCAGCTGGCCCAGGGCACTGCAGTTGCCCGGCGCTGCCAGGGCCATGCCGATCGGCAGGCTCGCCAGCATCAGGGCGCAGGCCAGTTGCGTGAACATGGGTGCGTAGCGATGGCTCATTCAAGGCATCCTTGCTCGATCACGGGGTTTGTGGTGCCGCCTGGGCACCGCGAATCACTTCAATGCCACGCCGTACACCAGGCCCACCGCCAGCCGGCACGACGGGTTTGGGCGGGCCGGTCAACGCCAGTTGAGTGAACTGGTAAAGGTCGCGGTTAGCGCTTTCCAGCTTCTGCGCGGTGTCGTCTTCACCGGCCCAATAGCGGCTGAGCAGTTGTTCCTCGGCACTGCGCACGGCCAGGCGCAAGGTCCCGGCTTGTGCCGCGAGCATCATGCGGCTTAATAAAGGCTCCGGCACGGCCAGCACCACGGTGCGTGCGGTGAGTCGACGTTGTAGGGCCTGGGCGCGTTCTTCGGCGGTAGCCGGGGGTGGCACTGCCGGTTGGCCATCGTTGGCCAGGCCCAATTGGTCGCCGACGCTGAGCAGGCGCATCGCCGGAAGGACGATCTGGGCCGACTGTTCGGCGTTGCCGGCATCCTGGCGCAGGAACAGCAACACATCCACGTAATCGCCGGGGCTCAATTGGCCTGCGGCGCCGACCACCTCGTCCACGGCCACGGCCAGCGCGCGCTCGTTGGGTCGGATCATGCGCGAGAGGGGGCCGCCGGCGTTGAAACTGTCCTCGTTGAGCCAGGTACCGGCGCCGAGGGTTCTCAGAGGTATGCGCCCGATGGCCTGGTCGAGTTGGGTCAGGCTGCCGGCGGGCGCGGTGCGCAGTTTCTCGACGGACAGGTCCGCGGCGGTCAGTGGCGTAAAAGCAGGCACTTCATGCCGCAGGACGACCACCGGCTGGCGGGTTTGGTCTTCAGCGGCGGCGAGGGTTTTTTCAACGGAAACGACAGGTGCGGCAGGCGCTGCGACGGGCTCAGGTGCGCGACTCAACACCAGCCCCCAGTACCCGGCAATCAATGCCCCGATCAGCAACAAGCCGGCCAGGACCATGCTGATGCGACTGTTCATGACGGCTCTCCCTTTCCCGTTGCACTGCACACCCTGTTAATCCAAACGGGTTAATCCGCAACCTGGCTGTGATGAACATCTAACGATTTGGCTATTTGAAGGTAGCTCAGCTAGGACGAAATGCCATTACCGCGGGGAAAAATTATCTGAAGCAGAAAGTTGGCCTTTTAAACTGCGGTGTTGTGGCGTCAACGTTGCGACTAATACTTTGTGATTAATCCGTTCTTACAGTTGTGAGGCCAGGGTTTGTTGACAATGCTCTAATGGCACGCCGCGATCATCTGGTGGTAGAGCCTTTCCGGCTTTCAGTGGCGTTTTAGGGAGAAGTCCAATGTTCCTTGACATGATGTTGAAGCTGTATGTCCAAACCCAACTTTTTTTTCAACGCAAAGACGGTGCGTCCGGGATTGAGTACGCGATCATTGTGGCCATGGTTGCATTGGTGATCGTCGGTGCCGGTTCTGGGCTGGGAACTAAGATCAAATCGATCTTCGACAGCGTCGCCACTAAGATGACCACTTGATAGCGTCTTTTTCCATGTGGAAACGCCTTATCAACGTTCTTCCTGTCCAGGTACAGCCATGAGCGCCTCTTCGACTTCCCGCCAACAAATTCTTTTGGTGGATGACGAAGAGGACGCCCTGATCGAACTCGCCGAATCCCTCGAAAACGAAGGGTTTGTGTGTTTCACCGCCAATTCCGTCACCTTCGCCCTGCAAGAATTGACACTTCACCCCGACATCGCCCTGGTCATCACCGACCTGCGCATGCCTGAGGAAAGTGGCATTTCCTTGATCAAGCGCCTGCGCGAACACACCTCACGCTCGCACTTGCCGGTGATTGTGATGTCGGGTCATGCCGAAATGGATGATGTGAGCGACATGCTGCGCCTGCAGGTGCTGGACCTGTTTCGCAAGCCGATCTACCTGGTGCGGTTGATCGATACGTTGAACAACCTCTTCCCCCTGCCCAAAGCGAAACCTTAGAGCCTGGCCTCTATAGGGGATTACAGTTGGTAGCTGAAGCTCAGTGAGTAGCGCGGCCTGCGGTTGAAGCTGTCCAGCGCAATATCTGACATGGGTTTGGCGGCTTCCAATGCAATGTTGTAGTACTTGTTGTCACCAAAGCGCAGGCCCATCGCCGCAGATGACATATCGCTGGCCCTGACCGGCAGGTTGTTGAACCAGGACTTGGCGCGGTCGAACACGATATAGGGCTGCAGGATCCGCACCCACTCACCGGCGCGGTTGTAGCTGTAGTTGACCTCATACGCCAACCCCCAGCCCTTGTCGCCGGAACCTTGGTCATCGGGGTAGCCACGCCCGAAGTTCTGCCCGCCGAAGGTGGCACGCTCGCTGTCGGGCAGGGTGTCATCACTCCAGTAAAACGCTCCCGACAGCACGCCCTGCCAGTTATCGAAGAACTTGTCGCTCTGGACGCCGGACAGGCGCAGGCGGAAGAAATCCAGGTCCGGCTTGAGTCCTTCGAAATCACTACGGGTCTTGGCACCCATGCCGTCTATCCCCTGGTACAGGCCGGCACTGAGAATGCGTAACTGGCGCGTGTCGGCCTTGCGCCAGTCACCTTCAAAGGCCAGGGCGCGCAGGTTGGTTTCGATGTCGAAGCGCTGGGGGTAGCCCACCAGTTGGTAGCGCGTGGTCTGGTCGACTGCGTACAGGCGCGTGCCCAGGGTCAGCGACTCGTTGGGTGAGGCAATCAACGGATGGCTGAGGCCGACGGAATAGCGATCGATGGCCTGGTGCGGCTTGAGCGCGAAGCCGCCGCCCAGTTGCAGGCTGGTGTTGGGATCGGCGCGATAGCGCTCAGCGCCGAGCGCCAGTTGCGTCCCCTCGGCATTCACGAACTGGCTGTAGCCCACGCGGTAGTAATGCTCTTTATCCTTGCCAGGTGGGAGCAGACCGCTGATGTTGAGCTGCTCGCCCATGCTGGTCTGCGCGTTGCTGGCACCGGTAAGCAGGGCCTGCAGGCCACCACGGCTGTCGTCGGTCATGCTCATGCTGCTGGTGAAGGGTTTGCGGCTTGCGGTGATGTGCATGCTCGTGCCACCGTCAGTGGTACCGGGTGGTGGCACTTGGGCTTGCAACGTGACGCCCGGGATGCGGCCCATGAGCGTGGTGTAGCGCTCGAAGGTCTTGCGGGTCAGGGGGCGTTCGACCAGAAGCTTGTCGGCCAACTTGTCGACGTAGGTCGAGACCGAGCCGATGTCGCCACTTTGCTGGTAATCCTTGATATAGCCCTCCACCAGCACCACGCGCACCAGGCCGTTTTCAAAGTTCTGCTGGGGCAGGAACGCATAGGACAGCAGATAGCCGTCCTGTTGGTACCGACGTGTGATACCGCGGGTAGCTTCGATCAACTGCGCCAGGTTGGTCTCATGGCCGATTAACGGTTCGTAGGCTTTGGCGCTCTCGGCGAGAGGGTAGACCGTGCCGCCCTCGATCTGCAGTTTGCGAATCGTCACCTTGGTGTCCATCATCAGCGGCTGGCCCTGGGTAGGCGGTGCTTCAGGCACCTGGGTTTGCGGCGTGACCGGTCGATAAGCATCGGCAGGGAGGTTGGGCACTGGCAAGTTGCGGATGGTGTCGTTGCTGTTGAGGAAGCTGGGAAGGGTCTCGGCCTGGGCGTAGGCGCTGAGAGAAAGCAATAACAACGGCGTCAACACGCGCATAGGACACTCCATGGTCAACTGCAGCAGCGTTTCGGGCCCACCGGGTTCTGGGACTCGGTTCGGGAGGAACATGGTGCCAAGCCGCATAAAAAAGACGAGAGACTTATTGGGGGTCTCTCGTCTCAACCAAGCGTAGGCGCTGTAGGTGAGGCCGTCTAATCGGCCAGGTGCATTTCTATTGACCGGTGAGGCCTGTGAGCAAACCGCCTACACCGGTGTTGGTGGTAGCGCCTGCACTGCCATTGGCGGAGGCGCCGACGCTCAAGCCACCGAGCAGGCCGCCACTGCTGCCGGTACCGCCAGTGACCAGGCCCCCGACCGAGCCTACCGTGCCGCCTACGGCACTGACGGTATTGCCCAGCGCGTTAGTGATCGGGTTGGCATTTGCACCGGTCAGCGTGGTCCCGACGTTGGTGACTGCGGCGCCCACGTTGGTCACCAGGCCGTTGACCGGAGCACCGACGCCTGTGGTTGTGCCGATGTTTTGCGTGAGGCTGGCCACGCCTGAGGTCACCGGATTGAGGGCTGCGCCGACATTGGTTGCCAGGCCTGCGACGGGTGCCGTTGCCCCCGTGTTGGCCACGCCGGTACCACCGATGACCGTGCCGAGGGAGGCGACGGTGCCGCCCAGCGCGCCACCGGTGACACCTGCTGCGCTGACCGCGCCGTTGGTGTTGCCAGCATTCAGCCCGTTACCGACATTTGCCACCAGGCCACCTACCAACTCAGGCAAGCCAGGTGCGGAAGCTCCACCCGCTGGAGCGACATAACCCCCTGATTTGTCGAGCACGCCACCGACGCCGGTCAATGCGCCACCCACGATGTCAGTGACGGAGTTACCGGTACCGCCTGCGCTGGCCACCTGGCCACCCAGGCCGGTGACTGCGGCACCGACCTTATCCACCAGGCCGTTTACCGGGTTTCCCAGACCGGTTGCGTTGCCGAGGTTGCCGGTGGTGTTTTCCACCAACGACACCACGGGTACCAGCACTCTTGCGCCGACAGTGCCGGTGATCGAGCCCAGCGGGCCGGTGGTGCTGGCGGTACTCAAGGTATCGCCGAGCATGGTGACGGCCTGGCCAACCTGGTCGACCAGGCCTCCTGCTGCGCCCCCTACACCGCCGGTCAGTCCGCCGACGACTGGAACACCGCCCAGCGTAGTGGACAACGATCTGCCAGTGGTCGAAAGGCCGTCGCCCAAGTCGGCGACGCCATTACCTACACCCGCCACGGTGATGCCTAAGGAATTGCTGTTTGTGCCCAGGGAGCCCAGGCCTGCAGTGACGCCGGTTCCAATACTGGTGACCGCATTGCCGGTTGCGGTGACCAGGCCTCCTGCGGTGGTGCCGACGATGGGGACGCTGGTCAAAGTGTCGCCCAGATCGCCGACGGCAGCGCCTACGTTACCCACGGTGCCACCCAGGGTACCGGCAATCTGGCCGGTGACCAGAGGTGTGCTGGTCGAGCCTGTGCCGCCACCCGTACCACCGCCTGTGCCGCCACCCGTGCCACCGCCTGTGCCACCACCCGTGCCGCCTGTGCCACTGCCATCACCGCCACCCGTGCCACCCCCGGTTCCTGCACCTGCATCCGGAGAGGATGCTGCAACGCTGGATTTGTGCCCACCACCACCGCTGCTGCAGCCGCCGAGTGCCAGTGCTACTGCCAGGGCCAGCGCGGTACTTGCTTTCCAAAACACGACTTGAGTTTTCATGATTGAGTTCCTTGCACCTGTACAACCTTGGTTGTCTTCAAGCGCTCGCTACTTCTGGGGATAGCGATGCGTTTGTCCGTGCGGCTATAACAGCCCCGGCGGTGCGTTCTCTCAATGCTCTACTTGGTATTAACGATTTATATACAGCAGCGATGTACCGGTTAAGCAACTAATACCAAGGGTGTAAAGGGTGGATGTATCAAGATATATATAGGTTATAAATCAATTGGTTAAATAAAAAAGAGGACTTCATAAAGTCCGCTATTACTTAGGGTGTATATATACAATTAATCTGTTTGTTTCAGGCGATCGGTCGCCACTTACCTACCATATGTTCAATATCGCCCGCGCCTTTCAACCGCAACTCTCCGCTGGAACCGGCGGCGCTGGACAATATTGTCACTTCACCGGGCAGGCGCACGGGTTTCCTGAACTCGACGTCGATCTCGATATTGGCGGCGGGCAAGTGTTCGCCGAGCGCGGCAACGGTGTGTGCCTTGTTCCATAACCCATGGGCGATGGCCTGGGGGAAGCCGAACAGCTTGGCGGTCAGGGCGCTGAGGTGGATCGGGTTGTAATCACCGGAGACTCGCGCATAACGACGGCCGATATCGGCGGGGGCTTTCCAGCGGGTCAGCTCGCTGACCTGGTCGGGGGGCAATTGGGCGATATCTTCTGCCGCGCCTTCCAGCTTCACGCCCCGGCACAACATGCGGCTTTCAGCTTCCCACAGCAGGCCGAGGGAGTCTTCAACCGTGGTGATCAGGTCGAAGGTTGCGCCCTTGGCGTGGGGCTTGAGGTTCTGCGCGTGTACAGCCACAGACAGGTCGCTCACACCCCCCAGGGGGCGATGAATGCGGATGCGGTTACTCAGGTGAATCAGCCCCAGCAGCGGGAACGGAAAACTCTTATCGGTGAGCAACTGCATCTGCAAACCGAACGCAAGGATATGCGGATACGTCGCCGGCAGGATCGGACTGTCGGCAAAGCCGCAGACCTTGCGATAGGCCGCTACCCGCTTGGGGTCGATGCTGACCCGGCAGCGCAACCCGTGCTCTGGCAGCGTGCGGCCGGTGACCTTGCGCTTGAGGGCCGCACGCCAATACAGCGGCGGCAGAGACGGTGCACTGTCTAACGTCTTCCATTGCATGGTTACGCCCCCAGCAGACTTTGCCCACACACCCGCAGCGCTTGCCCGCTGACCGCACCGGAACCCGGTTGGCCCAGCCAGGCCACCGCTTCGGCGACGTCCTGCGGCAGGCCGCCCTGGCCCAGCGAACTCATGCGTCGCCCGGCCTCACGCAAGGCGAACGGGATATGCGCGGTCATCTGGGTTTCGATAAACCCCGGCGCCACGGCGTTGATACTGATGCCACGCTCCTTGAGCAGCGGCGCCCAGGCCTGTGCGAGGCCGATCAAGCCGGCCTTGCTCGCCGCATAGTTGGTTTGCCCACGGTTGCCGGCGATGCCGCTGATCGAAGCCAGCAGCACTACACGGGCGTTGTCGTGCAGGGTGCCGCTGTCGAGCAGCGCCTGGGTCAGTACCTGCGGTGCATTGAGGTTGACCGCCAGCACCGCGTCCCAGTATTCCGGGGTCATGTTTGCCAGGGTTTTGTCACGGGTGATACCCGCGTTATGCACCAGGATGTCGAGGCCTTCGGGCAAGTGTTCGATCAATTGGTTGCCGGCGTCTTCGGCGCAGATATCCAGCGCTACGGTGCGTGCACCCAGGCGTGCGGCCAGGGCGTCGAGGTCGGCCTTGGCCTGGGGCACGTCGAGCAGGATCACCTCGGCACCATCGCGGGCCAGGGTCTCGGCGATGGATGCCCCGATGCCCCGGGCGGCGCCGGTGACCAGCGCCTTGCGCCCGGCCAGCGGCCGTGTCCAATCTTCGACCGGTGTAGTGCAAGCCTCCAGGCGGATCACCTGGCCGGAGATATAGGCGCTTTTCGGCGAGAGGAAGAAGCGCAGGGCGCCTTCCAACTGGTCTTCGGCACCGTCGCCGACATACAGCAATTGCAACACGCCACCGTTGCGCAACTCCTTGGCCAGCGAGCGACTGAAGCCTTCCAGGGCGCGTTGGGCACTGGCAGCGAACGGATCGCTGAGGTTTTCCGGCGCACGGCCGAGGATCACCAGGTGCGCACTGTTATCCAGGTTTTTCAGCAGCGGCTGGAAGAACTCGCGCAGTTGCTTGAGCTGGTCGGTGTGTTGCAAGTCGCTGGCGTCGAACACCACGGCCTTGAGCTTGGGGCCGTGGCCGGGGATCCACGTCGACGTCTCAGCGCCGTAGGTGTAGATCGCGTCGGTGAGCTTGTTGGCGAACGCCTGCACCTTGCTGACCAGTGCACCGCCGCCCAGCAGCAATGCGCCTTCCACCGGGCGCAGGCGCCCGGCCTGCCAGCGTTCCAGGCGTACCGGCGACGGCAGGCCAATGGCGGCGACCAGACGATGGCCGAGGCTAGAGTTGGCGAAGTCGATATAACGGTCAGACATGGAACGCTCTCCGAAGGCTGGGGTTCAAAGGGTTGACCATCCCAGGGTAGCAGTCGTTCGACTAGGCTCAGTAATCCAGCCCATAACAGACAGAGGGAGCTTTCCATGACTCAATTGCGCCGTGTAGCGATCATTGGCGGTAACCGCATTCCCTTCGCCCGTTCCAATGGCCCCTATGCCACGGCGAGCAACCAGGCAATGCTGACCGCGGCCCTCGAAGGCCTGATCGAACGCTACAACCTGCACGGCCTGCGCCTGGGTGAAGTGGCTGCCGGCGCGGTGCTCAAGCACTCGAGGGATTTCAACTTGACCCGCGAATGTGTGCTTGGCTCGCGCCTGTCCCCGCAAACCCCGGCCTATGACATTCAACAGGCCTGCGGCACCGGCCTGGAAGCGGCGTTGCTGGTGGCCAACAAGATCGCCCTGGGCCAGATCGAATGCGGAATTGCCGGTGGGGTCGACACCACCTCCGACGCACCGATCGGGGTGAACGAAGGACTGCGCAGGCTTTTGCTGCAAGCCAACCGCAGTAAGTCCATGGCGGATAAATTAAAAGTCCTGTTACAACTTCGTCCCCATCACCTCAAGCCGGAACTGCCGCGCAACGGCGAACCGCGTACCGGTTTGTCCATGGGCCAGCACTGCGAATTGATGGCGCAGACCTGGCAGATCCCCCGCGCCGAGCAGGACCAGTTGGCCCTGGAAAGCCACCAGAAAATGGCCGCCGCCTATGCCGAGGGCTGGCACAACGATCTGCTCACGCCGTTCCTGGGCCTGACCCGCGACAACAACCTGCGTCCCGACCTGACCCTGAAAAAACTCGCCGCCCTTAAACCCGCCTTCGAACGCAGCGCAAAGGGCACGCTCACTGCCGGCAACTCCACGCCGCTCACCGATGGCGCATCGCTGGTGCTCTTGGGCAGTGAAGCGTGGGCCAGGGAGCGCGGCCTGCCGATCCTCGCGTACCTGCGCGATGGCGAAGCGGCGGCGGTGGACTTCGTCAACGGTGCCGAAGGCCTGCTGATGGCGCCGGTGTATGCGGTACCACGCTTGCTGGCGAGGAACGGTCTGACGCTGCAGGACTTCGATTACTACGAGATCCACGAAGCCTTCGCTGCCCAAGTGTTGTGCACGCTCAAGGCTTGGGAGGATGCGGACTACTGCAAGACGCGCCTGGGACTTGACGCCCCCTTGGGTTCCATCGACCGTAGCCGCTTGAACGTTAAAGGCAGTTCCCTGGCCGCCGGCCATCCGTTTGCCGCCACCGGTGGGCGTATCGTTGCCAATCTGGCCAAGTTGCTGGACGCGGCGGGCAAGGGGCGTGGGCTGATTTCGATCTGCGCTGCGGGCGGTCAGGGTGTTACGGCGATCATCGAGCGCTGAAACTGGCATATTGGATGCATTCTTAAGTGATCAACGGTCGCTAGCCTCTCCCACCGGCGAGCTGATTGCCGTATAACGAGTGCCATACGCGTGTTTGGTAATACAGGACCCACAATAAAAGCTGATGAAGACTCCTAAACGCATTGAACCCCTGATCGAAGACGGTCTGGTCGACGAAGTGCTGCGCCCACTCATGAGTGGTAAAGAAGCAGCTGTTTATGTGGTGCGCTGCGGCAACGAATTGCGTTGCGCCAAGGTTTACAAGGAGGCGAACAAACGAAGTTTTCGTCAAGCGTCCGAATACCAGGAAGGCCGTAAGGTCCGTAACAGCCGGCAGGCCCGGGCCATGGCCAAGGGCTCCAAGTTCGGCAAGAAAGAAACCGAGGATGCCTGGCAGAACGCCGAAGTGGCTGCATTGTTCCGCCTGGCCGGTGCGGGCGTCCGCGTGCCCCAGCCGTTCGACTTCCTTGAAGGCGTGCTGCTGATGGAACTGGTGGCCGACGAGTACGGCGATGCGGCGCCGCGTCTGAACGACGTGGTGCTGGAACCGGACCAGGCGCGCGAATACCACGCCTTCCTGATTTCCCAGATCGTGCTGATGCTGTGTACCGGCCTGGTGCACGGTGACCTGTCCGAGTTCAACGTACTGCTCACGCCCACCGGCCCTGTGATCATCGACCTGCCCCAGGCGGTGGATGCGGCGGGCAACAACCACGCGTTCAGCATGCTGGAGCGGGACGTGGGCAACATGGCTTCCTATTTCGGGCGCTTTGCCCCGGAGTTGAAGAAGACCAAGTACGCCAAGGAAATGTGGGCGCTGTACGAAGCCGGCACGTTGCACCCTGCCAGCGTGTTGACCGGTGAGTTCGACGAGCCGGAAGAACTGGCAGACGTCGGCGGTGTGATCCGCGAGATCGAAGCGGCGCGGTTGGATGAAGAGCGCCGCCAGGCGATTCGCGCGGCGGACGATGCGCCGCCGAGCAAGGTGCCGGACGAACCGCCGCCGCCGCCGTGGATGCAGTGATTTCCAGATAACTGGAAATCACAATGTGGGAGGGGGCTTGCCCCCGATAGCGGTGGATCAGCCGGCTTATCTGTAGCTGATCCACTGCAATCGGGGGCAAGCCCCCTCCCACATTGGATTTGTGCACATTCGGTCAGGCGCAGCAGCTTCCGGACGCCAACTCCTTGAGAATCGGACAATCCGGCCGATGATCGCCCTGACAGTGCTCCACCAGGTCCTGCAAGGTATCGCGCAGTTGCCCCAGCTCAAGAATCTTCTGGTTCAATGCCTCGATATGCTGGCGCGCCAAGGCTTTTACATCGGCGCTGGCCCGTTGCCGGTCCTGCCACAGGGTCAGTAGCCTGCCGACTTCCTCCAGAGAAAATCCCAGGTCGCGCGAGCGTTTGATAAACGCCAGGGTGTGCAGGTCATCTGCGCCGTATACGCGATAGCCACTGTCGGTGCGGTGGGCTGGCTTCAGCAGGCCGATGGATTCGTAGTAGCGAATCATCTTGGCGCTGAGCCCGGTCTGGCGTGCGGCTTGGCCGATGTTCATGGGCGTCGATCCTCCAGGTCCTTGGGTTTCCAGGTCTTCAACAGTAAGGCATTGCTGACCACGCTGACACTCGACAAGGCCATTGCCGCGCCGGCCAATACCGGGTTGAGCAGGCCGAATGCGGCCAATGGAATGCCGATCAGGTTATACACAAAGGCCCAGAACAGGTTCTGACGGATCTTGGCGTAGGTCTTGCGGCTGATCTCCAGGGCTGCCGGCACCAGGCCCGGGTCGCCGCGCATCAGGGTGATACCGGCCGCGTGCATGGCCACGTCGGTGCCACCGCCCATGGCAATGCCGATATCGGCGGCGGCCAGGGCCGGGGCGTCGTTGATGCCGTCGCCCACCATGGCCACCACGCCGGTTGTCTTCAGCTCAGTGACAGTTGCGGCTTTATCGGCGGGCAGCACTTCGGCGTGTACATCGTCGATACCCAAAGCCTCGGCGACCACGCGCGCGCTGCCGTGATTATCACCGGTGAGCAAATGGCTGCTGATGTGCCGGGCCTTGAGTTGCCGTACTGCTTCCAGCGCGCCGGGCTTGAGCGTATCGCCAAAAGCGAACAGCCCCAGCACCCGCGGTTGGGCGCCTTGCTCGATCAGCCAGGACAACGTGCGGCCTTCGGCTTCCCAGGCCTTGGCCGAGTCCGCCAGGCCCCCCGCGTTCAAGCCGTTTTCTTCGAGCAGGCGGCGATTGCCCAGGGCCAGCGACTGGCCGTCCAGGGTTGCGGCGATGCCGCGTCCGGTCAGGGATTGGCTGGCCGTCACATCGGCAACTGCCAACCCTTGTTCCTTGCACGCATCCAATACGGCTTTGGCCAAAGGGTGTTCACTGCCGCGTTGCAGTGCGCCGGCGTGTTGCAGCAGCCGCGCTTCGTTGCCATCCATGGCGACCAGGTGGGCGATTTTCGGGGCGCCTGAGGTGAGGGTGCCGGTCTTGTCGAAGACCACGGCGCTCACTTCATGGGCTCGCTCCAGGGCCTCGGCGTCCTTGATCAGGATGCCGTGGCGGGCGGCAACGCCGGTGCCGGCCATGATTGCGGTGGGTGTGGCCAGGCCCAAGGCACAGGGGCAGGCGATCACCAGCACAGCCACGGCATTGATGATCGCGGTCTCCAGGGAAGCACCGTACAGCCACCAGCCCAACAGGGTGATCAACGCCAGCACCAGCACGGCCGGGACAAACACTTGGCTGACTTTATCCACCAGCTTCTGGATCGGTGCCTTGGCGGCCTGGGCGTCTTCCACCAGACGGATGATCCGCGCCAGCACGCTTTCGGCGCCGAGGGCCAGGGTGCGTACCAGCAGGCGGCCTTCGCCGTTGATGGCGCCACCGGTGACTTTGTCGCCAGGTTGCTTTGGCACCGGCAGGCTTTCGCCGCTGATCAACGCTTCGTCGGCGTGGCTCTGACCCTCGACCACTTCACCGTCCACCGGGAAGCGTTCGCCGGGTTTCACCAGCACCAGGTCATTGAGCTTGAGGATGCTGATGGCGACGTCTTCTTCGCGGCCATCCAGTACCCGAATCGCTCGCTCCGGGCGCAGGGCTTCCAGGGCGCGGATGGCGCTGGCGGTCTGGCGTTTGGCGCGGCTCTCCAGGTATTTACCCAGTAGCACCAGGGCGATCACCACGGCCGACGCTTCGAAGTACAGGTGCGGCGTCATGCCTGGGTGAGCGGTGAGCCACTCGTAGATACTCAGGCCGTAACCGGCGCTGGTGCCGATGGCGACCAGCAGGTCCATATTGCCGGCACCGGCCCGCACGGCTTTCCAGGCAGCAATATAAAAGCGTGCGCCGAAGATGAATTGGACCGGCGTGGCCAGGGCGAACTGCGCCCAGGCCGGCAGCATCCAGTGCAGGCCGAAGGGCTCCACCAGCATCGGCAATACCAACGGCAGTGCCAGCAGGATCGCCAGCAGCAACGACCAACGCTCGCGGTGCAGGCGCCGGGCCTGATCGGCATCGGTGGTGGTTTCGCTTTGGGGCAGGCTGGCGGTGTAGCCGGCTTTGTCGACGGCGGCAATCAGCACGCCGGGGTCCATCACACCGAGCACTTCGACATGGGCGCGTTCATTGGCCAGGTTGACGCTGACGCTTTGCACCCCCGGCACCTTGCTCAGCGCGCGCTCGACCCGGCCGGCACAGCTGGCGCAGGTCATGCCGCCGATGGGCAGGTCAAAGGTGGTGGATCCATTCATGGGGCAGTCCTCCAGGAGAAGTTGCCCCTAGCATCAACCTTGACCTGTGGGGAAGGTCAAGCGCCTTCAGTATTCCAATGCGGCGGGCTTGAGGTACATGCCGTCCGGGCCCTGGGCAATGCGCAACTTGCGCACATCACCGACCTTGAGCGTGATGTTCTGCGCAGGCGGTGCCAGCAGGCCCGGCAGGCAACCCGGGGACTGGCCCGGCAGCAACTTCAGGCGCAGTGACAGGTTGCCCGCCGGCAGGTTGAACGAGGTGGCCTGCTCCTGGAACAGCCGACCCGCCAACTGGTCATTCAGGTACAGACCGATTTCGCAGTTGGTCGGCACCTCCAGGCGTTCCCGGGAAATGATCAGCACCGCATAGTCTTCTGCGGCGAATGCTTGGGGCGCGGCGGCCGACAGGCTCATCAGGCCGGCAAGGGCAAAAAACGACCAGCGCATGGCGAATGCTCCGTGGTGTGAATCGAAGATGAGTGAAGCTTGGCCTTTGAAGCGGCCAAATACCAGCCCGGCAGAAACTTCCGGAACTTGACCTTGCCATCGTGGCAAGGTCGAGACTGGGTCCAACCTCATCAAAGGAGTCATGTCATGCAAGTATTCAGCGTTGAAGGAATGACCTGCGGCCATTGCGTTCGAGCGGTGACCCAGGCGGTGCAGAACCAGGACCCGGCGGCCAGCGTGAAGGTCGACCTGGCTGCAAAAGAGGTGGGCGTCGAGAGCCGCTTGTCTGCCGAGCAAGTGATCGAGGCAATCAAAGACGAGGGCTATAGCGCCAAGCTCGCCTGACGCGGACCAATAGTTAGCGAGCTATCGTGTTCAACGCACCCAAGCGCGGCTAGACTATCGGGCTGTCGACTCACTTGGGTGCCCGATGAACCTCCGCATAATTCTGATCCTGGGTGCCTTGAGCGCCTTCGCGCCGCTGGCGATCGATTTTTACCTGCCGGGCTTCCCGGCCATGGCCAAGGCCTTTGCCACCGATGAAAAACACATCCAGCTGACCCTGGCGGTGTATTTCGGCGGCCTGGCCATCGGCCAGTTGATCTACGGTCCATTGGCTGACCGCTTTGGTCGGCGCGGTCCGCTGCTCAGCGGCGTCACCTTGTTCACCTTGGCCTCCTTCGCCTGCGCCTTTGCGCCTTCACTGGAATGGTTGATTGGCGCGCGTTTCGTGCAGGCCCTGGGCGGCTGCGCGGGCATGGTGATTTCCCGTGCCGTGGTCAGCGACAAATGCGACGCGGTGGGGTCGGCCAAAGTCTTTTCCCAACTGATGCTGGTCACTGGCCTGGCGCCGATCCTCGCGCCGCTGGCCGGTGGGTTGATGGTGGGGCTGTGGGGCTGGCAGTCGATTTTCCTGGCGCTGTCGATATTCAGCGTAATGGCGGCCATCGCGGTCGCCGTCGGGTTGCCGGAAACCTTTCCGGCCCATCAGCCGCGCCAGCCGTTGTCCGGCTCGTTGCGTCGCTATGCGGCCTTGTTGTCGGACCGCGTCTACCTCGGGTATGCCCTCACCGGTGGCATTTCGATTGCCGGGATGTTTGCCTACATCGCCGGTTCACCGTTCGTGTTTATCCAACTCTATGGCGTGCCGGCCGAGCATTACGGCTGGCTGTTCGGCTCCAACGCGGCGGGTTTTATCCTCGTGGCGCAGGTCAATGCGCGGCTGCTGTCCAAGCGCGGCCCGGCGTTCCTGCTGTCGCGCAGTGTGTGGGTCTACCTGTTGGCGGCGTTGACGTTGCTGGGTATCGCGGCATTGCGCACCGATGCATTGTGGCCATTGCTGGTGCCGCTGTTTATCTGCATTGCCAGCCTGGGCTGCATTCTGCCTAACACTTCGGCCTGCGCCATGAGCGGGCAGGGTGCACGGGCCGGTAGCGCTTCGGCGTTGCTCGGCTGCATTCAGTTTGGCGTGGCCGCCGGCGCTGCTTCGTTGGTCGGCGTGTTGCACGACGGCACGGCGATGCCGATGGCCATGGTCATCAGCTTGTGCGGTGTACTGGCGGTGACGATTGCGATGTCGACCCAGCGCCTGCAACGCAAACGGGCCTTGCAGGCGCAGGTCTGAAGAGCGGGTCAGCCAGCGGCAGAACGTTGCTGGCTGATGGGGAAACGGTGGGGGGCCTGGATACGGGCTTGCAGGGTGTCGGCAAAGGCGCGGGCCTCGGCCTCGGTGCGGAAGGTGAAGGCGTCCTGGTCGAGACGCACCTGCCATTTATTGCCTGCGGATTTTGCTAACGCTTTTATCAGGATCTTCATTGCTGACTTCCTCACGTAAAAGAATCGTGGCAAAGGCGGCCAATATAAACCCGAATACGCTCACAAATATGACAAGGATCAACTCTCTGACTAGCGGTGTCGTCCATTACTCACATGAATAATGGACGACGCTGAAAGCCGTTTTTTCAGAACCCTTCCAGCACGATCTTGCCCTTGGCCTTGCCGCTTTCCAGCAGCGCATGGGCACGGCGCAGGTTGGCCGCATTGATCACGCCGAAGTGTTCGCCCACCGTGGTTTTCAGGGTGCCGGCGTCGATCAGTTCGGCCACGCGGTTGAGCAGGTTGTGCTGCTCGATCATGTCCGGTGTCTCGAACATCGAGCGGGTGTACATGAACTCCCAGTGCAACGACAGGCTTTTGCGCTTGAGCGTGCTGACGTCCAGCGCCTTGGGATCGTCGATCAGCGCCAGCTTGCCCTGGGGTTGCAGAGCCTCGACCAGCTGGTCCAGGTGATGATCGGTCTGGGTCAGGCTGGCGACGTGGGTCACGTGCGGGTGGCCGGCGCTTTTCAGCGCTTCGCTCAAGGGTTGGCTGTGGTCGATCACCAGCTCGGCGCCGAGGTCCCTGGCCCACGCCTGGGTTTCCGGGCGCGAAGCGGTGCCGATCACTTTCAAGGCGGTGAGCTGGCTGGCCAATTGGGTCAGGATCGAGCCCACACCACCGGCGGCACCGACGATCAGCAGGCTCTGGCCTTCATCCTGTTTACCCTCACGCACTTGCAGGCGTTCGAACAGCAGCTCCCAGGCGGTGATCGCCGTCAGTGGCAGCGCGGCGGCTTCGGCAAAGCCCAGGCTTTTCGGCATATGGCCGACGATGCGCTCGTCCACGGTGTGCAGTTCGCTGTTGCCGCCTGGGCGCACCAGGGAACCGGCGTAGAACACCTTGTCACCGGTCTTGAACAGCGTCACGTCGCTGCCGACGGCCTTGACCACACCGGCGACGTCCCAGCCCAGCACCTTGGCGGCGCCGTTTTCCGGGGCGACGTTCTGGCGCACCTTGGTGTCCACCGGGTTGACCGAGATGGCTTTGACTTCCACCAGCAGGTCACGCGGGCCGGCGACGGGCGCTGGCAGCTCGATGTCTTGCAAGGCGTTTGGATCGTTGATCGGCAGTGAGGCGTAGTAGGCAATGGCTTTCATGATGGCTCCAGAAAAAGGGCGATGATCAGGCGAGAAATTTCAGGCGCTTGAGTTCGAAGTGTTCGATTACATCAGCGGCCTGGGTGCGAAAGCTCTGGATATGCGCGCTCTGGTCGTGGTCGGCGAGCGCCGCTTCGTCGCTCCAGCGTTCGAGCATGTAGAAGGTCTCGGGGTGTTGCAGGTCTTGGTGCAGGTCGTATTGTTCGCAACCGGCCTCCAGGCGCGTGGGTTCCAGCAGGCCGCGCAGCAAGGGTTCCAGGGTGGCTTGTTGGCCGGGTTTGGCGATCAGCGTGGCAATGACGTTAAAGGCGGTGGACATAGTCAACTCCAGACACGTGATGAACGGGATGCACAGATGATTGGCTATTTCCCGCGCAGATAAAAGCGGCTAAAACAGCAGTCTGTTTCAATGAAATTTTGATAATGGGCGGGAACACATGCTGCGCTTTGATGATTTGCAGTTGTTTGTACGGGCGGCGGACCTCGGCAGCCTGTCCGCAGCGGCACGGGTGATGGACCTGTCGCCCGCCGTAGCCAGCGCCGCGCTCAAGCGTATCGAACAGCAACTGGACGCGCGCTTGCTGGCGCGTTCCACCCGCAGCTTGCGCCTGACGGCCGAAGGCGAGGGCTTCCTGGAGTATGCCCGTGCTGCGTTGAGTTCACTGGACGAGGGGCGCCGTTTATTGGCCAGCGGCCAGGACCATGTCAGCGGCGTGCTGCAGCTGTCCGCCCCGTCGGATTTCGGGCGTAACCAGTTGCTGCCGTGGCTGGATGAATTTCAGCGTGAGTATCCGCAACTTACCGTGCGTCTGCTGTTGGGTGATCGGATTGCCGACCTGTTTCGCCAGCCGGTGGATATTGCCCTGCGCTATGGTGAGCCCGAGGATTCGAGCCTTATCGCGCTGCCGGTTGCGCCGGAGAATGTTCGCGTGCTGTGTGCCTCCCCCAGCTACCTCGCCCGTTATGGTCAGCCTCGGCACCTGGAGCAATTGGCCCAGCACAATTGCCTGCTCTATATGCTCGGAAGCCGGGTTCATGACCACTGGACGTTCCACGACGGCAAACGTGAAGTGAGCTTGACCGTCACGGGGGACCGCTTCAGTGACGATGCCGACGTGGTCCGTCGTTGGGCGGTGGCGGGTGTGGGGATTGCCTACAAATCCTGGCTGGATGTCAGCACCGATGTGCTCGCGGGCCGCTTGCGCCTGATCCTGCCGGAGCTGCGTGGTGAGCGCACGCCGCTCAATCTGCTGTGTGCCCATCGTGCGCAACTGAGCAAGCCCATCAACCTGTTGCGGGAAATGCTCGTATCTCGCTGTGCGACGTTGACCGCTCAATGGCCGGAGCGATTGAGCGCGACGTAGCGCCTTCCATCAGAGCAGGAAATTTCACTCAGGTCCTGTCCCTATCCGCGCTGTCAGACGCCGTGGAACCGGTGGTTTGCGCCCCTATACTCTGGCTCCCACATCAGTAGAAAAATAAGCCAACAGGGAGTGAAAAGATGGAAGCAGCACCTTGCATCAGTCAGATCGCCAGCTTGCTCGCCGAGCCCAAGCGCACCGCCATGCTGTGGGCCTTGATGGACGGTTCAGCCAAGTCACCGATAGAGTTGGCGACGTTCGCCGGTTTGTCCACGACCTCCGCCCATGCGCACCTGGCGCGACTGACCGCAGGCGGTTTGCTGCGTGTGGAAGCCAGGCGTGGCAAGCGCCTGTTTCGCGTGGCGGCGCCGGATGTCAGTGCAGCCATCGATGCCCTGGCCAGGACCACCATGGCCTGCGCTGCGCGCAGCGCGCCGGATGCTTTGCCGCCGACCCTGATTGCTCCGCCGTCGTTACGTCATGCCCGTTTGTGCCATGGGCACCTTGGTGGCGAGTTGGGGGCGCAGTTGTATCAACATCTGCTGGACGCAGGCTGGATCGAGCGCTACGAACAGCGTCCCGATGTCACGGTGAAGGGCGCCCAGCACTTGGCAAAACTGGGGATTTTTACCCAGGCATTGGCGTCGCCGCTGGTGTGTAACTGCTTTGACTGGAGCCAGCAGCAGCCGCACCTGGGCGGTGCGTTGGGGGCGGGGTTGTTGCAATTGTTTTTGCAGTCGAACTGGATCTGCGTGAGCAATGAGTCCCAGGCCTTGCAGGTCAGTGCCATCGGGCGCAGGGCGATCAGCCGGTTGGCCGTGCCTGAGTGATGGTCCAGGCATTGACTGTGCAGGAGCCGGCAAGCCGGCTCCCACGGGTATTACGGTTTGACCAGTCGCGCATCCAGGCTGTTTTGCGCCAGGCGTCTGGCCTGGTCCTGGGTCATGCCCAGTGAACTGTACAACGCGTGGAAGTTCTCGGTGACATAACCGCCGAAGTACGCCGGGTCATCCGAGTTCACGGTCACCTTCACCCCACGCTCGAGCATGTCGAGGATGTTGTGCTGGGCCATGTCGTCGAACACGCACAGCTTGGTGTTGGACAGCGGGCACACGGTCAGTGGGATCTGCTCGTCGATGATGCGCTGCATCAGGCGCTCGTCTTCGATGGCGCGTACGCCATGGTCGATACGCTGGATTTTCAGCAGGTCGATGGCTTCCCAGATGTACTCCGGCGGGCCTTCTTCACCGGCGTGGGCGACGGTGAGGAAGCCTTCGTGGCGGGCACGGTCGAACACACGCTGGAATTTGCTTGGCGGGTGACCCATTTCAGAGCTGTCCAGGCCCACGGCTACGAACGCGTCGCGGAACGGCAGGGCCTGGTCGAGGGTTTTTTCGGCTTCGGCTTCGCTCAGGTGGCGCAGGAAGCTGAGGATCAAGCCGCTGGTGATCCCCAGTTGCTGCTCGCCATCTTTCAGCGCCGCAGCGATGCCGTTGAGTACCACTTCGAACGGTATGCCACGGTCGGTGTGGGTTTGCGGGTCGAAGAAGGGTTCAGTGTGGATCACGTTCTGCGCTTTGCAGCGCAGCAGATAGGCCCAGGTCAGGTCGTAGAAATCCTGGGAAGTGCGCAGCACGTCGGCGCCCTTGTAATACAGGTCGAGGAATTCCTGCAGGTTGTTGAAGGCGTAGGCCTTGCGCAGGGTTTCGACGTCGTTCCACGGCAGCGCAATCTTGTTGCGCTCGGCCAGGGCGAACAGCAACTCCGGCTCCAGCGAGCCTTCCAGATGCAGGTGCAGTTCAGCCTTGGGCAGGGCGTTGAGCCAATCGTACATTTTCTAAATTCTCATCAGGTGCAATGAAGGCATTCTACAGGCCATGGCTGAAATAATCGGCAAAACCTGACCAGCAGGATTGCTTTCGTTGCATTCACGCAAGGGCGTTGTGAACTAAGGTGTAACGAAACGTTAGCGGCTTGGCGCAGTCTGTACCCCATCAATGACTGATTTGCCGTACTAAAAGGCCCGGAATGCTCACATCCCTCAAGCAAGAAAAATTCATGCTGCTGGCGCTGATTGCCGCCATCGCTGCCTATCCGCTGGAGCACTGGATGCTCCATAGTGGCCAAATCACGGCGCTGCTGGCCGGTGTGGTGCTGATCGGCTTTATCGTGGTGGCGTCGATGCGCGTGGCCCATCACGCCGAGCAGCTCGCGGAAAAAGTCGGCGATCCCTACGGCACCATGATCCTCACCCTCGCCGCCGTGCTGGTGGAAGTGGTGATCCTGGCGATCATGATGAGCAATGAGCCATCGCCCACCCTGGTGCGCGACACCATCTATTCTGCGGTGATGCTCGACATCAACGGGATCCTCGGCCTGGCCGCGCTGATGGGCGGCATCAAGCATGGTGAACAGTCCTACAACGATGACTCGGCACGCACCTACAGCGTGATGATCCTCACCGCCATGGGTGTGTCGATGGTGGTGCCGGAATTTATCCCCGAAGCCGACTGGAAAATCTATTCGGCCTTCACCATTGGCGCGATGGTGGTGTTGTACACCCTGTTCCTGCGCATGCAGGTTGGGCCGCACAGTTACTTCTTCAGCTACAGCTACCCGGAAAAGCGCCGCAAGAAACTGCCGGAAGAACAGGAAGCGCCGCCAGTCAACCTGGCGTTTTCCATTGGCACGCTGGTGTTTGGGGTGATTGTGATCGGTGCACTGGCCGAGGTGATGTCCAAGACCTTGGACCTGGGCCTGGAAGGCACAGGCGCGCCGCCGGTGATCACGGCGATCGTGGTCGCGGCCATTTCGGCAGCACCGGAGATTCTGACCGCGTTGCGGGCGGCGTTGGCGAACCGCATGCAGTCGGTGGTGAATATCGCGCTGGGTGCTTCGCTGTCGACGGTGATCCTGACGGTGCCGGTGATGGAGGCGATGGCGCTCTACACCGGGCAGCCGTTCCAGATGGCGATGACGCCGGTGCAGACCGTGATGGTGTTTATCACGCTGATCGTCAGCGCGATCAACCTCAACGATGGCGAAACCAACGCCATCGAAGGGATGACCCATTTCGTGCTGTTTGCGACCTTTATCATGCTGTCGCTGTTGGGGTTGTAATCAGCCAGCGATCAGCTGCCGCGCGGCCTGGGTGTGATCGGCGATCAGGCCCTTGAGGTCCAGGCCTTCGACCTGGCCGTCGATCACGCGCCATTTGCCGCCGATCATTACCCGGTCCGCACGGTCGGCGCCGCACAACAGCAACGCCGAAATCGGATCGTGGCTGCCGGAAAAGCGCAGCTCATCCAGCTTGAACAGCGCCAGATCGGCCTGCTTGCCTACGGCCAACTCACCGATATCCGTACGCCCCAGCAACTGCGCCGAACCTTTGGTCGCCCAACCCAGCACACCTTCCGGGGTGATCTTTTCCGCGCCGTAACGCAGGCGCTGGATGTACAAAGCCTGGCGCGCTTCAAGGATCATATTCGACGCGTCGTTGGACGCGGAACCGTCCACGCCCAGGCCGATAGGTGCGCCGGCCGCGAGCAGGTCCAGGGTCGGGCAGATGCCGGACGCCAGGCGCATGTTCGAGCTTGGGCAATGGCAGATGCCGGTGCCGGCAGCGCCCAGGCGCGCGATTTCATCCGGGTTGAAGTGAATGCCATGGGCCAGCCACGTGCGCGGACCGAGCCAGCCGACGCTGTCCAGGTAATCCACGGTACGCAGGCCGAAACGTTGCAGGCAGAAATCCTCCTCGTCGAGGGTTTCCGCCAGGTGGGTGTGCAGGCGCACATCCAGGCGATTGGCCAGTTCAGCGCTGGCTTCCATGATTTCCGGGGTGACGGAAAACGGCGAGCAGGGCGCCAGGGCAATCTGGATCTGCGCGCCGTCGCCCCGCTGGTGGTATTCACGGATCAGGCGCTGGCTGTCTTCGAGGATGACCTGGCCCTGTTGCACCGTCTGTTGCGGCGGCAGGCCACCGTCGGCCTCGCCCAGGCTCATGGAACCGCGGGTGAGCATGGCGCGCATGCCCAATTCGCGCACGCTTTGCACTTGCACGTCGATAGCGTTTTCCAGGCCCTCGGGGAACAGGTAGTGGTGGTCTGCCGCCGTGGTGCAGCCCGAGAGCAGCAGTTCGGCCAACGCAACTTTACTGGCCAGTGCGAGTTTTTCCGGGGTGAGCCGTGCCCAGACCGGGTACAGGGTCTTCAACCAGGGAAACAACGGCTGATTGACCACCGGTGCCCAGGCGCGGGTCAGGGTTTGATAGAAGTGATGGTGGGTGTTGATCAGCCCCGGCAGGACCACATGTTCACGGGCATCGAACACCTGTGCGCAGGGCTGCGTGGGTTCTTGGCCCTGGGCCAGCACCTCGGTGATCACACCGTCCTGCAGCACCAGGCCGCCACGGGCGTCGAGGCCGTTGGCCGTGAAAATCGCGAGGGGTTTTTTTAACCAGATACGGGTCGCAGGCATTGGCCGGCTCCTCTGAATGATGGGTTCAGGTTTGCCAGCTCAGTGTTGCCCTGTCTGCTGATCCAGGGTCGCCCGTGAGGGCGAGGTGGGCAGTCTACGCGCGGATTGTTATCGACGGCAATCGGTCGATAACAATCCCGCACCGCTTACCAGGCGATGGTGTCGCCTTTGTAGTCGATGAAGTGATGGCCGCCTTTGCCGGTGTAGGCGTTCACCTGGTCAACCAGGCCGCGCACGCTGGTGTCGACATCGATATGGGCGTTTTCGCCGCCCATGTCAGTCTTCACCCAGCCCGGATGCAGCGACAGTACGGTCAGCTTGTGATCACCCAACTGAGTGATGAAGCTGTTGGTCATGGAGTTGAGTGCCGCCTTGCTGGCTTTGTACAGCGCCAGGTCCGAGCCGTCCGGGATGGTCACGCTGCCCAGCACCGAACTCATGAACGCCAGCACGCCAGTGTCCTTGCGGATCTGCCCGACGAAACGCTGGGCCAGGTTGATCGGCGCTACGGCATTGGTGAAAAACAGTTGGCCGACTTCGGCCAGGGTGGCGTGGCCCGGCTCCTGGTTGGCAGGGCCCTTGACGCCGGCGTTGACGAACAGCAGGTCGAAGGTGCTGGCCTTGAGGCGTTGGCTCAGGGCGATCACGGCTTGCTGATCGTCCATGTCGAGCTTCTCGATCTGTACCGGCCCAACGGCTTTCAGCGCATCGGCCTTGCTCGGGTCACGCACGGTGGCGGTCACCTCCCAGCCGTCCTGAAGCAGTTGCTTGACCAGGCCGAGGCCCAGGCCGCGGGAGGCGCCGATGATCAGTGCGGTTTTTGGCGTAGACATGAAAAGCTTCCTTTAGCGTCGCGGTTCACGGAGTTCAGCGTTGTAGCAGGATACGCCCACGGCTGAGGTCGGCGAGTTGAATTTGCAGGGTGTCGATATGCGCTTGGCCCAAGGCCAGTTGCAGCTCGACGCCATTGGCGGTGAAGGTTTCTTCGACCACCAGCCCACCCAGTTCGGCGACTCGCAGTTTCACCAGGTTCAACTCGGCGAAGCCACAAGCGCAACTCAAGGGGACACGGCTGATCAGTTCGATGCGATCGGCGGTTTGCAGGCATTTGTTCGCTCCACCGCCATAGGCCCGGGCCAGACCGCCGGTGCCCAGCTGGATGCCGCCGTACCAGCGAATCACCAGCACCGCCACCTGATCGAAGCCCTGTGCCTCGATGGCCGCCAGGATCGGCCGCCCGGCGGTGCCGCCGGGTTCGCCATCGTCGTTGCTGCGGTATTGATCGGCCAGTTTCCAGGCCCAGCAGTTGTGCGTGGCGTTCAAGTCGCTGTGTTGCTCGAAAAACGCCTGGGCGTCCTGCGGGCTGGTGATCGGTGCGGCGAGGGTGATAAAGCGGCTTTTGCGTATTTCTTCGCGAAACTCGCAAAGGCCGGTGAGCGTGAAAGGCATAAGTCGCTTCGTTTAATGGGCGGGCTTGATGCCACAGCCCTTGAGGATGATATGGATCAGGTTAGTGCCGGCGTCTTCCATGTCCTGCTTGGTCAGCTTGGTGCGACCGGTGACGCGGCAGATCTGGGTGGCGAAGTCGGCGTAGTGCTGGGTGCTGCCCCACAGCAGGAAGATCAGGTGCACGGGGTCTATCGGGTCCATCTTGCCAGCGTCGATCCAGGCCTGGAACACGGCTGCCCGGCCGCTGAACCAGGCGCGGTAGTCCTGGCTGAAATATTCGGTGAGGCATTCGCCGCCGCTGATGATCTCCATCGCGAAGATTCGCGAAGCCTGGGGCTGGCGACGCGAGAACTCCATCTTGGTGCGGATGTAGCGGGTGAGCGCCACGGCCGGGTCATCTTCGGCGGTCAGCGTGTTGAAGGTGCTGTCCCACAGCTCGAGGATATTGCTGAGCACCGCGATATACAGGCCCAGCTTGTTGGTGAAGTAGTAATGCAAGTTGGCCTTGGGCAGCCCGGCACTGGCCGCGATGGTGTTCATGCTGGTGCCTTTGTAGCCATGGCGCGCGAACTCGTCTTCAGCCGCCTGCAGAATCGCTTGTTCGTTCTTTTGCCGAATGCGGCTGGCGGGCTTACCGGCGTGGGTGCTGTGGGCAGGAACTTCGAGGCTCATGGAGGTTTCCGTGCTGATCGATTGAGACGACGTGTGCACAGATAACCCACCCTCAAGCCTCAGACAAGTCCTGATGCAATAAAACCGTCAAAGCGGTTCCAGGCTGTCGCTTTCCGGTGCTTTGTTTGCGGCAGCGCTGGGGGCCTTGCTTTCGGGCAGCAACAGGCACAACACGATGGCCGTCAGCCCGCCGCTGGTGATGGCGGAGTCAAACAGGTTCTGCACCAGCGTCGGCATCAGATGCAGCAGGTTCGGTTGGGCGGCGATGCCCAGGCCGACGCCAAACGAAGTGGCGATGATCAGCATGCTGCGCCGGTCCAGCGGTGCCTGGGCGAGGATGCGCACGCCAGCAGCGGCCACACTGCCGAACATCACCAGGGTGGCGCCGCCCAACACCGGCTTGGGGATTTGTTGCAGCACGGCGCCAATCATTGGAAACAGACCGAGACAAAACAGCACCGCGCCGATGTAGAGGCCAACGTAGCGGCTGGCCACGCCGGTGAGTTGGATTACACCATTGTTCTGCGCGAAGGTGGTGTTGGGGAAGGCGCTGAAGGTGGCGGCGATCATGCAGCTCACGCCATCACCGAGTACGCCGCCCTTGAGTCTGCCTATATAAGAAGGGCCGCTGATGGGTTGGCGGGCAATCATGCAGTTGGCGGTGAGGTCGCCAACGGTTTCGATGCTGCTGATCAGATAAATAAGCGCGATCGGTAGGAACGCGCTCCAGTCGAAGTTGAAACCAAAGCGGAACGGGATCGGCAGGCTGACCAGCGGCAGATCTGGCAGGGCTTGAGGCACCAGTTTGCCACTGAACCAGGCGGCCAGGCTGCCGAGGGCGAGGCCGATGATGATGGCCGAGAGGCGCACCCAAGGTGTATTCGAGCGGTTGAGCAGAATGATCGTCAACACCACGAACAGGCCCAGCGCCAGGTTGGTCGGCGCGCCGAAGTCGGCGGCATTGAAGCCGCCGCCGAGGTCGGTGATACCGACTTTGATCAAGCTGATGCCGATCAGGGTGATGACGATTCCGGTGACCAGAGGCGTGATGACTCGGCGCAGCTGCCCGATGAAGCGGCTCAACACGATCTGCACCACGGCGCCGAAAAAGCACACGCCGAAGATCATCGCCATGATGTCTTCCGGGCTGCCGCCGCGTTGTTTTACCAGGAAACCTGCCGACAGCACCGCGCCGAGAAACGCGAAGCTGGTGCCTTGCAGGCAGATCATCCCGGCGCCTATACCGAAGGGCCTGCGCGCCTGGATGAAGGTGCCGACACCGGAGACCATCAGCGCCATGCTGATCAGGTAGGGCAGATGGGCGGTGAGCCCCAGGGCGGAGCCGATGATCAGCGGCGGGGTGATGATGCCGACAAATGCAGCAAGTACATGTTGCAGGGCGGCGAGTAAGGCAGGTCCGGGTTTCGGGCGGTCGTTGAGCCCGTAGATAAGATCGCTGCTGTTGGACGTTTCTGGTGACATGGCGGGCAAACTCAAGGTCTATGTCCTTGGGCTGTTGCAAAAAGCTGTCCAACTGCTCAGCTTTTAGCTGCGAGGCCGAGTTAGCGGGTTGCCGCGAGACTTTCCAGGAAGCTTTCCAGCACCAAATGGGGGCGCCGGCCTTTGCGCGTGACCGATGCGAGGCTTAAATCGTAAAAACGCGTGGCCGGTTTCAGCGCACGCAGTCGGCCTTGTTGTACCCAAAGGCTCGCGTAGTGGTCGGGCAGGTAACCGATGTAACGGCCGGTGAGGATCAGGAACGCCATGCCTTCGCGGTCGGAGGCGCTGGCCGTGCAGTTGAGCGCCTGGTAATGGGCCTGGATTTCGGCGGGCAGACGGAAGGTCGGGGCGATGGCGTCCTGGGCGTCAATGCGTGCATCTTCCAGTTGCTTGTTGTCGGCATAGAACAACGGGTGGCCGACCGCGCAGTAGAGCAATGAACGTTCACTGTACAGCGGCTGGTATTCCAACCCCGACAAGGCGCTGGCCTGCGGCACCACGCCCACATGCAAGCGGCCATCGAGCACGCCTTGTTCGACTTCGTTGGGGGCGATCATACGGATCTGGATCTGCACGTCAGGCCCGCGCTCCTTCAGTTGTGCGAGCGCGTGGGTGATGCGCATGTGGGGCAGGGTGACGAGGTTGTCGGTGAGGCCGATGATCAACTCGCCACGCAAGTGCTGGTGCAGGCCGTTGACCTCGGTGCGAAAGCTTTCCAGGGCACTCAGCAGTTGCAGGGCCGACTGGTAGACCTCGCGGCCCTCTTCGGTCAGGGAGAAGCCGGCGCGGCCGCGTTGGCACAGTCTCAATCCGAGGCGTTGCTCCAGGTCGCTCATTTGCTGGCTGATCGCCGAACGCCCGATGCCCAGCACGGTTTCCGCCGCGGAGAAGCCGCCGCACTCCACCACGCTGCGAAAGATGCGCAGCAGGCGGATGTCGAAGTCGCTGACTTGGGCCAAGGGGTCGGGTCGACGGCTGCTCATAGTTTAGTGAAGGCCTGACTGAAGGTTAGAAGAGTTGGATTTCACCGACTTTATCGCCGTGGCAATTTAGCTGCAACAACGCTTTTTCAATCCCGACGCTGCCTTTTGCCCTGCGAGGTTTTGCTGATGAACATGCCCGAAAATGCACCATCGTCCCTGGCCAGCCAATTGAAGCTGGACGCGCACTGGATGCCATACACCGCCAACCGAAACTTCCAGCGTGACCCGCGCCTGATCGTGGCCGCCGAAGGGAGCTGGTTGACCGATGACAAGGGCCGCAAGGTGTATGACTCGTTGTCGGGCCTGTGGACCTGTGGTGCCGGGCATACGCGCAAGGAAATCCAGGACGCGGTCGCCAAGCAGCTGGGCACGTTGGACTACTCGCCGGGCTTCCAGTACGGTCATCCATTGTCCTTCCGGTTGGCGGAAAAGATTACCGACCTGACCCCAGGCAACCTGAACCATGTGTTCTTCACCGACTCTGGCTCCGAGTGTGCCGATACGGCGGTGAAGATGGTGCGTGCGTACTGGCGCCTTAAGGGCCAGGCCACCAAGACCAAGATGATCGGTCGCGCCCGTGGTTATCACGGTGTGAACATTGCCGGTACCAGCCTGGGGGGCGTCAACGGCAACCGTAAGCTGTTTGGCCAGGGCTTGATGGACGTTGACCATTTGCCGCATACCTTGCTGGCAAGCAATGCCTTCTCCCGTGGCATGCCGGAGCAGGGCGGTATCGCGCTGGCAGACGAACTGCTCAAGCTGATCGAATTGCACGACGCGTCGAACATCGCTGCAGTGTTTGTCGAACCTATGGCCGGCTCCGCTGGCGTGCTGGTGCCGCCACAGGGTTATCTCAAGCGTCTGCGTGAGATCTGTGACCAGCACAATATCCTGCTGGTGTTCGATGAAGTGATCACCGGTTTCGGCCGTACCGGCTCGATGTTCGGTGCCGACAGCTTCGGCGTGACCCCGGACCTGATGTGCATCGCCAAGCAAGTCACCAACGGCGCGATCCCGATGGGCGCAGTGATTGCCAGCAGCGAGATCTACCAGACCTTCATGAACCAGGCGACGCCGGAGTACGCGGTGGAATTCCCCCACGGCTACACCTACTCGGCGCACCCGGTGGCCTGCGCGGCGGGCCTGGCGGCATTGGACCTGTTGCAGAAGGAAAACCTGGTGCAGAGCGTCGCTGAAGTCGGCCCGCACTTTGAGAATGCGCTGCATGGCTTGAAGGGCAGCAAGAACGTGATCGATATTCGCAACTACGGCCTGGCCGGCGCGATCCAGATTGCCCCGCGTGATGGTGATGCCATCGTGCGTCCATTCGAGGCCGGCATGGCTTTGTGGAAAGCGGGTTTCTACGTGCGCTTTGGCGGTGACACCCTGCAGTTCGGGCCAACCTTCAACAGCAAGCCGCAGGACCTGGATCGCCTGTTCGATGCGGTCGGCGAAGTGCTGAACAAGATCGACTGATTTCTCCTTCTATATAGAACAACTTTTCAGGAGCCCCGCATGAGCCTTATCCAGCATTTGATCAACGGTGAGTTGATCAATGATTCCGGCCGTAGTGCCGACGTGTACAACCCGTCGACCGGCCAAGTGATTCATCAAGTGCCGTTGGCCAGCCGTGAAACCATCCAGCAGGCGATCGACGCAGCCAAGGCGGCGTTCCCGGCGTGGCGTAATACTCCGCCGGCCAAGCGTGCCCAGGTGATGTTTCGTTTCAAGCAATTGCTGGAACAGAACGAAGCGCGCATTTCGCAACTGATCAGCGAAGAGCATGGCAAGACGCTGGAAGATGCCGCCGGTGAGTTGAAGCGTGGCATCGAGAACGTTGAGTACGCGTGTTCGGCACCAGAGATTCTGAAGGGCGAGTACAGCCGTAATGTAGGACCAAATATTGATGCATGGTCGGATTTCCAGCCGCTGGGCGTAGTGGCCGGTATTACCCCGTTCAACTTCCCGGCAATGGTGCCGCTGTGGATGTATCCGCTGGCGATCGTCTGCGGTAACTGTTTCATCCTGAAACCATCGGAGCGTGATCCGAGCTCGACATTGCTGATTGCACAACTGTTGCAGGAAGCCGGGCTGCCCAAAGGCGTGCTCAGCGTGGTGCACGGTGACAAGGGCGCGGTGGACGCGCTGATCGAGGCGCCGGAAGTGAAGGCGCTTAGCTTCGTGGGCTCGACGCCGATTGCCGAATACATCTACTCCGAGGCAACCAAGCGTGGCAAGCGCGTACAGGCATTGGGTGGGGCGAAGAACCACGCGGTGCTGATGCCGGATGCGGATCTGGATAACGCCGTCAGCGCTCTGATGGGTGCAGCATACGGTTCCTGCGGTGAGCGTTGCATGGCGATCTCGGTGGCGGTGTGCGTGGGCGACCAAGTGGCGGATGCGTTGATCGCCAAGCTGGTGCCGCAGGTCAAGGCACTGAAGATCGGGGCGGGGACGTCTTGTGGCCTGGATATGGGGCCGCTGGTGACTGGCCAGGCGCGGGATAAGGTCAGTGGCTATATAGAAGACGGTGTTTCTTCGGGTGCCAGGTTGGTGGTTGATGGGCGCGGACTGAGTGTTGCGGGCCATGAAGAAGGTTTCTTCCTGGGCGGTAGTCTGTTTGATCATGTGACGCCTGAAATGCGTATCTACAAAGAAGAGATCTTTGGGCCGGTGTTGTGTGTTGTGCGGGTGGATAGCCTGGAAGCGGCCATGCAACTGATCAACGACCATGAATACGGTAACGGTACGTGTATCTTCACCCGTGACGGTGAAGCGGCGCGTCTGTTCTGTGACGAGATTGAAGTGGGTATGGTGGGGGTGAATGTTCCATTGCCTGTGCCGGTGGCGTATCACAGTTTTGGTGGCTGGAAGCGTTCGCTGTTTGGCGATCTGCATGCCTACGGGCCGGATGGGGTGCGTTTCTATACTCGTCGCAAGGCGATTACCCAGCGTTGGCCGCAGCGGGCCAGTCATGAAGCCTCGCAATTTGCTTTCCCTAGTTTGTAAGTAGTGCAGAAAGCCGGCCCCTCGGGGCCGGCTTTTGCGTTTCTGGGAGTTTTTTGACCTGTGTGACAGAAATATGAAAAAAGGTGTTGACGGCAGATTCTGGAAGTCTATAATTCGCCCCACTTCCGGCGCAGTCGAAACGGAAAACTCCTTGGTAAACAAAGAGTTACGCAGAATTCGACAGCGACTTGCTTCAGTTCATCGAAGCCCAGAAGCAGTTGATAGGGCAGTGTTGTCTGGCTCTATTAACGTTTCGATCCTCTCGGTCGAAAGCGGAGAAAAAGAGGTGTTGACAGCAGCGTGTAACGCTGTAGAATTCGCCTCCCGCTAACGAGAGATCGGAAGCGCAAGTGGTTGAAGTTGTTGAAGAAATCTTCGAAAACTTCTGAAAATAATCACTTGACAGCAAATG